>NZ_JAGPXW010000005.1:0-350310 GCF_018070365.1 Micromonospora sp. D93 | reverse complement strand
GCCGGCCGCCCGTCTGGTGTTTCGACTGCCGGCGGTTCCCGCGCCGGCCCAGGGTCACTTCTTGCCGAGGCTGACGATCTCGCCGACGGAGTCCCGACGGACCGCGTCGTAGAACGTCTTGGCTCGGGCGTTGTCGGCCAACACCACGCTCTCCGAGCCGATCCGGCCGGTGCCCTTGGTGGGGCTGGTCACGAAGGTCATGTTCCCGCCGCGAACGCCGCGCATCTGCGTCGCCATGTCGAACAGCGACAGTTCCTTGTCCACGGAGACCGAGTTCGAGGTGGCCTTGAGGAAGCTGTTCAACTTGCCGGGGTTGGTGAGGATGCCCCCCGAGGATGCCTTGTCGATGATGGCGCGGATCACCTGCTGCTGGTGGCGGATCCGGGCGAAGTCACCGTCGGCGAACTGCTTGCGCTGGCGGGAGTAGTCCAGAGCCGCCTCGCCGTCCATCCGCTGCACGCCCTGGTTGAATTTGCGGAACGGCTCGTGGATCGAGGTGAAGCTCTTCTCCGAGTTGATGTCGATGCCATCCAGCGCGTCGATGATCTCCTTGAAGCCGGCAAAGTCGATCAGCGTCACGTGGTCCACCCGGACACCTGTGAACTTCTCCACCGTCTGCACCATCAGGGGCACCCCACCCCAGGCGTACGCGGCGTTCACCTTGGCGTCCCGGCCACCGTTGTTGCCGTCCTTCGACTTCGGCACCGAAACCCAGGTGTCACGGGGGATCGAGATCAGCTGGGCGCTCTTCCGGTCCTTCGGCAGGTGGGCCAGGATGATCGTGTCGGTACGCGAGCCGCTCGTCTTCTCCGGGTCGCGTGAGTCGCTGCCCAAAATCATGATGTTCATGGCACCGTCGACGCCCGCCTGTGGGCGGGACTCCTCGGGCACGCCGTCGAAGGCGTCGACCCGCTCGATACCCGACTCGACCGATCGCAGGTAGAGACCGCCGGCCACCATGCCGCCGCCGCCCAGTACCAGCACGATCAGCAGGCTGAACAGGGCGATCCGGCGCCAGCGGCGGCGGCGCGGCGGCGCGGCGTCCGGCGACGGTTCCTCGGTCGGTTGAGGCCCGCCGGCGGCGCCGTAACTCGGTTCCGTCCAGTGCTCCGCTGTTTGTTCACGACGTGGCATGGGCGCGATGCTACTGAACGTGCTTTCTTGCCGCGTACCCTCGTCCGGCCACCATCGCGCGACGCGGGTTCCGAATCGGGCGGCGGACCATCCGTGACTTCTCTCTCCCGGTGTCCCCGCAGAGGTGGTATGAACCTTCCGTGGACGCCACCCAGCTGCGCCGAGCCATCGCCCGTAGCCCGCTCGCGCCCGTCGCCGCGTTCCCCAAGCGGCTCGCCCGGATCGCCCGCCACGACGCCAAGGTGTTGCGCGTCTCAGCGCGGTGGCTGGTCACCTCCCGAGAACATCACAACTACACGTACGAACTGACCAAGCTCAGTCGTCACCACCTGACCTGGTTCGTCAGCATCGTCTGCGACCTCCCGGTCAAGCAGGTCCGTGGCTACGTCGCCGAAATCGAATCCGACGACGTGCTGCGGCAACACCTCGAGCAGGCCACTGCCACAGCGGCCCGCCGTGGTCTCGCCGACAAGAAGGTCCACTACGCCCGACGCGTCGGTTGGTACGCCATCGTCCGGGCCACCCACCCCGCGCACGTGGTGGAGACCGGCGTCGACAAGGGGTTGGGCACCTGCGTCCTGGCGTCCGCCCTGCTGCGCAACGCTCAGGAGGGGCACCCGGGCCGGGTCACCTCGCTGGACATCAACCCCGAGGCCGGCTACCTCGCCCAGGTCGCGCCCTGGTCGGAGGTCGTCGACCTGGTGATCGGCGACTCGATCGCCTCGATCGGCGCACTGGACCGCCCGGTCGACCTGTTCCTGCACGACAGCGACCACAGTCGCGCCCACGAGAAGCGTGAGTTCGACGCCGTGGAGCCCAAGCTCGCCCCCGGCGCGATCCTGCTCACCGACAACGTCACAAGCACCAACGTGCTCGCCGAGCACGCCGAACGCACCGGCCGGCGGTTCCTCGCCTATCGGGAGAGCCCGGCAAATCACTGGTACCCGGGCGACGGGATCGGCGTGGCATGGTAGCCGGGTGCGGCTGACCTCGATTCACACGTACCCCGTCAAGGGTTGTCACCGGCTCGACCACGACGGCGCGTTCGTGCATCCCTGGGGCCTGGCCGGCGACCGGCGCTGGATGGTCGTCGACGCCGACGGCGTCGGCGTCACCCAACGGGACACGACCCGGCTGGTCGGGCTGCGCGCCTCGGTGCGCCCCGGAGGTCTGTCGCTGCGCGCCGACGGGCAGCCCGACCTCGACGTGCCGGAGCCGGCCGGCGGCGAACCGGTCGCGGTGCGTACCTTCCACAACCGGACCTTCCCGGTCCCCGCGCTGCCGGCCGGTCAGGCGGCCGACGACTGGCTCGGCGCCCTGCTCGGCCGACCGGTCCGGCTGGTCTGGCTGGCCCAGCCCACCCGTCACCTGGTCGCCGGGGCCCGCGACCACGACACCGGCGACCAGGTCAGTTTCGCCGACGCCTACCCGCTGCTGCTGGCGAACGCCGCCTCCCTCGACGTCCTCAACGACTGGCTGGCCGAGGCGGGGGAGGAACCGGTGCCGATGACCCGGTTCCGACCCAACCTGGTGGTCGGCGGTGCGCCGGCCTGGGCCGAGGACGACTGGGTCGGTCGACCGCTGCGCATCGGCGACCTGTCGTTCCGGGCCGCCGGGCCGTGCAACCGCTGCGTGGTGACCACCACCGACCAGGAGACCGGGTTACGCACGAAGGAGCCGCTGCGCACCCTCGGGCGGCACCGCAACGTCGACCAGAAGCTCCTGTTCGGACTGCACCTGGTGCCGCTCGACAGTGGACCCCTGGCCGTTGGCAACCCGATCGTCATCGACCCCTGATCGGGCCGCCGACCGGCAATCGGCACCCTACGATCACTGTCCGTCGATGCTGTCTTAGCTTTGGCTTAGCCCGCTTGTCGGTACGCGCCCCGGTCCGGCAGCATCGCCGTCGTGACGGACGGAAGCGCTGTCGACATCAACATCGACCTGGACCATCCTCCAGAGGACCGGCCCGCGCCGTCGTCCGGCGCAAAGCCCTGGCTGGTCGCCACCGGCGTCACAGTCCTCGCGGCGGCGCTCGGGCTCACCCTCACCCTGCGATCCGGCTCGACCCCGGCCTGCGCCGCGGGCCGGACGCTCGCCGCCGCGCCACCCACCGGCAACGCCACGCACAGCGGCAAGGCGACCTTCTACGACTCCAAGGGTGCCGGCGGCAACTGCTCGAACCCGGCTGCCCCGGCCAACCGGCTCTACGTCGCGCTCGGACCGGCGGAATACTCCGCCGGTGCCGCCTGCGGCGGATTCCTCGACGTCGTCGGCCCGAAGGGCACCGTCCGGGTGCTCATCATGGACCAGTGTCCGGAGTGCGAGCCCGGCCACCTCGACCTGTCCCGCGAGGCGTTCGCCCGGATCGCCGACCCGGTCCAGGGCCTCGTTCCGGTCACCTACCGCGCGGTGGTCAACCCACCGCTGCCCGGACCACTCAGCTTTCGGATCAAGGAGGGCGCGTCGCAGTGGTGGTTCGCCGTCCGCGTCGGCAACCACGGCAACCCGCTGCGGTCCGTCGAGGTCCGGCAGGGTGACAGCGGCCCCTGGCAGTCGGCCGCCCGGCAGGACTACAACTACTGGCTGATCGCCTCCGGCGCCGGGCCGGGCCCGTTCAACCTGCGAATCAGCGACGTGTACGGCAACCGGGTCACCGCCGGCGGCATTCGGATGGCGCCCGGCCAGGTGCAGAACAGCACGACCCGGATGTACGCACCCGGTGCCGGGGCGGCCACCCGGCGCCCGTCCGCGTCGACCCGACCGCCGAACAACCGACCCGCCGTCACTCCGACACCGACTCGTCGCCCGGTCGAGGTGGCGAAGGCGAGCGCGCCCGCCACCGACGCGCCGACCACCAGCTCGGCCCGCGCGAACGCCCGGTGGTGCGAGGGCTGACCGCTCAGTCGGCCACCGTCAGATCGAGCCACATCAGAATCTCGTCCCGGTCGTCGTCGGCGGCCACCCGCAGCGCGCCCGGCAGTCGGCCGATCTCCCGATACCCGAGGCGACCGTAGAACTTGTCCAGCCCCAGCCCGTCGCGCACCGTGATGTGCAGCGCCTCGTGGCCGAACACCCTGCCCAGCCGGGCGGCCTCCACCATCAGCGCCGAGCCGTAGCCGGCGCCCTGGGTGTCCGGGTGGACCATCACCCGCTTCAACACACACCAGTGCGCCTTGAGCGGGAAACGGTTGTCACTGAAGATCAACATAGCCGCCAGTCGGTTCCCGGAATAACCGACCAGCAGCCGGTCCGGTCCGTCGACGATGCCGGCGAATGTCGGATCGGCGATGACGTGCACCTCGGCGGCGTTGACCGGTGGCACGAAGCCGACGGCGCCGCCTGCGTTGCTGACGTCCACCCAGAGGTCGACGATCTCGGCACGTAGCCGCGGGGTCAGATCGGGGTCGAGGACGAAGCGCAGACTCACGCTCGCCATCCTGACCCGACGACCAGGCCCACGACCCGCGACAGTGACGCGCCCGACAACCGCCGCGCAGCACGTGGTGTTCGTTGACTGTGCGGGAGAGGGGATTCGAACCCCCACATCCTCTCGGATACAGGTTCCTAAGACCTGCGCGGCTGCCGTTACGCCACTCCCGCCAACTCCCTGAGTCTAGAGTGTCTGGCCCCGACGGTGTTGAGCCCGGCCTCCTGGAGAATGGTCGAGATCGTGCCATGGCTCACCTTGCAGGCCTCGCCGGGCAGGGTGCGGAGGATCCCCGACAGCCGCTTCGGCCCAACACCCGGATTAGCCAGCGCCTGTTCAATCACCACGTCGCGGTGAGCCCTCGAACGCCAGCCGCGGTTCGGACGCGGTGTCAGCACGCCTTCCTGCTCGAGTCTTCGCCGGACCTTGTGCAGATAGGCAGGAGTCCAGCCCAACTGCGCTGCCGCCGCCAAAGCCGTCACCTGCTGCGCGTCGATCCGACCGAACAGGTCGACGATTTCCGTCCGCGTGGCGGGCCGGCGATCGCCGACAGCCGTCCCCTGGGAGCGTTCGTCCCCATCGGTCGGCGTCGCGAGGATGGGGGGATCAGCGGCCCGGTTCCGCCGGCCGGCGTAGGTGGCGGTCTGGCTGTGACAGTTCGGGCAGAGAAGCCGGAGGTTCGGTGGCCGGTTGTCGAGGAAGTCCCCGTTGATGTGGTCGACGTGCAGGATGAGGGCAGCGCCTCGCCACACCGGCCCTATCCCGCACCCCTCACACTCCTCCGGCACGCCGAGTGTGCCCAGTGCCCACTTCAACCGCACACCTGGCGTCCGGCGGGACCCGTCGGGCAGCACAACCAGGAGCTGTGCTGACGTGGTGCGCCGTTCGCCACGCCGCCCTTTGTTGTGCGCCAGCCTCGTGAAGTGCGACGTGTCGATGCCGAACCTCTTGAGCTGCCGGCTGATGTGCGCGTGCGAGCCACCGCTGACACGTACGCCGAGCAACCGCATCACCTCGGTGATGTTGCGGGCGGCGGCGGCAGCGGCGGCCAGCGCTTCGGGCGTGTACTTGTATCGGACCACTGACGGACCGTAGCGAACCGGTGCGACAGTCAGTCCAGGCCGAGGTCGCGGCGGAGCTTGGCGACATGCCCGGTGGCCTTGACGTTGTAGAGCGCCCGCTCGATCTTGCCGTCCGCGTCGATCACGAACGTCGAGCGGATCACGCCGGTGACGGTCTTGCCGTACAGCTGCTTCTCGCCGTACGCGCCGTACGCGATCAACACCGACTTGTCCGGGTCCGACACCAGCGGGAAGGTGATCGCGTCGCGCTCGCGGAACTTCGCCAGCTTCTCCGGCTTGTCGGGGGAGATGCCGACGACCTCGTAGCCGGCGGCCTGGAGTGAGGCCAGCGAGTCGCGGAAGTCGCAGGCCTGCTTGGTGCAGCCGGGGGTCATCGCGGCCGGGTAGGCGTAGAGGACGACCTTGCGGCCGCGCAGGTCGGCGAGGGAGAGCTGGTCGCCGGTGTCGGTGCCGAGGGTGAACTCGGGCGCGGGGTCACCGGGGGAGAGGCGGTCGGGCGCGGTCATGGCCCGACCCTACCGCCGAGCCGGGGGGCGCCGCCGCCGGCGGGACGCGTCGGCGTGTGGGTGGGCGGGGTGGACGGTGGACCCTGCCCTGGAGTGATCAAGGCCATGCGTTGTTGCCAGAGTCTGGCAACAACGAGGCTTGGGAAATAGGCTGACCCACGCCGGCCCGGTCGGGCCCGCTGACGCGTGGGAGGTCGCGTGGAGACACTGGCGATGCACATCTCGAACGGGATCATCGACGGTCCCGTGGCAGCGATCTTCGCTGCGCTCGCTCTTGCCGCGCTCACCGCCTGCGTTCTGCGCGGCCGGCGCGACCTGGACGACCGGCTGGCCCCGATGGCCGGCCTGGTGGCGGCGTTCATCTTCGCCGTCCAGATGCTCAACTTCCCGATCTTCACGGCCGGTGTCAGTGGCCACCTGCTCGGTGGCGCGCTCGCCGCCATGCTGGTCGGCCCCTGGGTCGGAGCGCTCTGCGTGGCAGTGGTGCTGGTCGTGCAGGCACTGATCTTCGGTGACGGCGGCGTGGCGATGCTCGGCCTCAACATCACCAACATGGCGTTGCTCGGCACCGCGGCGGCGTACGCGCTGATCGCGCTGCTGTTGCGGGTGCTGCCCCGCACGCGGGCCGGGCTGGCCGTGACCGCGTTCGTCGCCGCGACGCTCAGCGTGGTGGTGGCGTCGCAGGGCTTCGTCCTGGAGTACTGGCTGGGTGGCACCACCGACCTGGGCAGCAACCTGGGTGGCCTGGCCGGCACGATGGCCGGCGTCCACCTGCTGATCGGCATCGGCGAGGGCTTGATCACCGCGACCACGGTGCTCACCGTCGCGAAGGTGCGCCCCGACCTGGTGTACGCGCTGCGGTCCCTGCGCACGCCCACCGCCCCCGCCGTTCCGGTCGCTGGAGGTGTCCGATGAAGAACCGATCCTGGGCCTTCCTGGCCGGCGGCCTGCTGGTCGCCCTGCTGCTCGCCGGTGTGGTGAGCAACTACGCCTCGTCGCACCCGGACGGGCTGGACTCGTCCCTGCTCAAGGGCTGCACCGTCGACGCCGACGACAACATCGTGGCTGGGAGTTGCCCGGCGCAGCAGGCCCGCGACCACGAGTTGGCCGACAGCCCGCTCGCCGACTACGGCGTTCGGGGCGTTCGCAACAGCTTCGTCTCCACCGGCCTCTCCGGGGTGCTCGGGGTGCTTGTCACCTTCGCGATCGGGGCCGGCGGGTTCTGGCTGCTGCGCCGTCGAGGCGGCACGCCGACCGACGGTGACGCGACGACGCCCGCCGAGGGCGCCACGCCCGCCGAGGGTGACGCTGTGGCGTCGCGCGCCGGCACGGCCAGCTGAGCAGGGGTACGCGAATGGGAGCCGGTCACGGGCACGTGCTGTACCGCGAGTCGGACTCGCCGGTGCACCGGCTCCCGCCCGAGGTCAAGATCGTGGCGATGGTGGTCTTCACCCTCGCCGTGGTGGCCACCCCACGCGAGGCGTTCTGGGCCTTCGGCGCGTACGCCGTGCTGGTGGCGGGGGTGGCGGCGCTGGCCCGGGTGGGACCACGGTGGTTGCTCAGCCGAGCGTTGATCGAGCTGCCGTTCGTGCTGTTCGCCGTCGCCCTGCCGTTCCTCGGCGCCGGCGACCGGGTCGAGGTGCTGGGCCTGCGCCTGTCCGAGGACGGGCTGCACGGCGCGTGGAACATCCTGGCCAAGGGCACCCTGGGGGTGCTCGCCTCGCTGCTGCTCGCCGCGACCACCACCACCCGGGACCTGATCGTGGGGCTGGACCGGCTGCACTGCCCGCAGGTGCTCACCCAGATCGCCACGTTCATGCTGCGTTACCTGGACGTGCTGGTCGGCGAGGCGCGGCGGATGCGGGTGGCCCGGATCTCCCGGGGTGACGACCCGCGCTTCCTGTGGCAGCTGCGCGGCTTCGCCGCCGGGATCGGGGCGTTGTTCCTGCGCGCGTTCGAGCGCGGCGAGCGGGTCTATCTGGCGATGCTGTCCCGGGGTTACACCGGGCGGATGCCCGCCGTGTGGCAGGGCGAGGGTGCGGCGAGCGCCGGTCAGTGGCTGGTCGCGGCGACCGTGCCGGTGTTGGCGGCCTCCATCGCCGCCACCGCCGTCGTGCTGTCATGATCGGTGTCGTGCAGACCGCTGTCTCGCTGGACGTTCGGGGTGTTCGTTACGCGTACCCGGACGGGCACGTCGCCCTGCAGGGGGTCGACCTGAACGTGCCGCGTGGCGACCGGGTGGCGCTGCTGGGGCCCAACGGCGCCGGCAAGACCACGCTGGTGCTGCATTTCAACGGCATCCTCACCCCGGTCGAGGGGAGCGTGAGCGTCGGCGGGCTGACGGTCACGCCGGATCGGGCCACCCTGGCCGAGGTGCGCCGCCGTGTGGGCATCGTCTTTCAGGACCCGGACGACCAGTTGTTCCTGCCCACGGTTGCGGAGGACGTGGCGTTCGGTCCGGCGAACCTGGGTCTGCGCGGGGCCGAGCTGGCCGCCCGGGTGGACGAGGCGCTCGCCGCGGTGGGGATGAGCGAGCACCGGGACCGGACCCCGCAGCACCTGTCGTTCGGGCAGCGCCGCCGGGTGGCGGTGGCCACCGTGCTCGCCATGCACCCGGAGATCCTGGTGCTCGACGAGCCGTCGTCGAACCTGGACCCGGCGGCCCGCCGTGAGCTCGCCGAGATCCTGCGCGGCCTGCCGGTGACCCTGCTGATGGTCACGCACGACCTGCCGTACGCGGCGGAGCTGTGCGAGCGTTCGGTGATCCTGGACAACGGCCGGATCGTCGCCGACGCCCCGACCCGCACTCTGCTGAGCGACGCCCCCCTGCTGGCAAAACACCGCCTGGAACTCCCCTACGGCTTCACCCCAGACCCCTAACCCACCCCACCTCACTCCCGCGATCTTGCGGTTTCTGTCCCCGCCTTTAAGGCGAAAGCCGCATATCACCAACACAAAGTGCAAGATCGCCGCAGGACGGAGCGCGGGGCGCGGGGTGCGGGGGTCAGGGGGTTGGGGTTGGTACTCGGGTGGTGGTGCGGGAGGTGGCGTGTAGGCGCAGGACGCCTGCGGCGGTCGCGCCGGCGCCGCTGATCAGGAAGAGCGCCACCATCACGCGGGCGGCCGTGGGCGACCAGGGCACCGGGGCGATGGAGCGGGCGAACACGGCGGCGTTCGCCGCTCCGGAGAAGAGTGCCAGGCAGCTCCCGGCCAGCGCGACAACGAAGTCGGCGGCCGGGCGGCGGCTCAGCGCGTACCAACCGGCGGCGACCGCGCCGAGACCGGTGAGCAGGGACCAGATCTGCCCGGACAGCAGCCCGACCAGCACCCCAGCCACGCCCTGGGCGCCGGCGTCCAGTTCCCGTCCCACCGGGTACCCGACGGCCAGCGCGCCGCCGGCGATGAGCAACACGCCCAGTGCGGACAGCGCGCGGGCGCCGGCCGGGGCGGAGGCGGTGAGCAGACCGAGCGCGCCCACCGCGAGCAGCCCCACGATGCTCACCGCCCACCAGGTGTACGCGTCCGGCGGTGGCACCCAGTCCAGCGTGCCGCCGATCACCACCGGGTCGGTGCCGTCGCGCAGCGGGATCGTCCAGTCCCGGACGCGGTGCTCGCGGTCCGGCGCGGCGCGTACCGCGGCCGGTGGTGCCGACTCCTGCCACAGCGCGCGTTGGTCGTGCCATCGCGCGGTGGTGCCGTCGGCGATCCGCCGCCAGGACGGTGCGGCGGCCGGGTCGGCCTCGGCCGGGAGCGCGGTGTCCCCGGTGATGGTGCGGTTCAGGTACGTGGCGGGGGAGTGGCTGTTCTCGAAGACCCCGTCCGGGCCGACGCGCAGGTACGGCTCACCGGAGTAGCCGATGACCTCGATGGCGCGGCCGGTGTTGTTGGTCAGCTCCAGTCGGGCGCCGGCCTCGACGACGCGTACCTCGAGCCCTGGCCGCGCCGGTGCGACGCCGGTGGTCCGGGTGCGATAGTCGGTGCCGTCCGGTGCGTCGGCGCCGTGCGCGGCGGCGGGCGCCGCGCTGATCACTGTCACCAGGCCGGCTGCGGCGGCGACCAGGCCGGCGCGCCCCAGCAGGGTACGGATCACTTGCCGGCCGCCGCCATGGCTGCGGTGAGGGCGTCCGGGGTGGGGTTCTCCAGGGGCTGACCGTTGATCTTGACGGTCGGCGTGCCTGTGACGTTGCTCCGGCTGGCGTCCTCGGTGACGTGTTCGGTCCACCCCCGGTACGTGTCGTCCTTCACGCAGCTGCCGAAGGAGCCCCGGTCGAGGCCGACGCCGGTGCCGATGTCGATGAGCTTGTCGTCGGTGAGCCCGGCGCTGCCCTCCGGCGGCTGCTGGGCGAAGAGCGCCTTGGCGTACTCGTGGTACTTGCCGCCCGCCGCGGCGCAGCCGGAGGCGGCCGAGGAGCGGGTGGAGTACTCGGTGGTGGAGAAACGGTTCAGGTACGCGACCGGGTGGTAGACCACTGTCGCCTTGTTCTCGGCCACCAACTGTTCGAGGGTCGACCCGCTGGTCTGCTCGAACTGCTTGCACGCCGGGCAGAGGAAGTCCTCGTAGACGTCGACGGTGACTGGGCCGCCGCCGGTGACGATGCCGGTGCCGGCCGCGTTGGCGCCGGGTGGTGTGGTGAAGTCGTCGGAGCGCTGGCTGGACCAGACGGCCCAGCCGACGACACCGGCGATGAGCAGGACGACGACAGCGGCGGCGGAGACCCAGATCGTGCGGCGGCGGCGCCGCTCACGGGCCAACTGCTCGCGGACCACTCGGGCGGCGTCCCGCTGCCCCTTGCGACTACTCATCCTCGTCCTCCACAACGGGTTCGCCGGACAACCACCCGTCCACCGATACCGGCGTACGCGGCCAGATCAGCAGAAAACCGGCCAGAATCAAGAATCCCAGGTCCCGAAGGATCTCCGGGAGGTAACTGGGTGCCTGCCCCGCGGCCAGCTGCCCGCCGCTGCCGAAGCAGCCGCAGTCGATGGCCAGCCCACGCGCCCAGGCCGAGGCGATCCCCGCGATGAAGACCACCAGCAGCGCGGCGGAGACCCCGGCGACGAGCCGGCTGGCCAGCCCGAGCAGCAGCAGGACGCCCAACGCCAGCTCGACGAAGGGCAGGGCCGCGCCGAGCACTGTCGCCACGTCGTACGGCAGCACCTGGTACGCGTTGACAGCCCGCCCGGAGGCGGCGAGATCGCTGACCTTCGACGCGCCAGCGACCAGCCAGACGGCGGCGAGGCCGAGTCGGGCCGCGACGCCGAGCCAGGGGCGGATCAGCGGCCAACGGCCGCCTCGGGTGGAAGGTGCTGTCACGCTCATTTGTCGTCCCGTCCGCGCCGGAAGTTCCGCGTTCAGCCGGTCAGGGCGTCGCCGACCGCCTCGACCAGGTCGTCACGGGCCCTTGCGACCCGGGAGCGGATGGTGCCCACCGGCACCCCTTCGACGGCGGCGGCCTCGGCGTACGACAGGCCGAGCAGTTGGGTGAGCACGAACGCGGAGCGCCGCTCGGGGCCGAGGCGGCGGACCAGGTCGGCGGCACCGAGCTGGCCGGCCGGGTCCGGGTGCGGGTGGTCGGTGTACGCGTTCGCCGCCAGGCGCTCGTCGAGCCGCCGACGCCGGATGACCGTGCGCAGGTGGTCGGCGCAGGCCCGCCGGGCGATGCCGAGCAGCCAGGTGCGGGCGCTGGAGCGACCCTCGAACGCGGGCAGGGCCCGGAACGCCCGTAGGTAGGTCTCCTGGGTCAGGTCGTCGGCGCTGTCCGGGTCGACCAGGGCGGCGGCGAACCGCCAGACCTCGGCCTGGGTCAGCCGGACGAACGCCGCCTGGGCGGTGGTGTCGCCGTCGCGGGCGGTCAACGCCCACTCGGTTGCCGCGTCCCGGGCGACCTCGTCGACAGGTGCGGCCGGACCGGCGGCACCGGGGTCACGCGGGACAGGGATCACGACACACCAGGTTACGCGGCAGCCGGCGGCGCGTCAGGGTCGTTCGGCTCTTGGATGGTCTGCGCCACGTCGGGAACTTTTCCGCGCCCCGGGCCGACTACCAGTTCATGACGTGCGACCACCGACGCGCCCACCCCCCTCGGGTCGCCGAAAGGGACACCTATCGGCGACCATGTCCGGCATGACTGTCGCCCCCCGCCGTTGGGCTGCCCGGCTGGCCGCAGCCGCCGGCCTCCTGGTCACCGTCGTCGCCCTGTTGATCGCGCCAGCCACCTCCGCCAGCGCCCACGCGGTGCTGGAGAGCAGCAGCCCGGCCGCCTCCTCCATCGTGCCGAGCGGGCCGTCCGAGGTGGTCCTCACGTTCAGCGAGTCGGTCCGGAAGGTGCCCGACAAGATCCGGGTCATCGCGCCGGACGGGTCCCGGGCCGACCGGGGCGAACCGTCGTTCAGCGGCGGGGTCGTGACCATCCCGGTGGATCCGGCGGGCTCCCGCGGCACCTACCTGGTCAGCTTCCGGGTGATCTCCGCCGACAGCCACCCGGTCTCCGGGGCGTTCACCTACTCGGTCGGCGCGCCCTCGACCCCACCCGTCGACTCCGGCACGGACAGCCGCGCCAACCCGGTGGTGGAGACGGCGGTGAAGGTGGCCCGTTTCCTCGGCTACGCCGGCCTGGTGCTGCTGGTGGGGCCGGCGCTGGTGCTGGCCGCGCTCTGGCCACGACGGCTCTCCCGGCGGGGGCCGACCCGGTTGGCCTGGATCGGCCTCGGTCTGGTGGCCTTCGCCACCCTCGCCGACCTGTGGTTGCAGGTGCCCTACACCGCCGGTGGTGGTCTCTTCGAGGTCACCGGTGAGGGGTTCGGCAGTGTCTTCGGCAGCGCCTTCGGCGCCGCCCACCTGGTGCGGCTCGGCCTGCTGGCGGCGTCCGTCTTCCTGCTCCGCCCGCTGCTGGCCCGGCCCGCCGGCCGGGCGGACGCGATCATCCTGGCCGTGCTCGGCGGCGCGGCCCTGCTGACCTGGCCGCTGGCCGGGCACCCGGCGGCCTCCCCGGCGCCGGCGGTCTCGGTGGTGGTCGACGCGGTCCACCTGGGCAGCATGGCGGTCTGGCTGGGCGGCCTGCTCATGCTCGCCGTCTTCCTGCTGCGGCAGGCCGACGAGCGGGAGTTGGGCGCGATCCTGCCGATCTGGTCGCGCTGGGCGGCGCTCGCCGTCTCGGCGTTGCTGCTGGCCGGCACCGTCCAGGCGTTGATCGAGGTGGCCACCCCGCAGGCGCTCTTCGACACCACGTACGGGCGCCTGCTGCTCGCCAAGATCGGCCTGTTCGCGCTGGTCATCGGCGTGGCGGCGTACTCCCGGCAGTTGGTGCGTAGCCGGGTCGCGGCGCAACGCCCGGCACCGGTGCGCCGGGCGGTCCTGGTGGAGTTGGCCGTCACAGTGGTCGTGCTGGCCGTGTCCGCCACGCTCGTGCAGACCACGCCCGCCCGCACCGCCGCGGCCGGCCCGTCCGCCGGGGCCGAATCCGGCCTCTTCAGCACCAGGCTGTCCAGCCCACTGCTGTCCGTGGAGGTCGAGGTGAGCCCGGCCGAGCGGGGCAACAACTCGGTGCACCTGTACGCGTACGACAAGGACAACAAACCACAGCTGGTCGCGGAGTGGAAGGCAACCGCCGCGCTGCCCTCGGCGGGGATCGAGCCGATCGAGGTGCCCCTGCTGCGGTTGACGGACAGTCACGCCTACGGCGACGTCAGTCTGCCGGCCGCCGGTGACTGGGAGATCAAGATCACTGCCCGTACGACCGACATCGACCAGGCAACGGTGACCGCCACCGTGCCCATCCGTTAGAGAGGCTCGCGAAACCCATGACCCGAATCCGGCGTACCGCAACCGCCGCTGCCGCCCTGGCGTTCACCGCCGCCGCCACCGCTGTGCTCGGCTTCGCCGGACCGGCGTCCGCGCACGTCACGGTGAACCCGAAGGAGGCGACCCAGGGCGGCTACGCCCGCGTGGCGTTCCGGGTGCCCAACGAGAGCGACACCGCCTCGACCACCAAGCTGGAGGTCGTGCTGCCGGAGAACGCCCCGGTCGGCTCGGTGTCGACGATGCCGATCCCCGGCTGGACGGTCACCACGGAGAAGCGCAAGGTGGACCCGCCGATCGAGGTGCACGGTAGTCAGCTCACCGAAGCGGTTTCCAAGATCACCTGGACGGCCTCCGGTGACGCGGCGGTGAAGCCGGGTCAGTTCCAGGAGTTCCCCGTCTCGCTGGGGCCGCTGCCGCAGGTCGAGTCGATGGTCTTCAAGACCCTGCAGACCTACTCGGACGGCAACATCTCGCGCTGGATCGACGAGCCGGCGCCGGGTGCCGAGGAGCCGGAGCACCCGGCTCCGGTCCTCGCCCTGGCCGCCGCCGCGGCGCCGGCCGGATCGCCCGCGCCGAGCGCCGCCGTCGCGTCGCCCGACGACGATGACGACGACGACGGCAACGGGCTCGCGGTCGGCCTCGGTGTGGCCGGTCTCGTCGCCGGTCTGGCCGGCCTGGTGCTGGGCGGGCTGGCGTTCGCGCGTACCCGCCGGGAGCCGGTCGCCAAGGCCTGACCCCGTCCCACCCGCTGGCCCGCCGGATCAACCGGCGGGCCAGCGCGCTTTCCGGAGTCGGTACCGGCCGTGCCGTGGATATCCCCTGATCAGACGGTGTACGTCGGTAAGGTCGGCCGGGTGTTTTGCTACGGAGGGGGACGGTGCGGATGCGGTTCGTGCGGATGATCGCCGGGGTGCTGCTGTTGGTCGTGGGAATTCCGGCGCTGTTCGCCGGCGGCGGGTTGTGGCTGGTGACCCGACACGCCGACCCCGGCGGGTCCTTCGCCGCCCGCTTCGAGACGGTCCGCACGCCCGGTCACGCGGTCGTGATCACCGACCTCGACCGGTTGCTGCGACAGGAGGCCCCCTTCGCGCGTACCGCGCAGACGCGGCTCCGACTGGACGCCCACACCACTGGCGGGCCGGCCTTCGTCGGGTTGGCGCCCACGGCCGAGGTGCGTGGCTGGCTGGAGGCGGTGCCGCACGCCACGGTCCGCCGGGTGGCGCTGGCCCGGGGCCCGCTGCCGGTCCGGCTCGATCCGGCCGGACCGGCCACCGACACCCCGGGCGCCGCGACGGCCGGCGGGCCGGTCACGCCGTTGGGCCGGCCCTTCTGGGTACGCGAGGGGATCGGCTCACTGGAGTGGAGCGCGGACGACCTCGCCGGTGAACCCATGAGCCTGGTGGTGATGCGCCCCGACGGCGCCGCCGACGTGGCAGTGGAACTGCGCGCGGAGTTGCGGGCCGGGTGGACCGGTCCGGCCACCTGGGGTCTGCTGACCGTCGGCGTGCTGCTGGTGGTGTGCGCGGTGCTGCTCCTGCTGCGACCGCTGCGCCCGCGCGAGGTGATCTTCGTGGTCGAGCCGGACCAGGTGCCGGTGCTCGCCGGCCGCCTCGGCGTCACCTCGCTGAGTGGCCTCGGCCCCCGGCAACCCGATCCGACCCCGCCGTTGCCGGTACAACTGCTCCCGGCCGGGGCCGGGGCACCCTCCCGGTCGGCGATCGCCGCCGCTCGTGCGGCCACCCTCGCCGACCTGGACGAGCCGGTCCGGCTGCCCCGCCCGCCAGAGGTGAGGCTGAGTCTCGCCTGGCCGCCGGCCGACCCGGACGAGCCCACGGCCCGGCCGGTGGCGGTCCCACCGGTCGGCGGTCCGACCGGGTGACGGGGCGGAACGGCGAGTGGCCCTCCGCGCTGCCGACGCGGAGGGCCACTCTCACCGGGGGATCGGTGCTACCCGAGCGACGCTTGAGGTAGATGAGGACAGGTTAGCGCCGAACATGGCTACTCGGGAGGTCTGTCCAATTGGTGCGATTTTCCACACCGAGCTTCGGACGCACCGGCAACGCCGCCAGCAGCAGCAGACTGAGCAGCACGTAGGTGTTCTGCACGACGAAGTCCACCGGGTCGTGAGTGTGGACCGGTCCCGCGCCCCATGCCTGGAACGTCACCACGCCGTAGATGGTCACGGCGGTGATGCCCAGCGCGAGCCCGGCCAACCACCGCCGTCGGCGCACCTCGTCCGGGCGGTCGGCGCTCAACGCCGCGTCGGCGAGCAGCACCACCGCCGGCACGAACCAGTAGATGTGGTGGGTCCAGGTGATCGGGCTCGCCAGGGAACCGACCAACCCCGTCAACGTCAGGCCCGTCAACGGGTCACCCGCCCGCGCCGCGCGGGCGGCCCGCCACAGCCCGTAGGCGGCGACCACGGCGACCACCAGCAGCCAGAGCAGCCGGTCCGGCTTCTCCGGCTCGGTGAACCGGCTGAGCAGACCGAACAGCGACTGGTTGCCGACGATGTCGGTGCGTCCCACCCGCTCGGTGGTCCACAGCTCGTGCGTCCAGAACCGCCACGAGTCCCGTGGGGCGATCGCCGCCGCGAGCAGGGTCGCCGCCGCCGCGGTCGCGCTCGCCACTGCGGCGGCCCGCCACCGTCGCGTGGCCAGCAGGTACACGATGAAGATGCCGGGAAAGAGCTTGAGCGCCGTCGCCAGCCCCACGCCCACCCCGGCCCAGCGTCGCGCCTGCGGTACCGCGAACAGCAGATCGGCCAGAATCAGCACGACCAGCAGCATGTTGATCTGGCCGAAGGTGATCGTCTCGCGGATGCTCTCCACCGCCAGCACCAGCAGTACGGCGGCGATCAGGGTGAACGTGCGGGGCAGGTCGTGTCGGGCGATCACCGGCGACACCAGCCACCGGGTGGTCAGGACGACGGCCAGCACGGTGAGCGCCGTGAAGATCGCCACGGTGGCGCCGAGCCGCAGCAGACCGAACGGCCACAGCAGCAGCGCGCTGAATGGCGGGTAGGTGAAGAACAGCTCGCCCTGCACCCGGTCAGGTTGGACGTAGTCGTAGAGCGGGTGACCGACGCGCCACCAGTCCATCGCGGACATGTAGATCTTGAGATCGAAGAAGTTGTGCACGAGGCCGGGCAGGTAGAGCGCTGGCAGCACAGCGCCGAGGGCCACCACCGCGACCAGGCGACGGACCGTACGGCCGCCGGGATCGTCTTCGGTGACGGCGGGCGGTGCGACGGGTTCTGCTGGCACCCCGAAACCCTAGCGGGCCGGCCCGCCGAGAGCGCGCAGCCGCGGGGCGCGGGCTGCGCGTAGGCTGTCCCGGTGGCTGATCTCCTCGTCTGGATCGACTGTGAGATGACTGGGTTGGACCTCGGCAGGGACAAACTGATCGAGGTTGCGGCACTGGTCACCGATCCCGACCTCAACGTGCTGGGTGACGGTGTCGACGTGGTTATCCACGCCGACGAGGCGGCACTGGAGGGGATGCCGGAGATCGTGCAGACCATGCACGCCAAGTCCGGCCTCACCGAGGAGGTCCGCCGCTCGGCAGTCACCCTCGCCGAGGCCGAAGACCTGGTCCTGGACTACGTCCGCACCTTCGTGAAGGATCCGCGTACGGCTCCGCTGTGCGGCAACTCCATCGCCACCGACCGGGGCTTCATCGCCCGGGACATGCCCCGCCTCGACGCGCACCTGCACTACCGGATGATCGACGTGTCGTCGATCAAGGAACTCTGCCGCCGCTGGTACCCCCGCGTGTACTTCGGCCAGCCGCAGAAGGGTCTCGCGCACCGGGCGCTGGCCGACGTCCGGGAGAGCATCCGGGAGTTGGAGTACTACCGGCGCACGATCTTCGTTCCGCTGCCCGGCCCGGATGTCGAGACCGCCAAGGCCATCGCCGCCGAACTCTGACCACGGCAGCTCCTCTCGGGGAGCAGGGAACCCGCTGGACGAGGCGCGCTGTGGTGTGGCTATTATTGATCCGCACCCCGCCCGGAGCGATCGACCGGGCGACGGCGGCGTGGTGGCTGTAGCTCAGTTGGCAGAGCACCGGGTTGTGGTCCCGGTTGTCGGGGGTTCAATTCCCCTCAGTCACCCCACTGGTTTCACCACTCAGGCCCCCTCCTCGGAGGGGGCCTGAGTCGTTGTGGGGGCAGAATGGGGGACCACGCGAAAGCCCCCTCCGAGGAGGGGGCTTTCGTCGGCTGGCTCAGGCGGTCGGCGTGGCGGACGGGGTGACCGCCCCGTCCGGGGTCGGCGTGGCGTCCGGGTCGGCCGGAGGCTCGTACGGGAGGGCGCTGCCCTTCACGTACTCGTCCCAGCTCACGTTCCAGTCCGTCCAGCCGTTGCCGTTCTGCAGCTTGCGCTCGGTGCCCTTCACCGTGATCGGATCGCCGATCTGGGTGTTCTTGAAGAGCCAGTCGCCGTTGGCCATCGACACGTTCACGCAGCCGTGCGACACGTTCGTGGTGCCCTGCTGGCCCTCGGACCAGGGTGCCGCGTGAATGAACTCCCCGCCCCAGGTGAGGCGCTGCGCGAAGTCAATCTTGGTGCGGTAACCCTCCTCCGGGCCCAGCTCCTCGAACGTGTCGAAGACCGTCTTGCGCAACTTCTCGATCACGACCATGGTGCCGCTCGACGACGGGGTGCTCTTCTTGCCCAGGCTGACCGGGATGGTCTTGACCACGGAGCCGTTGCGGGTCACCGTCATCCGCTTGGTCTTGTTGTCGACAGTCATGACCACCGACGCGCCGATCTTGACGTCCACCGAGAGGTCGGCGCGGCCGTACCAGTCCTCACCCATCGGCAGGCCGCCCGCCTGGACCCGGTAGGAGACCTTGCTGCCGGTCTTCCAGAACACCTTCGGCCGGAACCGGATCTCGGTGGGGCTGACCCAGTGCCAGATCCCCTCCTGCGCCGGCGTCGAGGTGACAGTCATCCGGCGCTGCACGTCGTCGCGGAAGTCCTCCGGGATGGCCCGGCTGAACTTCACGATCAGCGGCATGCCCACGCCGACCACCTGGTTGTCGCCGAGGAAGCTGCTCACGCGTACCTGATTGCCGGGCTTGGCCATGGTGGTGAAGGTGCTGGTCGTGGTGGCCGGACGCCCGTCGTCGCCGGTGGCGGTCACCGTTGCCGTGTAGCTCGTGCCGTACGCCAGCGCGCCGGCCGGCAGCCAGGACTTGCCGTCCTTGGCGACGGCGCCCTCGACCGCCTTGCCAGCGGCGTCCTTCAGCTCGACAGCGGTCTCCACGGCGTCCTTCGTGGTGAAGGTGATGCCTGTGGACGCCGGCACGTCCTTGGCGTCGGCCGCCGGCTCACTGATCGTCGCCGCGGCCTTCGGCGCCGGGTTCTCGCCACCGCCGTGCCACGAGGACGGCTTACCGCCGTCGTCGGTACAGGCGGAGGTGAAGGCCAGCGCCACGGCGAGAAGCCCCGCCGCGAAGACGCGGCGTCGCCCACCGGGCCTGATCAGCTGGTCCTGGCTAGCTCGCATGAATTCCCTCACAAGTCGTGGTCGCTGCCCCATCGTCTCCTACTGACGCGCCAGAGCCGGCCCCGGTTGCCGAGGGTGAACCGAAACACGCCATCAATAGTGCCCGAATTCTGCTACTATCCGGCGTTTCGTGAGCCTGGTTCGTCTCCGTACCGGGATTGCGGGGGTCGGCGCGCCGATGTCGCGCGGCGGGAGAGTGCAAGGGTACGCCGGCCCCGCCAACGGCAGGGCCGGCGCAACGGAGCCGACGGCTCAGACCGCCGGGCCGGCCCCACCGCTGGGCACCGGCAACGCGCTGCCCTTGATGAACTCCGACCAGCTCAGACTCCACGCCGTCCAACCGTTGCCGGCGGCGATCCTGCGCTCGGTTCCCTTGATCGTGATCGGATCGCCGATCCGGGTCTTGTCGAACAACCACCTGGCGTTCGCCATCGACACGTTCACGCAGCCGTGCGAGACGTTCCGCCGCCCCTGCACGTGCTCCGACCAGGGCGCGGCGTGGATGTACTCGCCACCCCAGGTGAGCCGCTGGGCGAACTGGATGTCGGTCACGTAGCGGTTGGCCGGGTCCGGATCGTCGCGGGTGTCGAAGACAGTGGCTTCCTTCTTCTCCATCACGACCATCGTGCCGCTCGACGACGGCGTGCTCTTCTTGCCCAGACTCACCGGAATGGTGCGCACCGCCGCGCCGTTCTCGTACACAGTCATCTTCTTGTTGGCGTTGTCGACCTTCATCTCGAACGACCGGCCGATCTTCGCGGTGGCCTTGCGGTCGATGTCGCCGTACTTGCCGTTGCTCAGCGGCACCCCCGCCAGGGCGATCCGCACGGTGATCGTGGTGCCCGGCTTCCAGTACTCCGGGGCCCGGTAGTACGCCTGCGTGCCGTTGCTGACCCAGTGCCACGCGCCCGGCTGCGGCGGGTCGGTCTGGACGAACATCCGCTTCTGGACCGCCGCCCGGTCCTTCTTCGGGATGCCCGGGTGGAACTCGGTGACCACCGGCATGGCCACGCCGTAACTCTTGTCGTCGAAGAGGTACAGGCCCGACCCGATCGTCGACTTCGGCTTGGCCATCGTGGTGAAGCTGCTGGTGCCCTGGCTGCTCGTGCCGTCCGACGCGCTCGCCGTCACAGTGGCCGTGTAGCGGGTGCCCCACTTCAGCGGGGTGGACGGCACCCAGGACGAACCATCGGTACGCAGCTTGCCCTGGATCGAGCCCCCGCCGTCCGCCGTCAGGGTGACCGCGGACACCTTCCCGCCGTCCGGGAGCTTCGCGCTGATCTCCGTGCTCACCGGCCTGTTCTTCGTGCCGTTCGCCGGGCTCAGCGTGAGCGCCGGTCCGCCCGGTGTGCCTGGCGTCGAAGGTGCGGCCGAACCAGGAGTGACGCTCACGTCCGAGGACGCCCCGCCAACGAATTCCGGCTTCTTCTCGTCGCCGCCGCATCCGGTCAGTGCCAGCGACGCCGCCAGAGTCAGGGCGCCCACCACCGCCCCGGCTCGCGTGAACCGTGCCATGCCCACCTCTGTTCTCGCGTACCTGGCGGACATCGTGCCGCATCACCGCCGCAACCCACGCCCCGATCTTGGCGACCGTGGTCGGTTTGGGGCTTTTTGCCGGCAAAGCTCGACCGAAGGGGGGACCCGGGTAACCGAATTGGAGCCCGCGTTGGAGGGGTGCTAATGTTCTCTCCGTTGCCGACGAGCGCCGCTAGCTCAACTGGCAGAGCAGCGGACTCTTAATCCGCGGGTTCGGGGTTCGAGTCCCTGGCGGCGCACCAATTTAAGGCCCTGACCAGCAAAAAGCTGGCCAGGGCCTTAATGGTTGTCTATGTAGTTTCGAACCCTCCCCCGAAAACCCCTCAGTAACGGCCGGGGCGATCAGGTTCGGCAGGCCGGGTGGTAGGCGTACCAGCCGCCAACCGCCCCCGGCTACCCGGTCGGGGCCGGGCCAGGGTTGCGGGGTTCGGAATCACCTGGCTCCGGCCTGCCCCCGAGCTGTTCGAGGATGGCAGAGCTGTCGGGGGCAAGGGCTGGCTTGACGATGTAGTGCTTCTTGGTGGTCTCCTTACTTCCGTGGCCGAGCTGCGCGGCGGCGCTGTCGGTGTTGGCCTCCTTGTCGATCAAGGTGGCAACGGTCTTACGGAACGTGTGGGGAGTGACCCATTCAAGGCCGGTCTCAGCGCGGGCTGCACGCCACTGACGGCGAACGTTGGGCGGAGACAGCCAGGTGCCACGTCGGGAGGGGAAGATCGCGTCGTTGGGGTCGGCGGCGGCGCTGAGCTTGCGCTCCAAGAGCATCCCGACGGCGAATCGTGGCAGGACGACTGACCGGTAACCGGCATCGCTCTTTGTCCATTCCTGCCGGAAGAAGCCTTTGCCCTTGATGTAGATGATGGTGCCGCAGATAGTGAGGATGGGATGTTCGGCGGCGAGGTCGGCGTCTTCCCACCGCACTGCCAGGATCTCGCCGATGCGGGCGCCGGTGGCGAGCATGAGGTCAACGATGTCGGCCAGGTCGCTCGTAGGCCGAGGCCCCGACTTGCCCGGGGTTGGCTGCTGCCACCTCCGGATCGCCGAACGGACGTCGTCCAGTTGCTCCCGATCAAGCGCGACGACCCTCTTGCGGGGCTTTCGTAATTGGCCGGTGTCGCGGATGGGGTTTGTCGTGAGCGCACCCCGACGGACGGCAAGGGCGAACATCTGGCCGAGGACGACCTTGGCGCTCTTGGCGGCTGAGGGACGGTCCTCGGCGATCCTCCGCAGGAACTTGTCGAGGCGGCCTGCGCTGGCCTCGCGGATCCGTAGTTCACCCAAAGCCGGCACGATCGAGACGCGCACGCTGATCTCGTACCTGCTGATGCTTTGCAGCGATACCCGTTCCTCTGCGGCTATCTCCTCCAGCCACAGAGCGGCGAGCGTGCTGACGTGCGTCTCCCTGGTGATTTCGTCGTCGTTAGGGGCGACACGGTCGCGGACTTTGACTTTGAGCGCCCGTATGGCGGCGGGGGCGGTGGTGCCGGTGGCCTCGACGTCGCGGGTCTTGCCGTCGTGGTCGCGGTATCGGGCTCGGGCGCAGTACCGGTTGGGGCCGAGCTTCTCGGTACGGATCGTGCCCAAGGTGCCGATGGGTAGGGGAGGTCGGGCCATGGCTCAGCGCTCCGGGTCGGTGTGGTCGTCGAGCCAGCGTTCGACTTCACTGCGCCGGTAGCGCAGGGTGTTGCCGACCCGGATGGCGCGAGGTCCCTTACCTCGGCTGTGCCAGGCGTAGAGGGTGTTCTTCGGCTTGCCGAGCCAGCCCGCTACGTCATCGATGGTTAGGAGGGGGTCGGGCCGCCACTCGGCGGCGGTCGGGGCGCTCATGGCTGGTCTGCCGTGGCGGACGAGCCTGTCTGCGGGCGTGGTGTGTCGGGGCCGGCGGGTCGCTGGTGGGCGGTGGTGTGTGGGTGGGGCGGGCACGGTTCGGGTGTCCTTTCAGCATCCCGGCCCGGGTGGGGCCGGTGGTCGGTGGCGCTGCCGCCGGGGTTGGCGGGGTGCGCCGGGTGTGCCCGTCGATCCACGCTGGCGGGGGTTGAGGTATCAAGCCCGTGGCCGGCGCGCGGTGCGGCGAGGGTGGACCCGCTCTGTGCGGAGTCGCGCGGGTTGTGGTGCGACCCGCCGAGCTGGAACAGCAGAAGGTCTTCGTGCTGGATGAGCCATTGCGGGTCGCCGGTGTTGATGGCGTCGCGGACGTTCTTCATTTGGAAGAACGAGGTCCGCGGCACCAGTACGCCGTTTCGGACTCCGGCGATGAGCGCGATGAGTTCCTCGACCAGGGCCAGTCCGGCGGCGAGTCCGGCGGCGGCGACCATGCCGGGGATGTCGATGAGTTCCCCGCGTCGCCGGTAGGGGCGGGCGGTGACCGCGACGTATCCGCCGGGCTGAAGTACAGCGGCGCAGCCGGTGAGGATCTGGGTGAATCCTTCGGCCAGTTCGGCGTGTTCGGTGTAGGCGAGGTTCCCGGCGTCGGCACCGTACCGGTGGTGGATCTTGCGGACCTTGCCCCTTCGCGGGCCGGGGGTCCGTACGTGACCGTGGGTGGATGACCCGTACGGCGGTGAGGTGATGACCAGCGAGACCCGGCCGTGGACCTCGCTCGGGAGCAGTGCGGGTAGCCGGCGGGCGTCGCCGGTGTAGATCTCGCCGGTGCCGGTGGCGCCTTGGCTGGTGGCGAGGCGGATGTTGTCGGCGGCGTGCTGCGCCCACCGGTTCTCGTACTCGACGCCGATGCCCTGTCGCCCGAGGTGCATGGCCTCTACGAGGGTGGTGCCGATGCCGGCCATCGGGTCGACCACCAGGTCGCCGGGCTGGGTGTAGGTGGCGGTGAGGTAGCGGGGGATGGTGGGCAGCATCTTGCCCGGGTGCTCCATGGAGGCCGTGGTGTACCGGCCGCGCCGCAGATCGCGGGAGGCGGTCTGCCCGGTCAGCAGGACCGAGCCCTGCACCCCGTCGGCGATGAGGGCGAACAGCCGCCCGACGTCGGTGGCGTCGAGGTCGAGGCCCGGGGCGGAAGCGTCGGTAGAGGTGGGCTCACGCATCGGTGTCCTCCTGGTCGAGGGTGGTCGCCGTGAACGCCAGGACGTCCATGTGGGTGTGAAGGTGCCGCCCGTTCAGGAGCGCGGGCGGGGTGCTCGCGGCGGCGGCCGCGTCGGCGCGCGGGTCGTGGGCCGGGAGCGGGACCACGAGCACAGGGATGTGCTGGTGGTAGCGCAGCCCGGCGATGCGGGCGGCGCTGATGACGGTGCTGCGCCGCGAGATCCGACCTGGCTCAGGCGCGCGGGCGGGTAGCGCGACGAGGACGAAGCCGCCGGGGCGCAGTAGCCGGTGCCACAGGTGCATCGCCTCGGCGATGTCGTGCACACCGAGGTCGTCGCCGCCGGGCCGGGGTAGTCCGGCCAGCAGCAGCGCGACGGCATCCTCTGCGAGGCAGCGGGCGCGGGCGGGCCGGTCGTCGGTGACCCCGGTCTGGTCACCAACGGTGGTGATGGTGGCCGGATGGCGGTGCAGGTACCGGGCGGCATTGGCGACGGTTGGGCAGTTGTCGAGGTCGGCCACGAGGTCGCCATCGCGGGTGTAGTGCCGGATGAGCCAGGCGAGGCGTTGCGGGTCGATTCCGTGCCAGGCTGCCGAGTCGACCAGCGGCGTATCACGGCGGTGGGCGGGGACGAGGAACAGCCCGACGGGTGGGCGTTCGGTGTGGGGCTCGGGGTGGTGCGAGTGGGTCTGCGGCATGGGTGGTGGGCCACGTCCGCCGACAAGCGCTGACACAAAGGGAATACAGATCCGGGCCTCGATTTGGAGGACGCCGTTGCGACCACCGGTCGCCGAGCCCGCCGCACCGGGCGTGTTCAACCCCGATGAACAAGATCAGCTAAAGGTTGAACACGCAGGTCCGAGGTTGAACACCGCCACCAGCAGACCACGGAACCTATCGAAGTCTATAACTGTCGCGGCGGTGTCGCTCCGATGGCGAGCCAGACGCCGCAAGGTGCCCCTCCCGGTGCCGTGAACAAGTTCGACGCCTCGGCTTGAACAAGATCGACTTTGCGTCGGGATGCCTTGAACAGGCTTCACCCACCAGTCAACAATTTGCCGCCGACCATGAACACCTCTTGCCCGCACCGTCCACGCGGGTCTTTCTCGCCTCGACGCCTCCGGATGCGTTCATGGCCGACGGAGCCCCTCGCCGAGGCGGGCGATAGGCCCGGCGAGCGGCGGTTGAACGGGCAGCCACAAGGCTGCACACACCGGCGAGCACCGGCCGCGCGCTGGTTGACCGGCGCATCGAGGGCCGTCATCGACGCCTCGGCCGATCACGCTGTGTTCAACCTGAAACAAGATCATCAGTGTTCAAGATGTGTTCAACCGCCCTGGTGGCGTGGGTGCTGCACCGCCGACCGGCCTCCGATCGCCGGTCCGGCATCCCCGCTCACCATCAGGGAGTACACCCATGTCTGCGAACACTCGCCCGATTACCGGCCCGCTCGCCGGACACCCAGGATCGCGGCCTGGTGCGCCGCTGCTTGACGCGATCGACTACCGGTTCCGGCTGCGCGGCGAAGGCCCCCAGCCGCAGGCGGTCGACGGCCGGCAGCTCGGGCACGGCCTGCCGCGCCGCACCATCGCGTTGACCGAGCTGTCGGCGATCCTCATGCACCCCTCCTGCGGCGCCGCGGCGCAGGACGCCGCGTGGAGGTACCTCGTCACCCGAGCCCGCACCGGCGGCGAGCCGTGGATCGTTGGCGCGGTCGGGGTGGCCCTGCCCGGCTTGCGGCACCGGGCGCACCTGCTGTCGAAGCTGTCGTCCGGCGACCTGCACGCCGCGCTGATCGAGGCATTCCTCAAGGCGCTGCACACCGTCAACATCGGCCAGCCGGGCATCGTGAACGCCCTACTCAACGCCGCGTTCTCCGGCGCTCGTTCCGCGCTGCGCGGGCAGGAGCCGGCCGCGTCGGGGGAGGCGAACTTCGCGCCCGGCTCGGCGCTGCCGCCCGCCCCATACGGCCACCCGGACCTGGTCCTGGCCCGCGCGGTGCGTCTCGGGGTGATCACCGTCGCCGAGGCGGACCTGATTGGCGGGACGTTCCTGGAGGACACCAGCCTCGCCGCGTACGCCGAGCGCAACGGCTTGCCCCGGTGGGGTGTCTACAAGCGGCGCAGCGCCGCCGTCGAGCGGCTCGTCGCGGCGATCCGATCCGGTGCGCTCAGCGACCCGACCGCCGACGTCATCGCCGAAGCCACCGGGATCACCGCACCGCAGGCGGCACCCGTCCGCCGCCCGTGACCCACCTCCGCTGAGCTGTGCTTCTCCAAATCGGCCCTCGGATTTGTATTCCCCTAGTGCGGGACTTCCCCGCCTAGGTGACCTCCCCGGCCGGCCCCGCTGACGGCGCTGACACACCGTTCGCCCGGCCCACCACACCTCTGTGAGGAGGACGGCCCCCGCGCCGGTCGGAACTCCTGGTCACCACGTGCGGCTCGATTCGCCCCCGCCTCTGTCACCCACCGCGCCGCAATCGAGCCCCGCCACGCCCCGGGGCCGGTTGCGGCCCAAGCCCGGAGGTGTTCCACCCATGAGCAGCAAGCCCACTCGCGAACCCCCGTCGCGGCGCAAGCCGCCCCGGCGTCCTCGCCGACCCCGACTGCACCCCTCTGACTGGATGCTCTACCAGGCCACCCGCCTGATCCCGGTCCTGATCGTGGTGGCCGCAGTCCTGAGTACCGTCATCGTGCTGGGCGACACCGCCGCCTACGCCGCCGAGCCCCAGGAGCCGGCAGGCCCGGAATCCATCGAAACCGTAATCAACAACATTCGGGCCTGGCTGGTCGGCATCCTCGTCGCCGTCGCGACTCTGTTCCTCACGGTCGGTGGCCTGCGCTACCTCGCCGCCAACGGCGACCCCAGCGAAACCGAAAAAGGCAAGCTCGCGATGAAGTCCGCCGCGATCGGCTACGCCTTGGCCCTGCTGGCGCCGCTGTTCGTCACCATCGTCGGCGAGTGGGTGAAGTAACCATGACCCCGACCCGGACACGCGCCGCCCGAGACACCGCCAGCCTCCCACGACTGGCCCTGGCACTGCTGCTCGGCGCGGGACTCGCCGGTGGGATCGCTGTCGCGGCCACGCCCGCGCTGGCCGAACCCGCACCAGCGCCCGCGCCGGGCGTGCCTACCCCTGGTATCCCGCCGTCACCGGACGGCCCGATCCCCATCCCCACTCCGACACCGAGCCCCATCGGTCCGCCGCCGACCAGCACCCCAACACCAACACCAACACCAACACCAACACCAACACCAACACCAACACCAACCCCGACGCCGGACCCGTCACCTGGTACCAGCCCGACGACACCGCCAGCCACGTCGACCGATGACCCGGCCTGGTACGACATTCCCGGTCAGATCCGTAAAGGGATCAACGACTTCTTCGCCTGGATGGTCGAGACCGGCCTGGCTCCGGTCATGGACACCCTCGGCAAGACCGTCCTGTCGACCCCGGACCTGACCGACAACGAGCAGGTCAAGACGATCTGGACGACGAGTCTGGTCATCGCCAACACGGTCTTCGTGCTGTTCGTGATCGTCGGCGGGTTCGTCGTGACCTCGCGGGAGACCCTGCAAAGCCGGCACGGGCTCAAGGAGATCCTGCCGCGTCTGCTGATCGGCGGGGTCGGGGCGAACCTGTCGCTGCTGCTCTGCGCGAAGATCCTCACCGTCGTCAACGCGCTGACGGCCGCGATTGCCGGTCAAGGCGTCGACGGTCCGGCCGCCGCGACCGCGCTCACCCAAGCATTGACCAACGCCAGCCAGGGCAACAATTTCCTGCTGACGTTGATGATCCTCGCGGCGCTGGTGATGGCCATCGTGGTCGTGCTGACCTTCATCCTGCGCGTGGCGGCCATGATTTTGCTGATCGGGGTGTCGCCGCTCGCGTTGATGTGCCATGCCACCCCGCAGACCGAGGGCCTGGCCTACACCTGGTGGCGGGCGTTCGGGGCGTGCCTGGGCATGCAACTCGCCCAAGCCTTCATCATGCTGGCCACCATCCGGGTGTTCCTGACCCCAACCGGACCGGCGGTCCTCGGCCTCCCGATCACCACCGACGGATTTCTCGGCATCGGGGTCTGCCTGACGATGCTGTGGGTCCTCATCAAACTGCCGGGCTGGATGAAGCAGTTCATCCTCGGTCCGCTCGGTCAGTCCCGCGGCCGGGGTCTGCTCGGCCAACTCGTCTCGACCTATCTGACGTTCAAGACCCTCGGGTTGGCGGCCGGTGCGCTGGGCGGATCGAAGGCCGCCGGACGGACGGCGGGGACGGCCGTCCGTGGAGGCGGGACGGCACCCCGTCCCGGTCTCGGTCGTCCCGGACCGGGCCGTCCGCCCCGCCCCGGCACGCCGCGCCCACCCCGTCCGCCCCGGTCGGGACCGTCCGGGCCGTCCCCGGTGCCCGCCGGTCCGGCAGCGTTCAGTCACGCCCCGTCCGTCCACACGCCCCTCGCTCAGCCCGCCGGAACCACGACCGCTCCGGCGTTCAGTCACACCGAGCCGCCCGCCACCGCCGGCCCGACGGGTGCCGTCCCGCCCACCGGGTTCTCGGCCACGCCGAGCCCGCAACCGGCACCGCCCGCCTCGGTGTCGCCCAGTGCGGTGTCGTTCAGCCACCCGCCGACCACCTTGGCCCCGGCCGCGATCAGAGACGCCACCGGCTCCGCACCGGCCTCCACCAGGGCGCCGGCGGTGGTGTTCTCGGCGGCACCGCCGGCCCAGACCGCACCGAAGCGGCCTCCAGCCCCGGTCACGCCGACGTTCTCGACCGCGCCGGCGACACCTGCTCGGCCGCGTCCCACAGCGGCGAAACGAGCACCAGCCACGCCCGCGCGCACGCCACCGGCCGCCGGTGCTAACCCGGCCACCCCGCCACGAGTCACCCGGACCGCCGCCCCGACACCGCGACCGACCCCGACACCCAGACCGGCCCCGGCTGCCCGTCCGTCCCCGTCCGTGCGGGCGGCGGTCCCGTCCCCAGCAGCCCGTCCCGCCCCAGCCACCCGGACGGTCCCGGTGGCCGGTCCGTCCCCGACCGCCCGGCCGTCCCCGTCCGTGCGCCCGGTGGTCCCGCCCCCGACCCCCCGTCCCGTCCCCATCCCGGCTCCGACTCCGGCACCCGCACCGCCTCGCGACCCCGCCCCTGCGGCAACGCAGCGCGCGGAGCCGCCCGCCCGTCCGCTGCGCCCGGCCACGCCCAGCAGCTCGGAGCGTCCCGTCCGTCGCCGTCCCCGACAGGAGTGATCACCGATGCCACGACGAACGTTCGATGAGCCGTTAAGAGCACGAGTGCCGGCCGATGTGGAACGACCCGACCGGATCGTGTTCGGTCTGACCCTGCGCCAGGTGGTCGTTCTGACCGTTACCGCGCTGATCCTCTACGCGGTCTGGACCGCCCTCGCGACGGTCGTCAACCCGCTGTACTTCATCGCCGGGACGATCCCGGTCGCCGGGGCGGCGTTCTTCCTCGCGGTCGGCCGCCGCGACGGGATCAGCCTCGACACCTGGCTACTCGCCGCGATCCGGCACCGCCGCACCCCGCACCGCCTCGTCCCCACCGACGAGGAAATCCGCCCGGCCCCGCCATGGATGGCAACCACCGGGGGGCGCGGTGACAAGCTGCCACTCCCGGCACCGCTGCGTCTGCCCGCGACGGGCATCATCGCCGACGGGTTGATCGACCTCGGGCCGGACGGCACCACCGCACTGGTGTCGGCCTCCACGGTGGCGTTCGGGCTTCGCTCACCCGGCGAGCAGAACGGCCTCGTCGCCGGGTTCGCCCGCTGGTTGAACAGCCTCGACGCCCCGACCCAGATCCTCGTACGGGCACAGCGCGTCGACTTGACCCACGTCGCCGACCGCATCGAGCGCCGCGCCCCGGCCCTGCCACACCCGGCGCTGGAAGAGGCGGCCCGATCGCACGCCAGGTTCCTCGACGAACTCGCCACCGGGCGGGAGTTGCTGCACCGGCAGGTGACCATCGCCGTACGCGGGCGGCGTGGCCCCGGCCACACCGCCCACCAGGCGCGGGAGGCGGTGCGTGCCCTGGCCGGCTGCGAGGTCACCGCGACGGTCCTGGACGACTACGACACCCAGACAACCCTTGCCGCTTGCCTCGACCCGGCCGCCCCCAACCCCGCGTGGGCGGGCGCTGGCATCCGAGAGCTACGGCGTGACCTGCAGGACGGTGACGACGCATGAAGCTGCCCAATTTCTCCCGCAGCCGCCCGGCGACCGCGACCGGCGGGGTGCTGCCCGGCAGCCCTGACGCCGTCGAGGTCGGTGGCAGGTCCGTGCACGTGGGGGAGAACTACTCGGCGACCCTGGCGGTGACCGGCTACCCGGCCGAGGTCGGTGCCGGCTGGTTGGAGCCGATCCTGTCCTATCCGGGCCGGGTCGACGTCGCTCTGCACATCGAACCCGTCGCCCCGGTCGTCGCCTCCGACCGGCTGCGTAAGCAGCGCGGCCGGCTGGAGTCCTCACGGCGCTCGGACGCGGGGAAGGGGCGTCTTGATGACCCGGAGTTGGACGCCGCCGCGGCGGACGCCGCCGAGCTGGCCGCGCGGGTCGCCCGAGGCGAAGCCCGACTGTTCCGCCTCGGCCTGTACCTGACCGTGCACGCCAACACCGAGACCGACCTCACCGACCGGGTGGCGGAGGTGCGAGCCTTAGCGTCGTCGCTGCTGCTCGATGTGGCCCCGGCGACGTGGCGGCAGTTGCAGGGCTGGATCACCAGCCTGCCCCTGGCCGTCGACAGCCTCGGCATGCGCCGGGTGTTCGACACCGACGCCCTCGCCGCGAGCTTCCCGTTCACCAGCCCAGACCTGCCGGTCACCGCAGGGGATGCCGGCATGGGTGTGCTCTACGGTCTGAACCTCGCCTCCGCCGGGGTCGTGGTGTGGGATCGGTGGGCGCAGTCGAACTTCAACGCCGTCATCCTGGCCCGCTCCGGTGAAGGCAAGTCCTACCTCGCCAAGCTCGACCTGCTGCGCAACCTCTACCTCGGGGTCCAAGCGTTCGTGGTCGACCCCGAAGACGAATACCTCAAGCTGGCGGAAGCCGTCGGCGGAACGATCATCCGCCCCGGCGCGCCCGGCGTGCGGATCAACCCCCTAGACCTGTCTGCCGCTGACGGCGGTGATGCTCTGTTCCGGCGGACCCTGTTCATGCAGACGTTCGTCGCGGTGCTCACCACCGGTGACAACACCGCCGCCGCCCTCGACCCACACGATGTCCCGGTCCTCGACGCGGCTGTCCTGGCCGCGTATCGGGCGAAGGGCATCACCACCGACCCGCGTACCTGGCGACGTCCCGCTCCGCTGCTGGCGAATGTGGCGCAGGCGTTGACGGAGATCGGCGAGGCCGGGCGGACCCTCGCCGCCCGTCTGCATCCGTATGTGTCCGGGTCGTTCGCCGGCCTGTTCGACGGGCCGACGACCACCGCCCCGCAGGGGCACTTGGTGGTGTACGCGATCAAGGACCTGCCCGACGAGCTGAAGCCGGTCGGGACGCTACTGACACTGGACGCGATCTGGCGCACGGTCGCCAACTCATCGCCGCCGGATGTGCGGCGCATGGTGCTGGTCGATGAGGCGTGGCTGATGCTGCGCGCCGGGCTCGGCGCGAAGTTCCTGTTCCGTCTCGCCAAATCCGCTCGCAAGTACGGGGCCGGGTTGACCGTGGTCACCCAGGACGCCGCCGACGTGCTCGGCACCGAAGTCGGCCGCGCCGTGGTCAGCAACGCGGCCACGCAGGTGCTGCTACGCCAGGCACCCCAGGCCATCGACGCGGTGACCGAGGCGTTCGGGCTCACCGACGGGGAGCGGGCCTTCCTGCTGTCCGCGGCACGCGGAGACGCGCTCCTCGCCTGTGGCAACAGCCGGGTCGCGTTTCACAGCCTCGCCTCCGACGTCGAGCACCAACTCGTCGTCACCGGCCCCACCACCGGCTGCCACTGAACCTCAGCTGACCTCCTGGGAGTCTGCCATGTCCACTCCACTGCCCTCGCTCGTCGCGCCATCGCCCACCACCACACCGTCACCCATCCCTGTGTCGCCGTCCGCGACCTGCGTACCCGGCCACGACGGCATCCCGGACTCCATCATCGGGCACCTTATGTGCGGCACCTGGGCCGACAACGCCCCCGCAGCGACGGCGGTCTTCGTCAGCGCGCACTGGCCGCTGCTGCTACTTGGCCTCGCCGCGCTCGTCGCCGCATGGCTCGGGTGGGCGTGGTGGCGGCGGCGCGTGTGGCGTCGCCACGCCGGGCAGGCCCGCTGGTTGGAGATCGTCCCGCCGGTGTCGGCGACCCCCGCCGCGACCGTCGGACTGTGGCGGTTGCTCGCTACGGCGTTGCCCGCATCGAGTCGGTGGTCGTGGCGCCCGCACCGCCTCGTCTGGGAGGTCCAAGCCGACCCGCGCGGCATGCGCTGCGGTCTGTGGCTGCCCCCGGGCGTGAACCCGACCGCCGTGCTCCGGCTGCTGCAACGCGCGTGGCCCGGTGCCCGCGCCGAACAGACCCGCCCACCGGCCTTCGCACCCGGTAGCCTGGTCGCCGCCGTGGCGCTGCTGCCGACCCAGCCGGAGTGGCTACCGCTGGTGGACGACGCCGCGCCGAGCCGGGGCCAGCGGTGGGAGGCCAGTGCGCCGCCGGAGGAGGACCGGCTCCGGGCGGTGTATGACGGGCTCGCCGCCGCCGGCCGCACCGGCGGCGGACTGCTGCAGGTCCACGTCACCCGCGCCCCCGCCCGCCGCGTCGCCGGGCTACGCCGCGCCACCACCCACCCCAACCGTGTCCGCCGCCCCCGCAGCGGCGCGTCCCGCGCAATCGGCCTGCTCGCAGACGGCCTCCGGGCGCTGATCATCGGAGTCCTCGACCTGGTGACGCCCGGTCCGACCACCCGCAAGCATCAAACCAACCGCGCGGACCCGTACCTGGCCGAGCTGGCGCGCCAAGCGCGCGGAAAGCTGGCCGCCGCCCCGCACCTGCTTGTCGCGGTGCATGCCACCACCACCGGCCCGACCGTCGCGGCGGCCCGCGCTGCCGCCGCCGACATCACCTCCGGTTTCGGGCTGCTCTCACCGCACTTCGCGCGCCGCCGGCTCCGCCGCGCCCAACCCACCGCGACCTGGCGGTGGGTACCCGCCTCCCGGATGACCCTCGCCTCGGTGGACGAGGCCGCCGCCCTCGCCGGGCTGCCCGCCGAGCCGTCCGCGCACGGCATGCCCGCCGCCGCATCACGCCGCCGCCCCGCCAGCCGCGACGTCTTCACCGCCGCACCTGCGGCAGACAAAAGCCGCTCGAAGCGCCGCCCGGCCTCCGACCCTCCCGCCCCGGCCTCCGTCCCGGGCCCGGACAACCTGGCCGACGGCGACCCGCCGACTGTGTGGAGCACGCCATGACCACCGCCCACAGCCCACCTACACCAGCCAACCGAGAACAGCGCCGCCTCCATCTCGTACCGCCGGCCGAGCGGGGCGGTCTACCCGGGAAGGTCATCGGCGTCGCCAACTCCGGCCCCGCCGTGCGGGTCGGGATCGCTTTGGAGGATTGCCGCCATCACCTGCATGTCTGCGGTCCGACCGGCACCGGTAAGACCAGTCTGTTGTTGCGGATGATCGCCGATGACGTCGAAGCCGGGCGCGGCGTCGCCGCGTTCGACCCCGCCAAGGGCGACCTGATCCGCGATCTGCTCGACGTGCTGCCGACCGACTGCGGGGACCGCCTCGTGATCGTGGACCCCGACGAGCGCTTGGCCCCGCCGGCGATCAACCTGCTCGACCCGGCCGTGCACGGTGGCACCGCGCACGACGTGGCCGCCGCCGTCACCTCCGTCATGTCGAAGGTGTGGGCGCGGTGGTGGGGTCACCGTACCGCCGACATCTGCTACCACGGTCTGCTCACCCTGGCTCACCTGCCCGGTTCCACCCTGGCGCAGCTCCCACGTCTGCTCTCGGACAGCAAGTGGCGGGCCGGGCGGGTCCGGACGGTCACGAACCGGCTGGGGGCGTGGGAGGGCAACACCCTCGGCGAGTTCTGGGAAGGCTTCGACGGCCTACCCGCCGGGCAACGCGCCGGCCTGGTAGCGCCGTTGCTGTCGCGCCTGCGCCTGGTCCTCGCGCACCCCCTCGCGAGTGCCCTTTTCGGGGTGCCGGCCACGACGTTCCGGTTCGCCGACATCCTCGACGGCGGCGTCCTGCTCGCCCGACTGCCCAAAGGGGTCCTCGGGGAGGACGGCACCCGACTCATCGGCTCCCTGCTGTTGGCGGGGTTGTGGCAGGCCACCGCCGCCCGCGCCCGTATCCGTGAGGCCGACCGGCTCGACGCCAGCATCGTGCTCGACGAGTGCCACAACTTCCTGCACCTGCCCATCGGCATCGACGATGCCCTCGCCGAAGCCCGCGGCCTGCGCACCTCCTTCGTCCTCGCCCACCAGTACCTCGGCCAACTGTCCGGGGACATGGCCGAGGCGATCGACGCCAACGCCCGCAACAAGGTGTACTTCGCCCTCGCCCCGAAAGACGCCGTCGATCAAGCGCATCACGTGCGGCCGTACCTCGATCAGGGTGACCTGATGCGCCTGGGTGGCTACGAGGTGGTGCTGCGGCCGGTGGCCGGCGGGCGGGTCGTTCCTCCGGTCACCGCGGACACCATCGCCCCACCCAAGCGGATCCGAGGCCGAGCTGCCGAGCTGCGCCGGCTGGCTCGGGAGCACACCGGTCTGCCGATGGGTGAGCGTCGGCAGTTACTCGCCGACGCGGCCACCGGCGACTCGGATACCGACCTCGATGTCGGTGGTGTCGGCGCCGGTGACGGCACTGGTCTGGCGCTCGGTCGGAACACCTTCGCTGTTCATGGGGCGGGTTCACTAGAGGGTTCTAACGAGGGGTCCAACGAGGACTCCAACGACCGGGAACGCTCGCCTGAATCCTCGCCCATAAACGCGTCATATCCGCTGGTGGATGACGGTGAGGAGGACTGGTGGACCGGAACCGACTGATAAGAGATATCCCTCCTACCGGTACACCAGCTGCCAGCAGCTCTCGCCTGACGGCGTCCGTCGTCGCCGGTGAACTCGCTCGTCTCACCCCCCGCGACCGTCTCCTCCTCGACCTGCTCGACCAGCACTCCACGTTCACCACCGACCACCTGGCCCAGCTCGCGTTCGGCTCGGTCGGCCGTGCCCGCAATCGGCTCAACCTGCTGTACGCGCGAGACATCCTCGACCGGTTCCGCCACTATCAACGGCCCGGCTCGCAATCCTGGCGGTGGACCCTCGGCCCGGTCGGCGCGGCCCTGCTCGCGGCCGGACGAGGTGCGACGATGCCGCGCCCGGCCGCTGTGCGCGACAACACCGCCCGGCTGGCCATGTCTCCAAGGTTGAACCACCTCCTCGCCACGAACGGGTTTTTTGTCGCGCTCACCGCGCACGCCCGGGACCGGTCCGGCGTCCGGTTGGGGCGGTGGTGGAACGAGACGCGCTGCCGTGAGGCCACCGGCAACCTCGTCCGCCCGGACGGTCACGGCGTGTGGGTCACCGGCGGGCGGGCGGTGCCGTTCTGGCTGGAGATGGACCTCGGCACGGAGACCGTGGGCCGGGTCGCTGACAAACTCACCGGCTACGCCGACCTCGGCCCCCGCCGCGCGTACCCGGTGCTGTTCTGGCTACCGACCGCCGTCCGGGAGGCCAACCTGCACGCGCACCTATCCCGGGCCGGGGTGCCGGACGGCGTGAGCGTCGCGACCGGTACCGACGACTACGCCGCCGCCCACGGTGGCCCCGCCGGGCCGGTATGGCGCGTCCCTGGCGACCCGGCACAGGTCACCCTGGCAGACCTGCCCGGCATCACGGTCCCGGGGGATGGTGCGCCGTGGGACGGGTGATTTCGTGGGCGGTTGGTGCGGTGGTGGTCGTGCTGGTGGTCATCGTCGCGGCTGGGGCCGGGGCGGTCGTGGGGGTGTTCTCCGGTGGTGGCGGTGCTGGCAGATGCCGGGCCACCGTCACCACCCCCGGTACGGCCCCGGACGGACTCACGGCCGAACAGGCGAGCAGCGCCTCGGCGATCGTGGCGGTCGGGCAGCGTATGAGCGTGCCGCCGCGCGGGTGGGTGATCGCCGTAGCGACCGCGCTGCAAGAGTCCAACCTGGTCAACCACGGGCACCTCGGCCCGGCCAACGATCACGACTCCTTGGGCCTGTTCCAACAGCGACCGTCGCAAGGCTGGGGCACCCCCGAACAGGTCACCAATCCCGACTACGCCGCCAGCAAGTTTTACGAGCGCCTCCAACGGGTGCCCCGGTGGGAGGAGCTGCCGCTCACCGACGCGGCGCAAGCCGTGCAACGCTCCGCGTACCCGGACGCCTACGCCCCACACGAGGCCCGTGCCGCCGCCATCGTGGCCGGATTTACCGGCGGTGTCGTCTGCGACGGTGGCGACGGCCTACCGCCCGACGTGGCCGCGTCCCTACCGCCGGGGTTCACCCTTCCGGCGGGCACCCCGCCGCCGGTCGTGACCGCGATCGGGTGGGCGCTCACCCAACTCGGCACCCCGTACACCTTCGGCGGTGACTGCACCGACCCGCACGCGGGCATCCCCCGGCGACAGTGCGACTGTTCCTCGCTCATGCAACAGGCGTACCGGGCGGCCGGGGTCACCATCGGGCGCACCACGCGCGACCAGGTACACGAGGGCACCCCGATACCCGGGGTCGCGCACCTACGCCCCGGAGACCTGATCCTGATCCCCGGCAGCGACGGCACCCGCGCCGACCCCCGACACATCGGCATGTTCATCAGCTCCGGTCTCATCGTGCAAGCCCCCAAAACCGGTGACGTGGTACGCATCAGCAAATTGTCAGGATGGGCCGACCAGGTAGCGGCAATCCGGCGCATCGTGCCGAGCTGAGAAGAGGCGAATAAAGGACCTGCTAAAGAGTCGCCGAACAGTTATACGAGGCGGGAAGACGTGAAGTGATTTTTGCCACAGTCCATCGAGGAGGATCGCTCGATGGTTGGCCGGTGCGACTGACGCCCGAGACCCGTCGGGTCGATTCCGATCCCATCCGGGCTATGTTCGCCCTCTACAGTGGACCCACGCCGACGCGCCGTGCACGCCTGCCGGATCGTCAACCACACCGGCGCACCCGTGACCGGCGAACGTCCGGTAGCGGCGACCACAGCGCCCGCAATGCCTATAGCCGACCGAACGTCATCCCTAAAGCAGAGGCGGATGACGGTACCCGGAACGGTTTCCGGAAAGAGTCTTGAACAACGGGGTTGACAATCATCCGGTGCAGAGGGTCCATGGACGTGGGCACCGAAACAACGGCCCCAGCGGAACCGCAAACAAACGCGCTAAGCGCGATGCGGAATACGCTGCCACCCCTTTTCCGTGGAGGTAATTGTCATGACCGCAAACGCCAACCTGACCGCCGGTACCGACGAGGCCCGCGCTGTCGTCGCCGAGGCGCTGGGTCGCCACCCCGGCCTGACCGCTCGCAAGTTGGCCGGACAGGAAAACCTGTCCCTGCCGGTCGTCACCGAGGTGCTCAAGCACATGGAAGCGGTTGGGACCGCCACCCGCACCCCCGGGCCGACCAACGGCAACCGCAAGAGTGCCGACGTGTGGGAGCCCGTCATCCCGACCGGCGACACCACCGACACGATGCCGGACACGACCGACCAGCCGACCCCGGCCGACGAGCCGACCCCGGCCTGCCGTGATGCGACGGCGGACGAGCCGACGACCGCCGAGGACACCCCAGGCACCGCCGACGCGACGCCGGACACGGCCGACGGCGACGCGACGGCGGACGAGCCGACGCTGCCCGAGGCCCCGGTGTCCGCCGTCCCCGTGTCCGGGGTGCCCGTGTCGGGTGCGCCGGTTGGGCCGCGTCAGCCCGACCTCAAGGTGTTGATCATGGCGGGGGTCTTGGGTGGGCACCCGGACGGGATCACCGCTGACGAGGCAATCAACGAGAGCGGCCTGTCGGTCGCGATGGGTGACAGGGTCCTCGCCGCGATGGAGGTTGCCGGTGCCGCGCGTCGCCTGCCGGTCGGTGAGGACGGCGAGGAGCTGTGGGTGATCGCCGACGGTGACCTCGCCACGGTGGACCCGGCCAACGCACCGACGCACACCACGTGCCCGACGTGCGGGCACACCCGCAAGATCCGCCGCCCCTCGGTCCGGCGTGCCACCGGCACCGGCCGCACCACCGGTGAGATCAACGGCGACGGGTCGGCGAAGTTGGGCAAGAACGAGTTGCGCAACCGGGTCGAGGCGTTCATGCGCGACCTCGGCCCCGGCCACGACGTGACCCCCGGCACTGTCGCCCGTGAGATCGGCGGACGCAGCCCCGGCGCGGTCGGCAATGGCATGCGGAAGATGGCCACGGCCGGGGTGCTGGTGCTGACCCGCGAGGCCCCGGAAACCTACGCCCTCGCCGACGACGCGCCCGCCCCAACCGCCGAGGTCCGCGCGTTCCTCACCCCGCCCCAGACCCCCGCCGCGCCCACCGGTGACGACACCGCCACCGGCGACGAGGCCCGCACCGACGAGGCCGCCGCCGCCCCGGTCGCGGTCTGACCGACGGCCCCGCCGGGGCCGGGCACCACGCCCGGCCCCGGCACCCGCACGCCCCACCCACAAGCGCACGGAAGGAACGGCAATGACCACCCCTCACGGCCACCCCGACCACGACCACGACGCCCACGGCCCGACGTTCGCGCCGGGGCTGCGCTGCCCCGAATGCGGGGAACCGGCCCGGCCAGTACCGCCGCGTGACTGGCTCCTCAACGGATTCACCCCGCGTCCGGTCACGTCCCACCACGACGGCACCCCCTATGCCCGGCGCCCGGTCCGAACGGCTCCCAACCGGCCGAACCGATCAGCGCTCCGGCGCGCCTGACCATGTGGCAGGCCGTACGGCAAAGCTGGCTCATCCATCCTGATTGGACTGTCGCCGATCATTTCGCATGGCTCGATGGCGAGGGCTACGACACCGACGACATGACCGGCGACCCGGCCGAGGTGGTCGGCCGGTGGCTGGCCGAACATCGCCGTACCGCCCGGGTGCCCCGGCCCGCCGGTGACCCTCGCGTCTACATGGTTGCCGGGGGCGACATGGTGGCCGTGTTCGACTCGGCGGAAGAGGCCGACATCATGGCCGTGACGATGACCGCCGCGAACCTCGAACCGGTCACCCTGCCCCTGACTGAGGCGCAGTGGGAGAAGGCGCTCGCCGTGTTGCGGTCACAGCTACCGCACGTCACCGTGACCGACGCCCGGTCCACCCGTGCGGCCGGTGCCTCGTGACCGGCCCATCGGCTGCCGGTCCGGCCACCGACCGACCCGACATCCCGCCCTCGCTGGCCGCGCGTCCCCACGACGCGCGGCGCGGCCTGCCCATCCCGCCGGTCAACATCCACCCCGACCCGACCGGTGGCGGGTCGCATGTGGACTTCACCACGATCAACACCACCACCTCAACCCGCCTCGCTGTCGAGCGCCGATGTTCGTTGTGCGGTGAGCCGATGGGGTACTGGGTGGCGTTTCTCGGCGGATCTCGGGCCGCTGAGTTGATGCGCTACGCCGATCCGCCGGGGCACCCCGAGTGCATGAGCGCCGCACTGTCGTTGTGCCCCCATCTGGCGCTCGGGCGGCACCGCCGCGCCCGTGCCGACCGTCCGGGGGCGGGCATCATCCCGCCGGGGTCGCACGGCGACAAACCCGACCGGTACCTGTTGGGCATCACCCGCGCGTACCGGACCCGGTTTATCCCCGAACACGGGTTCACCGTGTACCTACCGGCCCCGTTCAAAACCGTCCGCGCGTACGCGTACGGCCCGAACGGACAGCTACACCCGGCCACAGACACCCGGTAGGCCACGCCCGGCGGCGGGCGTCAGATTCGCCGCAGAAACCTTCATCGACTCCGCCCGATCGCCTTGATCGACCTGTGGAGGTAGGCAACATTGTTGTTGACGGCGCGGTCCGGGGGACGCAACCCCCCGGGCCGGGCCGCCCGCCCGAACACCAACGATCCGGAAGGGGTGCCACCGTGGCACACGAACTGGAAACTCTCGCGAACGGTCAGACGGCGTTCGCCTCTGCGCGGCTGACCGCCTGGCATCAGCTTGGCACTGTGGCCGACGAGTGCATGACCGCCGAGGAGGTCATGAGCAAGGCGTGGCTCGGCGGGTGGGAGGTCCGCAAGATCGCCCTTCAGGGCATCGAGGTCACCGAGCGCGGGGTGACGAAGGTCGACTGCTCCGACAAGTACATGACCGTGCGGACCAACCCGGCCACCGGCGAGACGGAGTATCTCGGCGTGGTCGGTGAGGACTACAGCGTGGTGCAGAACGAACAGGTCGCCGAGACCCTCAACCTCCTGGTCGACGCCTCCGGCGCGCACTTCGAGACCGCCGGCTCGATGCGCAAGGGCCGCTCGGTGTTCGTCACCATGAAGCTGCCCACCGCGATGCAGATCGCCGGGGTGGACGACATGGATCTCTACCTCGCGGCCACCACCTCCCACGACGGCACCGCCGCCCTACGCCTCGATGCGACCCCCGTGCGGATCGTCTGTAAGAACACCCAGAACCTGGCCTTCGCCCGGTCGGTCAGCTCGTACACGTTCCGGCACACCTCGAACGTCACCAGCAAGATCGCCGAGGCGCGGCAGGCCCTCGGCCTGATGTGGAAGGCATTCGGCGACTTCGAGACCGAAGCCGAAAAGATGATCAACGAGTCGTTGACCATGGGCGAGTTCGAGAAGATCGTCGCGCAGGTGTGGCCCCTCGCCAACGACGCCTCGGACGTGGCGAAGAACAACTCCAAGCAGCGCACGGCCACGCTGCGCTACCTCATCAGGGACGCGGACACGCAGAAGGCCATCAAGGGCACCCGGTGGGCCGGATACCAGGCCATCACTGAGTACGTGGACCACTTCGCCCCCGCCAAGACCGACCTCGCCCGCGCCACGCGGGCGCTGACCGGTGCCGGTGCGGACCTCAAGGCCCGCGCGTTCGAGCTGCTGGCGGTCTGAGATGGCCCGGCACGGGGGCCGGGCCACCACGCCCGGCCCCGGTACCGGCGAGCACCCCGCCACCGGTACCGCACCCGTCCCTACGCCTGCCGCCGAGCCCATGCTCGCGCCGGAGCCCACCGCCGCCTCCATGATCGGGCTGGCCAACGAGGTGTCCCGCCACTTCGCGGCGGCTGAGGTCGCCCGCGCGATGGCCGAACACTCGACCAGCGAAGCCGAACACGCCCACCTGATCGCCCGCGCCGAGCACTGGGAAGCCCTCGTCAACGAGCAGTGGAACGCACTCTGCTCAGCGATCTGGGCGACCGCACCCGGCGGAGCGACGGTCGAGCGGTTCCTGCCGGTCCGGCCGCTGACCAACGGCCACGTCGAGCTGCACACCTACAGCACCGAAGGCCGCCGACTCGTCGTGCTGCTCACCGGCACGCAGGCCCTCGCCGTCGGCGCGCACCTGACCGCATACGGGGCGCTCAGCCTCGACCGCAGCGGCCAGAAACTCGACCCCGGCCTACCCCACATCAAGGCCGCACCGCCGTTCGACACGGACGGGACCGCCGGTGCACCGGCAACCCCGGACGCCGCCGCCGGGCCACCGCCCGAGCATCCCTGACCGCGTCGTGCCGGGGGGCCCCGGACCCCCCCCGGGCGGGGGGGCACGCCCCGGCGACACCCCTCAACCTCAGTACGGAGTATCAGCATGACCGCAGAACGATTGTTCAACCTTGCCGCCGAATTCGCCCAGGCAACCGGCAACGCCGAACGATTCCACGCCCGCACGGCCAGCGCTACCGACGACGACCGCACCGCCATCACGGTGAAGGCCGTGAGCTGGGAGGGCATCGCCGCTCAACGGCGCGAGGCGCTACGCACCGAACTGCGCGAGGCGCTGCGCGGGACCGTCACGGCCATGCCGGACGAGGAGTTGCCTGTTGCCATCTGGCAACGACGCCACGTCGAGATCCGCGCTACCACCCTTGACGCCGCACGGGTACGGGTGCGCTACAGCCCCGCACAGGCGGTCGCCCTCGGGACCGCCCTTATCGCCTTCGCGACCCTGACCGATCAACGAGGCGGCGGCATCCTCGGCGACATTCTCGCCACCTTCCCACCCACCACCGGCGCCAGCCAGGAGCCTCGCGACGAGGAGGGGGAGCCGGCATGACGACCTGAATCGACGCCTCCGGGAACACCGGCGGCATCGGCGGCGGACAACGCACGGTCAGCGCCGATCAGCTCGCCGCAGCGCTCGCCCTGCTCAGCTCGGTCGACCCGGTGTGCGGCGAGGTGCTGACCCGGCTCAACCTGCGCGTCTACCCCGGCGAGCCCGGCGACCGGACCGCCTACGTGGTGCTCGACGTGCACGGCGTCTCGATCGGCATCAAACGCCGCGCCGACGACCTCTACCTGCACGCCGACACCACCGAGACCGACGACCGGCTCATCGCCTTCGAGATCAACGGCTACGGCGAGACCGACCACCCCACGAACCCCTATCACCCCGCCCCGTGAACGGAGTACCGATGTACCGGTCCCTGGAAATCGGCGACACCGCCCGCGTCGTCGCCCCGTCCGACGCCACCGAACACCGCCTCGGCACCGTCACCGACGTCAGCTACTCGACCCCGCACACCACCTACGCGCGCCGCTACACCCTGCGCTTTCCCAACGGCACCGAGCGCACCTACCCCGCCGACCGTGTTGCTCGGCGTACTCGCGCCGACGACCACGCCGCCCTGGAGGCCGCCTTCACCCAGGCGGCCGTGGCCCTGCGGGACGCCTGCCGCATCGCCCACGACTACGACCCCGACCTCAGCAGCGGAACGGCGAGCCTCCTTCGACGGCTGGTCGACCTCACCCGCCTGCGCCTTGGGTTGACTCTTGACCCCGCCGGTCCCGCCCGGCCACACACCGGTACCCAGGACGGAGGCGACCAGTGATGCCACCGCACTTCCCACGTCCCGAGGAATTCGCCCATCCGGCCGAGGCGGCAGCGCTCGACACGGGCATGACGCCGGGCCAGGAGTCGATGTACTGCCGCCGCTGTCGTCGAGGGCTCAACATCCGCTTCAACGACCTGGGCCTCATCGTCGGGTACCTCCACGCGGCCGAGCAACGCGGCCAGCAAAGCGACCACCGCCCCGAGCCCGCACCCATCACCGACATCCCAGATCCGATCATCGAATGCGACTTCTGCTCCACGCCCGAGGCCGCCTGGATCTACCAATGCGCCAACCAGGTCACCGACGCGCGCCGGATTACCGGGCAAGTGGTGTCCGTCAACGACTACCGATCCCGGAACCACGCGGCCAGGGTGCGCCGCACCGACACCGAGCACGCCATCACCCAGGCGTGGGGCGAGCGCTGGACGGCCTGTCAGGGGTGCGCCGACCTCATCGAGGCCCGCGACCTGTACGGGCTGATCAGCCGCGTGACCGACGCGATGCCCGCGAAGCTCACCCGAGGCAAACACCTGATGCGGACCCGGGGCGAGCTGCACGAAAGGTTCTCCGCAGTGTTCGACACCCTCGCACCCGGCCGAGGCCAGATCACCCCCGGTCACCCCCTCGGCATCTGGCCCGACACGACAGAGAAGACGTCATGACCGACACCGCACGGCACCAGCGGCAGACGTTCATCCACGCGAAGGCCCAACGCCGCCTCGGCGCGGTGTGCGCAGCCGACGACGGACCGCTGACCCGCATCACCGACGACCCACACCTCGTCACCTGCCCGGACTGCGAAGGACTGGCCGAGTTCGACGCGCTACCCGACGACGCCACCGCAGGCGATCCGCGCGTCATCGAGGTACTACGCGAAGTCACACACGGCAACTGCCGCAAGATCGACGGGGTGATGATGGACATGACCACCGCCGCCGCGATCCTGACCGTCTATGACGCGCTCAAGCCCGCCACGCGGGCGAAACTGGCAGCGCTGCGCGTCGACCGGATGGCGCAGGTGGCGTGGCGGCTGCTACGCCCGCACGTGTAGACCGGGCGGGACGGTGGCCGGCGGGCACACCCGAGGGTGCGCGCAACCCCACCGGCCACCTCGCCCCACCCGGGTCGCCTGCGGACCAACGACCGCCTCCACCCGGGCCGAGCGTGCCGCCGATCCTAACGGTGGAGGGACCCCACGCGCCTCGACCGGCGGCGCCGCAGCGAGATACCCGAGGGAGGATGGACACGTGGCGCGACGAATGATCGGCGGACGCATCGCCCTCGACCGGGCGGGCGTCGCCGCGCACGTCGGCGCGGCGTACTCGACGGTCAACCACTGGCACCGCCACCGCGCCCACTTCGGCTTCCCCGAAGGCTTCCGCCACGACGGCCGCGACTGGTTCTGGCTCGACGACATCGAGACGTTCCACACCGCGCACCAAGCCGCTAAACGCGCCGAGCTAACGAAGGTCGACCGCCGCGGCAACCCGGAGGACCTCATCGGCTCGGGCGCGGCGGCGAAAGTCCTCGGTTACGGCTCGTACCGCAACCTGCCCGACACCCTGCTCGACCATCCCGACCGCGTCGAGGAGCTGTCGGACGGGCGAATCCGCCGCCAGTGGTATCGGCGCACCGTATGGGCGGTGGCCGACGCCCGCACGGGCCGGCAATCCACCGGCCGTACTCCTGGCGCGACGGGTACCCGTCAGCCTCACCCGTACGCCGACGACGCGCGCCTTCGCACTGCGATCGAACTTCTGGCCGAGGCCGACGCCGCCGGGCGGGACCGGCGCGGGCTCGGCGTGCTCCTCGCGCGGCAACTCGGCGTCACGCCACGCACCGCACAACGACTTCTTGCTGCCGCCTCGGACGCAAGCGGAGACGCTTTCCTGCAACGCCCTGAAACGGGAGATGCCGCCGGGACCGCGCAGCGGCGTCCCGGCGGCACTCATCTGGTTGGGCCCGGTCAGTCCTCGTCGTCGGAAACGGTCCGAGGCGTCGGGGCCTCGGTCAGATAGCGCAACGCGCCATTGATGTCAGTGCCTCGGCTGGTGGCGGTGCGCTCCAACACGTCGTACACGTCGGCATCGACCTCGACGGTGCGGAGCGCGGCCGGCTGATCGTTCACGGGTGATTCCTTCTGGCAGTGATCGGCACGATGCCCGGTCGGCATCAGGATCCATCCACGCCGGCCTCGGCACCACGATCAAGCCTGCTGCTGGCCGCGACCTGGGACGGGACCGACAACTCCGCGCGAAGGCATGGGCGCTGCGGATGCTGCTCACTCGCGGTGGTCGGGCAGCTGGTGAGCGCCGTCGGCGTCAGGACCCGAATGCCGGCATGTCTGTCGATGTTTCTCGCGAAGGATGCGGCACGCCATCGAGACCGAGGCCGCCCCTTGGATACCGCGCCCGATGAGCCGCGTCGACGTCCCGGAGTACTAGACGTAAGTACTCAACGAGCGCTAACCTCCTGTGAGTACTCGTTGAGCGCTTACAGGAGGCCCCCGGTGCCCGCAAGTCGATCCACCAATCCAGTACGCGAGCGCCGCATCGAGCTCGCGCTCACCCAACAGGAAGCCGCGCGACGAGCCGAGGTCTCCGTAGCTACGTGGCGTCGCCTTGAAACCGCTACCGAACTGAACGGATTCAAGGCTGACAACGTCAGGGCCTTCGCCCGAGCTCTCCGCCTCAGCATGGCCGAATTCCATCAGCTGATGGGATCTGAAGACGCGGCCAAAGCCGACTTGGAGGAGAGTGACTTCGTACGGTTCTTCAACTCTTCGTTCACTGGTGATCCGCTCACCGCAGCCGACGCAGTGGCGCTCCACAGCACGGTCGCCTTCTCCGATTTCGCTCCTATGACGAGCAAAAAGTTCAAGGTCGAGCACGCGCTCGGGTGTGGCTTCCCCGCTTTCCTCAAAGGAGAAGCATCCATCAGGGAGGTAGACCTTCTGCGTGACCTGCCTGAGTTGGCACTCACTCACGTCAATAACCACTGGCTGGTTCGGATGGGTGAACGCATCATGCGGGTCGGCGGTGAGCTGGGCGAAGGTCGGGTTCCCCGACCCGTTTGCCTGGCCGACGAGTACGCGCTGTCCATCGTCATCATGAACACCGATCCGCCCAGCGTCGGCGACGTGCTCGACATGTATCCAGGTCTAAACGACCGTGAGCACCTGGCCCCGCGCTATTGGGACGAAGAGGACGGACACGAACTTGTATGGGACTGGCGCGACCGGATGATGGGCGCGCTCCTTCCGCCGGATGAGGCTCACGACTATCGACGGCACGATCTTGTGGTCATGGAGATGCACGGTCAGAGCGTGCACGACCCCTCCGACCCCCGCCACCCGCTGCGTTGGTTCGACCGAGACGATCTGCGAGAGCGGTGCGAGTCCTCCCTTGCTTACGCCAGACTGTCCGAGCAGGAGCAGGCTGCACGAACCGAGGAGGCGATGGAGCGGATTGGCAACTAGTGCCTCGTAAGCCCCGGCGATCACCCGGCCGATGCAAGGTCCGTCGGGCCAGGTTATGGCCGTCCTGGGGGTCGAGTTTGGTCCGCCTTCAGTAGTGCCCGACGTCCGCGTACTAGATCGATATGGTCGGTCGGGAGCCATTGACCGGTCAATTCTTTCGGCGTAGCGCGGTGAGCAGTTCCGAGACGCCGCTGTTGCGGATCGAGTGGCCGTTGCGGCGCAGCCGACGAGCGAGGGCGTCACGGCTGACGGCGCGGCCTTCGCGGGTCAGCTCAGTGCAGGCAGCGCGGGCGGCGGGCAGCAGCGGCACGAGGTCCGAGGGAAGGTCTCGGTCACTGTCGTCGGGGTCGTCGTCGTTGTGTGGATCGCCGTCGAGGGCTCGGTCGCCCGCACTGTCCTGCGAACTGTGGCCGTCCAGCGGATGCTCGGCGAGATCGGGAACCTCGCCTCTGCGCCGTACGCCCGCGTCGATCCCGGCGGGCGAGCGCTTGGGCAGGGGACTCACTGCGGCCGGCACGGTCGATAGGCTCTCCGTCGCTGGTGCGGGGTGGGCGTTCGGGTATGGCGGGGCGGGCGGGCTCTCGGCCGGTGCTGGGTGTGGCTGGCCTTCGCATTCGCGGCGGCGGGCGGCGAGTTCCACGAGCGAGATCGAGGCGACGATGATCAGCCCGTCAACCGACAGCGGCAAGAGGTACGGCACAGTGCCCGTCTCGCCATATTGGGCGACGACTCCGACCATGTGGTGATAGCTGATCCAAGCGGCAATGCCGGCGATCGCTGAGGCGGCGATGACCCGGAGAACACCGAGTGCTCGTCGGTGCACGGGTACGCGGGTGACCAGCTCGACGGTGATCAGCAGGGCCAGCGGCGGCCATGCCGCGATGGCCTGGGAGATCGGATTCGTCTGCGCGTGCAGGATGTTCGCGGTGACCGAGGCGGCCACGCCCAGGGTTAGCGTCGCCCGTACGGCCCATTGCATCCGCTGGAGCCGCGTCTCGCTCATCGCGAGCCTCCCATGGCCGATGTGGCGGGGGTGACTTGTCGTTCGGCGACGCGCCGGGTTGCCTGTGACGGTTCGGTGCCGCCGAGGTCGGCGAGGTGTTTCTCCAGTCTGCGGAGGGTGCGCCGCACGGCGTCGGGTCGTTGTTGCCGACCGTGGATCCGCATGATTCGCTGGTACAGCTCCTCGTTGATCGGGTCGAGGTCGGCGGCGTGTTCCAGAGCGGCTATCGCCCCATCGGGGTGGTCAGTTTCGAGGATCTCGGCGATGCGCGCGTAGGCGGTGAGGATCTGATGGCGGTAGCTGGTGGCGTAGTCGGTGACCCAGGCGTGGTCGTGGCCTTCGGCAAAGTCACCGGCATGCAGATCGGTCGCGTGGCGCAGCGCGGCCAGCCTCTCGGCGTCGGTGCCGGCAGTGGTGGCGTGGCGGATGGCGGTGAGCATCTGCCAGAGATCCACCGCGACCGTCTGAGGATCCAGCAGGTATCGGCTGGCGGCAGGGTCGAAAATGATGAACATCGGCTCGTCGTGGCCGGTCGCGGACCGTAAGACGCGTCGCGCGGAGGTGATATCGGTGCGGACGCGCTTAATGGCGGAGGTCGGGTCGACGTCAGGGTGTAGGTCGGCGGTGAGCTGGTCGAGGGTGCGGCCGGCGGGGTGGGCGGCCAGCACGGCGAGCACCGTATAAGAGCCCTTGCGCATTCCAGTGGTCACCGGGCCGGTGTCGGTGATGACGGTGACCGGGCCGAGCACCCTGAGCCGAACGAGGGCCGCTGTGTCGTCGGCCTGGGCAGGTACTGGCTCGGTCGTCTTGGCGGGCGCCGCGGCCGGCGGGGTCTCGGCTGGTGGGTCGTCGATGTCGGTGCCAGGTTCGGGGCGAGCTTGGACGGCGGTGAGCATGGCGAGTACGGCGGCGAGGTGGTCCGCGCTGATGGTGGACAGCCGCGCCAGCGGGCACGGCGTGTCGCTGGTGGCAGTGCCTTCGGCGGTGACTTCGAGAGTGGGGAGGCCGCTGTGGGGGCCGAGGATGACTGGGTGCAGGTCGAGGGCTGCGCGGTGGGTGGCGACGGCGTGGAGGCGGGCGGCGTGCCGACGGGTGGACTCGATGAGCAGCACGTACGGCGGTTGCGTCTCAGCGTGGTCGGTGCGTGCGTTGAGATCCGCGATGGTGGTGGTGTCGAAGGTGTCCAACATCCTCCGCCGGCCGATCATCTCTTCCTCGGCATGGGTGATGGCTGCGGCGGTGTCGGCGAGGACGATGAGCTGGTCGCCGTCGTAGGCGGTGCCGTCGGGGTCCAGCCCCATCATCGGGGCACCTGGGGGGAGAAGTCGGGCGAGTAGGTCCGCCGTGGTGACGACTACCGGGCGGGCGGTGGCGCCGTAGGTGACGCCGGTAGTCAGGGTAGCGGCGAGGACGGCGCGCGCTGCCGGGATGGCGTCGGCTCCCGTCAGGGCGAGGCCAGGACCGGGCAGGTCGAACAGGCTCACCTCGTTGCCCTCAAGGTCGACGCCGACAGGAGCCGGCACGGCAGGGCTGGCACGGTGATGGTCACCAACGGCGGTGCTGAGGTCGCGGCTGCCGATGGTCTCGACGTGAGTGAGAGACGGCGGTGTCAGGGTGGGTTGCGGCCCAGGGCTAACGGGTGCCGGGAAGATCAGCCGGGCGTGGCGGCGTCGGTGGATACGGAGCAGGGCTGCCACGGCGGCGATGGCGGAGGCCAAGCCGAGGCTGATCCAGCCCTGCGTCGGCAGTGTGACCCCAGCCTCGTCGCCTGGTTGATCGGGGGGAGATTCGGAGGCGGACGCCGCGCCGTCGGCAGGGACGCTCGGTGTGGCCGGCGCGGGGGTGGGCGGCCTCGGCGTACTCGTTGTCTTGTTGTCGGGGGCCGGTATGGCGCTGGCTGGTGGTGCGGGCGGCGGCGCGGTGGGCGCGGTGTCGGTTGTCCCGGGTGTCGCGACGTCAGGGCTGCCAGGGGTGGGAGCGGTGGGATCAGGTGGGGCAGGTGCTGGTGTGCTTTCACGGGCGGGGAGCGCGAGTGTCCATCCGACGTGGATCTCGTCGGGGTCGGTGAGGGCGTACCCGTTGGCCTGTTTGTGCCCTAGGTTGAGTGTGTAGATCTCCCGCCAGCGTTTTGGGTCACCGAGATGCTTCGCGGCGAGATCCCACAGGGTGTCTGCAGCGACGACTCGGCACGTCCCACCCGGGGTGGCGCGAGCCACGTTGGCACCGGCTTCCTGGCGAAGGGTCGGCAGCGCGGCGGATCGGACGGAGATGGTTAGGGCCGGCGGCGTTCCCAGAGTTTCCCCGTGCGGCACTCGTGATGCGGGAGCGGGCGGGGCATCCAGGGCGTCGGGAGTAGGTCGCTCCTCGCCTACCGACGATGGGGCGTCTGGTGGCGGCTCGGCGTCCATCGCGGTGGTGTTGTCGGCGGCAGCGGGCAAAGCGGCCACGGTGGTGACGGCAGTGCTGCCCAGCAGAACCGCCGCGAGCGTTTGCAGTGGCCGGGGTAAGTGCAGCACGACGTGCCAGCGCAGGCGATCGGCGAGGTGTTGGTGGGTGTGTTCCGCGATAGCAACGGCAAGGAGCAGCCACAGCAGCCAGGCCCCGACGTGCCCCAGCAAGGCGAGGAAATCGGCGCTCAGTGGCTGGCTCAGCCAGACGCGCAACTGTTCCGCCGACACAATCCCGGGGCTGATCCAGCCGACCCGGTAGAGCAGCACCGGTGGTGCCAGCGCGAGCACGAAGGTACCGGCGTGTACGAGCAATGCTGAGGTTCGTCTCGCCATGGGTGTCTCCCTCCCGAGGTCTGCAAGGGGCGGTGAGACGACCGTAGGAGCTGGATGGGCTGCTGATACCGATGCCGGTGCTGACAGCACCTCACACGGCCTTACACGGCCTTACACCCGCAGGTCACGGCCTTGCCATACCTCCATGCCTCGCGGCGTGGGGGAGCGAGGCGACGATCCGGATTCGTTGCTGCTTCCTTCTCTCTTCACAAACACGCTCTTCGATGGACATGATCGCTGTAGACGATTGCCGTCTACCCGATGTCGAGGAGGCCGCTATGCGGATACGACTCTCTGCCCGCTTCCCCCGCGCTGTGCATGCGGTCGCGGTTGCCGCCGCCGTTGTCGTGACAGGCGCTGGCTTCGTCGGCGTCAGCGCGCAGCCGGCGTCCGCCACGCCCCCGGGCATCCCATCGAAGGCGACGGCGCAATCGCAGCTCAACGCGTTGACCGTGGCCACAGAAGGCTCGACCAGCGGCTACTCCCGGGACCTGTTCCCGCACTGGATCACCATTAGCGGCAGCTGCAACACCCGGGAGCAGGTCCTCAAGCGCGACGGCACCTCCGTCGTCGTCGACAGCTCCTGCGTGGCCACCTCAGGCCGCTGGTACAGCCCCTACGACGGCGCCACCTGGACCGCCGCCTCCGACGTCGACATCGACCACGTCGTACCCCTCGCCGAAGCGTGGCGCTCCGGCGCCAACTCCTGGACGACCAGCCGCCGACAGAGCTTCGCCAACGACCTCAGCCGCCCGCAGCTGATCGCGGTGACGGACAACGTCAACCAGTCCAAGGGCGACCAGGACCCCGCCACCTGGCAGCCGTCCCTGTCGTCGTACCGGTGCACCTACAGCAAGATGTGGATCAGCGTGAAGTACAACTGGAGCCTGAGACTGCAGTCGTCGGAAAAGTCCGCGCTACAGGCCATGCTCAACACCTGCAGCTCCTGAGAAGAACGTCGGGCAGCGGCGGTACAACAGGATGCCGCCGCTGCCCGGGTGCGTCGCTACGCTCATCGCCAACGGAGTGATCAGTTTTCCAGCCGCCTCTAGTGACATAAAATCCCCGCTGGTAATGGGCTTTTGTGACGCGGTGCTGGCGTCGGCGTCGCCACCGTGGCCATCGATGGATGTGGTCGAAGGGTCGGCTGGCGATGATCAGGTGCGCCAGGAGATGTCGAACCTTGCCGAGGTGAAAGCAATGAGGGCGGCATCTCATCGACGCACCTTCGAGCCGCTGGCCTGAGATCACCGCTGTCCAGGGCTTGTGCTCCCGCTCGCTGTCAACCTTGACGAGCCCGATCAGACCAGTCTCCCCAAAGTGCGCCAGCAGCTCCGGCACGCGCTCGTCCAAACCCATCCACGGATGGGGACCACGGAGGCCGCTACGGAAGCCAGCGGGTCGCCTGGTCGTGAGTCGAGGGCTTCCGACTGCCGCGCCACCCCAACCGGCAGTAACGCGGGATGCGGGACTATCGCTACATTTAAAAGCGACATTTTTACTTGCCTGCCACGGATCTGGCCTGCGACCGGCCGCTGGCCATTCGGCCTGGGTCGCGCGTCTTCGATAGACGCCAAATTGGTCTGATTGTAGTCCGTGACCATCATCGCAGAACTAACCGACCGGTCCGACCTTCCCACGCCTGAATTCTTTTGACAACGGACCACTGGCGGAACGCCGAGTCATCGAGAGACATGCGTACCATCATTTGGACCAGATTATCGGTGATGTGGTTTGGAACCTTGTAATAGTGATGAAGAAGGAAGCGGGCCGCTCGGAGGGTGTCCTTCCCATTGCACATCCCCTCATCTGTAGGCGTTGCTTCGACAAGGCCTTTCCAATCCACGCCGTGCCCGGCCTGCTTTATCTTTACTTCGAGCACATCCAACAACTTGGCTTCTTTGAATGAGTGACCGCGCTTGTCCCAGTACTTACTGAGTTCGAGATCGTCAAAGCTCAAGTCAACCCCAAGCGGTTGAGCCGCCATACGCATCCGACCAATAGGCAAGCTCACCGATTTTGCCTTCTCAAGCACCTTATCCGCGATCCGCTGAACTTGCTCGTCGGCAATCGCAGAGGGCGCTATCTCGGTAATGATGAGGGCCAGCGCGTTCAGCTCAAGAAGATCAGACTCAACGTTAGTGCCAGCAGTAATTACCAAACCCTCACCGCCTCTAAGATTGCCCTGCCTTACCTCGTAATCGCAGTCGGTGAAGAAGATTATTCGCCGGCGATCGATCGATGCTGCCTGGCTGTAGGCGGCAAGCAGCAGTGTTCTGCCGCTGGCTATGACGATCTGGCGAGGATCACGAACACGGCCGTAGAATAGCCTTTTGTCATCCGGGCCCTCGACAACAAGGATCCCATATTCTTGACCGAGTCCATCAAGTCTAAGATGCGCGTCGGACAACAATGCTGCGGCTGAATAGTCGGGCATTGAATCAACGCTTTGGATCCAGTGGGCGGCGAAGATCCTCGCGGCCGGCGATGAGAGCCGGCGAATGTGTCGCTAAGAGGAAAGACAAGTTCCGCTCGCGACCCATTTCGCTGAGGTCGTCAACGAGCACGGACTGCCATAGCACATGAAGCGACAACTCGGGCTCATCAATCAGCACCAGAGTGCCAGGAGTCGCCCTGAAGAGAATGTGATGGGCGAGAACTAATATCTGCTGCTCCCCGCTGGATAGGTTCGAAGGTGGCAGAGGATCGTCTCGGCCCTCGACTCTTATGACGAAACCCTTCTGCGGGTCGAACTCAATATATTTCGAGTGATAATGCTGGTTGAGAAATTCGGAGAACAAGGCCAGGCGTCGGCGCAGCGGCTCGAGGACGTCGAGCTTCGCCCGAGCATCTTGCACGTAAGTATCTATAACGGCTCGAGTGTGGGCGGCCGAAAAGTTGAGATCTGCGAACTCTTCTTCAGCATCCGGTGGAAGCAATGCGGCGTGGCGCAGATCCCGGGCATGACGAGCGATCAGCGTGAGTTGGCGCTTCAATTCAATCTCAGAGGTTTTTCTAGGTCTTGCGATGGCCTCAATGACTCTCTTTGGGAAGTCGCGGTCGAGCGATTGGCTCGTACTTGCATAATTGGCCTGCGCAGAAGCAATCGCTTCTGCAATGTTCGCAGCAGCCTCCTCGGCTGCAAACTTCGTCGCGACCGCTTCAGCGCTCGCGCGGCGACCAGATCCCTGCTGCGGAGGCTCGATCACCAATCGTTGGTCGGTAATAAAAAGGACAGGGAAGCGTTGAGGAATACCCTCAACCCACTCTGGTCTTTCGCGGTACCGACCCCGATCCGCGATTTTCGCCAACCAGGGCGAGGTGTCGACGTCAATTTGGCTGCCCTCTATTGGAAAGAATTCGTAAGTAGTATTCCAGTTGGTGGATGGCCGCGACACATGCCACGCGTTGCTTCCACTGGCATTTTCAACGAGCTGTTGTCGGACTGTATCGACGATTAGGGGCCAAGATTCGGAATCACGGGGGAAGCTCCAGGGCTCAGCATTCTCTCCCAGTAATTCCAAACGGAGGTTCTCGGCAGTCTGGAATGCCTGGATCTCGATTCCTGACTCAAATTGCAAGACGAGCTCTCTGAAAGGGATAGAAAAGAGGCTATTCCATCGCCCCGTGCCGATTGCGTCGATAGTTCTTAGCACGGTTGATTTACCTGTGCCATTAACGCCGGTTAAAAGAGTGGGATCGGCGGAGTCTAGTGCGAATGATATGTCGCGCATGCCGAATAGTCCCCGTATTGAGTAGGCGCTCAGTCGGCCGAAGGGTGTAGGCTTTTTGATCAACTTCGCCGTGGGTTTCTTGGATGCTCTCGCCATTTTAAAGGCCCTTCATTGCAAGATATTGGGCGTATCTTACGCTGCCAGCGTTAGGAGGTGGGTGCAGGAACATCCCGCAACCCGTCGTAGAGATTCTGCCCTCCCTGCCAGCCGTCGACCGACCCAGTATGGGCGTCGGCCGCTTGGCGCGCCTTGGTCAAGGGCAGGCAGGATGGCCACCGCCAATCCCCCCAATACCGCATCCACTAGGGGGCGAAGTCGCGGCTGGAACTGTGGGAGCCGCGCCTGCTTTGCTGCCTCGCAAGCCGGTCAGTTGGTGACCAAAGTCAGTAGACGTGCGTACTTCGCAGGCGCGTGTCACGCCATGGCGTGATGAGGGCTACGGGGCTAGACGGAACCGAGGCCGGTTCAGGTTAGGTGAGTCGGACTACTGCCGGCTGACGCCAGTTGGGTTGCTGGCCCTGCTCGGAAGGCGATCGGGGGCATCTTCGTCGAGCCCTGCCTCCGACATGAGGCGCTGGTAGCGGCCCTGCAGTTCGGTGGCCGCTTCGGGGTCACCGTCAGCCGTGAATGCGCTGCGGGCGCGGGCGTGTAGGTCTGCGTTATACGGGTCGATGCGGAGGCCCGCCTGCAACACGGCAAGGCCACGCTGCGGTTCAGGTTCGGCGTCGGCGAGGGCGGCGCAGGCGTTGATGACATGCCGGCGGGTCGTTTCGCGAATGGGGTCGAGCCATGGCCAGATGCGTCCGGCGGCGAGGTCAGCGGGGTAGGCGTCAACGATGGCCTGCCAGGCAGCGGTGGTGTTGGTGACGGCGCTGGCGGCGTGGTGAATGGCGGCTTGCAGCTGCCACAGGTCGACGTTCAGGTGTGCCGGGTTGAGGCGATAGCGGTCGTCGGTGTGTTCGATGACGTGCATCCCGCTGGCGTCCCGGATGACGGTGCGGAGTTCGCTGAGGGTGGTGTAGAGCCGTCCGGTGAGGGACCGGCGGGGGACAGCTGGCCAGATGGCATCGGCTAGCTGTGAGGTGGTGGCGCCGTTGGGGTGGTTGGTGGCGAGGAAGACGAGGATCTGGAGGGCGGCGGTGCGGCGGATGGTGAGGGGTTCGCCATCGACGAGGAGGGTGGGTTCGCCCATGACGCGTAGGCGAAGTCGCCGAGTGGAAGCATCGGGCCGGCTGCGGGGCTCGCCTCGGGTCGCTTGCCGCGGCAGCCGGGCCTTCGGTGGCACCACGTGAGGCAGGGGAGGGTGCGGGGTCGCTGGGGCGGGTGGTGCCGGGTCGGGGTGGACGATGACGGCGAGCAGGTCAGTCGCCGCCACCTGGTCGAGGACACACAGTCGAGGTCCAGGTTCTTCGGGGCGCGAGGGGTCGTGCAGATGGCCTGTCGGGGCGGCTTGCCAGGTTGATCCTGCGGGCCATCCTCCCAGCACAACGATTCGGCCACCGGCCGTGGCCGCTCTAGCAGCGAGGTGTTTTACGTCGTAGCCGTCGCTTTCCTCCTTCAGTAGGAGGACGATCCTCGGTGAGGGGGCGGACTCGACGAGCCGCGTTGCGTCGTGGATGGTCTCCACGGCAGTGAGCTGTGGTAGACGCCGGTCGAGTGCCGGCGCGTCGGCGCCGAGGAGGCTGGTCAGCGTTGCCCTGGTGGTGATCAGCGTTGGGGTGCGGAGGTGGTGCCCGGCCAGCAGGGCGGTGATCAGCAGTCCTCGGCCGATCGATAGCGTGCCTGGTCCGCTGACGCCCAAACCACTGACCGGGAAGACACCGAGAAGGGCGGCGAAGCTGCCCGACGGCTCCGGTGCAACCGACGGGGCGGGAGCGTCGGCGAAGGCTGCCTGTACGGCCGTGACGGTCGGGGGCAGTCCTGCGGTATCGAGTTCGTCGCGGCGGTGTGGGTCGGGTGGGCGGGGCTGGTAGTCGCGGCGGCGGCGTAGCCAGACGAGGGCTGCGGCAGCAGCGACCTGCTCGGCGACCTCATCAGGCAGCCAGCCGCCGGCCAGGTGAATTCCGTCTTTGTTCGCCGCCGTGTCCTTATGGATGGGGCTGACCTCGTCGGACTCCTCGGGAGTCCCTGCTGCGAGCGGAGGCGATGGTTGCGGCGGGGCGATGGTGACCTGGTTGGTGGCGACGCCGAAGACTGCGGCTCCGGCCATTCCGCTTGCCGTCGCCTGTAGCGGCGTCGGTAGCGGAAGCCTGCGCAGCCATCCCACGGTCGTCCGCAGACGGATCAAGACCCGCACGGCGACGGTGTAGGCGAGCAGCAGCCACAGTAGCCACGCACCGATCGTTAACGCGGCGGTGAGGCTCTGCTCGGTCAAGGGCTGCTGCACCCACGCCCGCACCTGCTCAGTGCTCGGCCACCCGCGTATGGGTGGGCCGATCAGGAGTAGCAGCACCACCGGCGGACCTGTCAGGAGCGCGAGGACGACCAGCAGCGACATCAACTGGCGCGGCCACCGCACCTCACCCACCCCCACCCGAGGGACCGGCACCCGCTGATCGCTGGGCAGAGACAGGGCTCGTGGTGGCGGGGCGGATGATGCGGGTCCACAGTCGGGCTGCCCACCACATCGCTAGGGCCACGGCGTAGCTGACGCCGAGAATGCCGGCGGCCTGCTCGCTGACGATCGCGGCGCTGATGACCGCGACGGGGGCGCTGAGGATGAGGCGGAACATCAGCGGCGTCACCAACGCCATGACCAACCCGACGCCGAGGAGCAGCCCACCGACGCGCCCGGCGACATCGATCCATAACAGCCGGTCGGGCCATCTGTCGGCCGTCAGCGAATACTGGATCAACCCCATGCCGAGCCCCGCGGTGACGATCGACCCGGTCGGTGCGGCCAGCAGCGCCGACCAGCCGCCGTGCGGGGCACGCCACTGCCGAGCCGCGACCACCGCCATCGCCACGGCCATCACCACGATCGGAACGATCGGCCACAACGCCCATTTCAGGAAAGGGCCCACGGGCTCGCCGAAATACTGACTGGTGACGACCGCGTAGAGGCCCGCGATCGCCGCACCGAGACTGACCGCAGCGAGAATGCCGATACCGACCTTGCCACCCTCAGTGCGGGTACCCGGGGTGGGGCTACGCGCGGCGATCAGGGATCCGAGGACGGTCCCGGCGGCGAGGCAGGCCAACAGGGCGAACACAGCAGCCATCGTGAACTCGCCCCAGTTCAAACTCACCGAGCGGTAGACGTTCATCAGATTGTGCTGCTCGGCGGTCAGAAGAACCTGCCAGATCAGCGCCAGCGACGCGAAGCCCGGCACCGCGATCGCCACGGCCCGTCGCACCGGCGGTATCGGCACCTCCACCACTACCGCCGTCCCCGCATGCGCGGCGCCAGCATCCGCGGCACCTCGGGCGGCCACGAGCTGAGGCTCGGGAACAACCGCGGTGGTGATGCCTGTGTGCTCGGCGACGACCGTGTCCAGCTGCGGCAGATGGGCGCTGCCGCCGACGCAATAGATCCCCGCGAGGTCGCTGGGGGCGAGTTCGGCGGCGGCGATGGCCTCCCCGACCAGCTCCGCCACGCGTCGAATTACTGGCAGAGCGGCTTCGACCAGCATGGTGCTGTTCGCGATGACCGGTGCCCGCCCCTGGAGCGGTACCGTGACGGCAGGGTGGGCTCCTAAGGTTTCCTTCGCCGCGCGGATGCTCTGCGCTGTCGCCCAATCGCCTCCGTCGTCGCCGGGTGCGTCCCGGCCGCCTGTCAGAGCGGCAGTCAAGGCCAGGTCGACGGCGGTGCCTCCGGCGGCAGGGTCAGCGAGGGTCGAGAGAACCTCAAACCCCGCCGGGCCGCGGCGAAGCACCGTCACCTCCGCGCCCGCGCCGACGTCAGCGACGACGATGAACGCCCCGACCGGCAGCTGCAGACCGGTCGCCAGCAGGTACTCGGCGACGGCTACCGGGGCCTCGACGAGACGCGGCTGCGCCAGACCCGCCCGATGCGCGGCCTGCCTCATCCAGGTCCGCCGACGCGGACCCCAACCCGCCGGTACCACCAGCCGCACATCCCGCACCGGCCCGCCGGCAACCCGCTCGGCCTCGGCCGCGACCGTGCGCAGCGGCGCCGCCGCCAGCGCGAGTGCCTCCACCATCGTCTTGTCGACCGTGACGTCGTCATCGACGGCGCGGCGAGGGCTCGGAATGAATCTGTTCGGCTGCTCGACGGCGGCCTGCCACGCCCGCTGTCCTGTCCGTACCTCCCCGTCGGGGCCCACGTGCACAGCGCTGGGCAGATACGGCAGCCCGTCGAAAGAGAGCGCAGACGCGCTGCCGTCAGCCCAGGCCAGAACAGCCACGGTGCTGGCGTCACCACAATCGATCGACAGCCGCGCTTCCCCCGCCTGCATACACACAGTCAAACATGAAGATCTCATTCACGTCATCTGTTGATCACGCAGCGGTAGCTCGGTGCCGCCTACCCTGTCCCGTGATGCCGCTACCAGGCGAGTGGTCGTCGCTGGAAGTAGAGTCCCCCGGTCGGGCCGTCTGACGGCAGTGTGGCAAGCCATAAGAACGTGTCCGCAGCTTCGTCAGGCGTGGAGTTCGCCTTTCCGTAGGCCAGGCGAGTGTCGACCTTTCCCGGGGACGCCGCGTTCACCAAGATGCCGTCGTCCTTGAGCTCAGCTGCGAGGATGCAGGTTAGTGCGTTCACCCCAGCCTTGGACACTCGGTAGGAGACGCTTCCGGTTCCCATCTCGCCGAAGGTGCCCATGTGGCTGGTGACGTTGACGATCCGGCCGTACCCGTTCTTTCTCATCTCAGGGATGGCTGCGGTACAGCAGCGCCAGGTCCCCATGATGTTGGTGTCCAGGGTGGCTCGCACCTTCTCGATGTCGGCGCTGGCCGCTGCCTGGCCTCGGTCGATGGCGATGCCGGCGTTGTTGACGAGGATGTCTAGCCGGCCGTACTGGTAGCCCACGTCTGCCATGGCACGAGCGACGCTTGCCGGATCGGCGATATCTAGTTGCTGGCCGGATGCGGAGAGTTCATCCGCGAGTAGCTCATCGGCGGCCCGATGTGCGGCTTCCTCAGTGCGGGCGGTGACGACCACGTGGGCGCCGGTCTCGGCTAAGCCGCGGGCGATAGCTTTGCCGAGTCCGCGATTGGAGCCGGTGACAACTGCGACCCTATTGGCCTCGCTCATGTCAGCAGACTACGCACGCGCTCATCCAACGCTCCTGCGGCGGGGTGTCGATGCGCCACGAGGCGACCATGGATGTCCAGCAAGCGGCGATGGTTGCGCACGGATCGGGTGGCGACGACATCTGGAGCAGCCTGGGCAACGAGGCTGCACGCCTGCTCGACATCTCCGAGATTCAGTACGGAATCAGCGCGCCAGATCAGATAGGTTGCGCGATCCCGGCTGCGCTCGGCCGGTTGGAGTGCGAGGGTCTGCTGAAGCCAGTAGTCACTGGCATGGTGGCGCTGCAGGAGTAGGTAGCAGGCCGCAACCTGGGCGGCGTACTCCGCATGATCAAAGTAGCTGGCCCAGGCTGGGCTTGCTTCATCATCAGCGCGTGACATTTCTGTGTCGGCCTCTGCGAGTCGGCGCTCGCACGCTACCGATTCACCAAGCACTGCGTGCGTACGAGCCAAACGGGTAGTGAGCATCGCTCGCACGCGGGCGGGCGCGTCCTTCGCCCCAGCTCGCGCAGCGTCGGCCAAACGGAGGGCCTCGGTGGGGCGTTCCGTGTCGACCCGCTGAAGGCTCATGCACTTCAGGATGTTCGCGCCTGCCGCTCGGTCGGCTGCGGAGTGGGCAGCGTGGAGGGCCGCAAACCAGTAGCGCTCGGCCGCCGCGTGGAATCCTGCATCGAAACTAGCCCAACCAGCGATTCGCCCCAACTCGGCGGCGACAACCAGCAGGCGATTGCCGGCAGCCTCCGAGTAGTTGCTGTGGCGCAGGAGATCCGTTACCAGCCGAAGCTCAGCGTCAACCAGTGACCGCACGCTCCCGCCGCCGAGGCTGGCATCCATGCGGCGCAGGGCCGGCAGTCGCTGTTCAAAGCAATCTAGGAGATCTGTGTCGACGCGGCCTCCCTCAAGCGCTGCGTTGATCTTCGGAGGCTCGGTTCCGAGCCACCGTTCGGCTATCGCAGCGGCTAACCCGGCCTGCATGATCAGAAACCCTCGGCGATCTAGCACTGCTGGTCCTGCAGTGTCGTCAAGCAAGGCGATTGCTCCGTTGACGGTCCAGGGTGCTGACGTGCTGATCGCGGGACCGGTAGGGAGCCAGTGGGGCCACCCGAGCGCCCTAACTGTTTGCCTATCGACGCCGAGTTCGTCGGCCAATGCGACCTGTGAATCCTCATCCGGCACCACGCCCCATCGCTCCCAGCGCCAAGCCTTCTCGCGCCGGGCTGCAGTGTTTAGACGGCGCGCGATGACATCGACGAGATCTTGTTGCGTCCAGCTTCGCTGTTCTCGAACGTAGCTCAACGGATGCACCAAGAGCTGACTCCGTGGCGATGGTGTCCGCGTCATCCTGCCTCCCGATCGTCGCCGTCACTCTAGTCCGATCCGGTCAGAGAAACGTGCTCTCAGCTGCGGAAACTGCTCGGATTCGTCATGAGACAACAGCGAGACAACAAGCTAGGCGTCGATTTGCTCTGGTCGTTCGGCTTTCCTGAACGGGCCAATCCGTTTCGGTGTCGACCGGTCGCTGTCGGTGATTGGACCGCGCAGAACTCAGGTCGCCCGGCTCGGCGGTGAGCAGGGGAGGTCCGCCCTAGAGGCGCTGGCGAGCCTCCGGCATGGAGGAGTCAAGTTGGGGCCGAGAGAGGGGTGGCTTAAAGATGCACCGGAGAAAGTGGTTTGTTCCGGCCGACGATAGGTCGTTCGATCCCGTAGGCAGTAACGTGACGCGGCATAGGGCTATCGAGGCACGGGTAAAGACGTGTGCGGAAGATCCGAAGCCCAGGCGGGTGGTGCTTAGCATTGGCCGCGCACCCAGGACCAGCCGCCGCGATGGCTGACCTGGGGCTCTCGCTGGCGGTCGCCCTCGCCTCGCATGGCCGAGCCTCCGACCACTTCTGGTCGTTCATGGAGGACCGCAGCGTGCGGCTACTCCCGCACCAGTTCGCGGCGGTGTTCTTCTCGACGCTTGGGCAGTTAGTCGCGGGTCGGGGTGATCCGGCCGGTCGGCGCGCGGCGTTGGCGGTGTTGGGTCGGATGTACCGGCGTTTTGATCTTCAGCCCTATCACGGTACGGCCGTCGCGGCGGCGTTGGTCGATACGGTGCGCCGGTTCGCGGGCGAGGGTTGGGAGCCCGAGCTGGCGGGTCAGTGGGAGGTGGGGTGTCGGCGGGCGCTTCGGCTCGCAGAGCGGGCGGCGGGGGCGTTGGGTGATGGTCCGCATGTGACGTTCGGCGAGGTGGAGGCGTGCGAGGCGGCCTCTGATGGTGTCGCGGTGTTGACTGTTCGGCCGTTGCGGAGGCTTCGGTATTTGCCTGGTCAGGCGATGCCGGTGTGTACGCCTCGGTTGCCGGGGTTGTGGCGGTGGTATTCGCCGGCGAGCGTTCCGCGCCCGGATGGGCGGGTGGAGTTCCACGTTCGTGCCGTACCAGAGGGTGTGGTTTCGCCCGTTCTGGTCGAGCGGGTCGCGCCGGGGGATCTGTTGTGGCTGGGGCCCGCTTCCGATGTCGGGATGTCGCTGGAGGCCGCTGGTGACGCCGATCTGCTGTTGGCGGCCGGGGGTACTGGTCTCGCGCCGATGCGGGCGCTGGTCGAGCAAGTTGCCGCGTCGCCCAACGGGCGGCGGGTGACGTTGGTAGTGGGCGTGCCGACGCTTCTGGACCTTTACGACGCGGTCGCGTTGGACAAGCTTGAGCAGGCGCATGGTGACTGGCTCACGGTCGTGTTGGGGTTCTCGAACGACCGTGATGTGGAGCCTGCAGCGCAGGGCGATCTGCTCAGCGTGGCCCTGTATCACCATCAGCCGGGGCAGGCGTTCTACGTCTGCGGCTCACCGCGGTTGATCGAGGCAGCTCGGCACCGGCTGCCAGCCGCAGGGGTCGCCGCGGACAGCCTGCATCTCGCTGCGACGTTCCATCGCGCGCTCGATTCGGCGCTGTGGGTGTCTCGCCAACGCTCAGCGCACGCTGCCCACCTGGGAACCGTGCTGGGGACGGCCGGCGACGGTAGCTCGCTCGGCCAATTCCGGGGGGATGCGCCATGAGCTTGATGGAGACGGCGGTCCGGCGCGCGACCGGCGAGGACATTGCCGCTTTGTCCTCGGTTATGGCTGACGCGCTGATGGCCCAGCCCATTGGGGTTTGGCTGGTTCCTGATGTGGCCAAACGCGCAGTGGTTTTGTATCGATGGGCACGGCTTGTGCTGTCGCAAGGGCTGGAGCGCGGTCGCGTCGATACGACCGACGATCGCGCGGCGGTGACGGTCTGGTACGCGCGGTTGGAGCCACCCCCGCCGGCTGCCGCATGGGTATACGACCTGCACAGGCTCCTAGGCCCGCACGCGGCCCGGTTCGCCCTGCTGCACGCCTGTGTCGATGGGCTGTGTCCCCACCGTCCGCATCACCAGCTCGCTCACGTCGCGGCCCGTCCCGGGCACGGGGACGCCGCGCGGGCTTTGCTGGCCGCCCATCACCAGACCCTGGATCTCGCGGGGTTGCCGTCGTGTGCGGAGTACAGCGGCGACCGGCCTGGAGAGGGACTGCTCGCGCGAGTCGGTTATCAGCCGCGCTCGCCGGTCCTGCTCGCGCCAGGAGGTCCCGCTCTGTGGCGAATGTGGCGCCCTCAACCTTGCGACGAGCAGCCTTGCCGATCGGCTGGCGGTGGGCTGCCGCGACGAGTTCCCCTGGAGCGCGCCGCGACTCCTTTTCTCGGCCGCGTCATCCCGGCGGCACCGTCGCGTTCTCCCTGACCACCCAATAAGGCACCGGCTTTCTCTACCTGCTGGCGGCGACGTTTCGGCCAGCGGGACACGTCATCACACCCCCATGCCGAAGGAAGGCACCCCTCATGCTGACCCGAGCCACTCAGCCCACGGCACTGCGACCACGCAGCCCCGCCTTGGGGCGCTGGTTGAGGTTGCCAGCACGGATCGCGACCGCCTGCACCGGTACCGACCTCACGCTCGCAGGCGACGTGACGTCGACGGAGTACGCGTGGGGGTATGCGATCCGGCGCGAGTGGCCAGACGGGGCTCACGACCTCTTCGGATTCACGCCGGATGCCGACACCGCGATTCGCCGGCTCCACCGCGATCGGAGCTTCTGGCGCGGCGGCCCGGTACGGCCGACGGCGGTCTACGTCGTGCCCGCCAACGCCGCTGATGTGGGTGCGCATCCGGTGGTTGGCTGTCGTGGGTCGGGGTGCCCGGACTCGCCGCAGCGGGGGCAGCGGTGAATTCGGCGCAGGTGCAGGTGGGGCTCGCGCGGCGGACGCTGACGCCGTTTGGGTTGTGGGTGTTTGGGGCGGCCGCGTCGGCGCCCATGGTGGTGCTCAGCGGAGGCATCGTCGGCACCTATGCGACGACGAAGGTAGCGGCTGTTCCTCTGGCCTTCGTGGTCGTGGCGGGTACGGTCGCGCTGCTGGCGGTGGGGTACGCGGCGATGGCCCGCCAGCTCGGGCATCCGGCGGCCTACTACGCGATCCTCGCGCATGGTTTGGGCCGGAGTTGGGGTGTCGCTGCCGGCATGGTCGCCCTGGTGGCCTACAACGCGATCCAGGTCAGCTTATACGGGCTGTTCGGGGCGACGATGGCTGCGCACCTAGGCGGCGCGTGGTGGGCGTGGGCGGGCCTCGCCCTGGTCGTCGTCGGGGTGCTCGGTGTGCGGGCGATCATGTTGTCGACCCGGGTCTTGGCCGTCGTTCTGGCCGCGTCGTTGCTGATCATCGCGGCGTTCGTCCTCGCCGGGGTGGGACAGCCGGCGGGCGGGGAGGCGTCGTGGGTCGGCTTTCACGCCTCGGGTTTGGCGGTCAGCGGCATCGGCGGTGCGATCGCCTTCGGCGTAGCCGCGGTGATGGGCTTCGACGCGCCGGGGTCGCTCGTCGAGGAGGCCGTCGACCGCAGGTCAGTCGGACGGGCCACCATCGGTGGGGCACTCGTTCTCGGCGGGGTGTATGCCGTTGTCGCGTTCGCGATGGGGGTGGCGGTCGGCCCTGACGTCGTGGGGGAGGTGGCCGGTGATCCGGCGTCCGGGTTGCCGTTCTCGGTCCTGGCGCGCCTGGGCAGTTGGTGGACGGTCCTCGCGAGCGTGGTGCTGATCTTCGCGATCGTCACGTCGATGCTGGCGTTTCACTCGGTGCTCGCCCGGTATGTGTTCGCCATGGCCCGGGAGAAGGTGCTGCCGGCGGGTCTTGCCCGGAGCAGTAGCGCGACCCGGGTCAGTGCGCCGCGTGGTGGGTCGTTGATGCAGACGGCCGTCGCGGCGGTGGTGGTGGGGGTGTTCGCGTTCAGCGGCGCTGACCCGGTGGCGGTGATGTTCACGTGGCTGTCGGCGTTGGGGGCGATGGGCCTGCTGTGTCTGCTGCTGGCCGCGTCGGTAGCCGCGATGATGGCACCGGCCAGGGTGCGCGGCCCGCAGGCCGGTGCGTGGGAGTGGCGGCTCGCGCCCGCTCTGGGCGTGCTGGGCGGGTCGGTGGTGCTGGCGCTGATGGTCGGTAACGCCGGGTCTCTGCTCGGTGCCGAGCCCGGATCGCTGTATCCGTTCCTGCTGCCCGTGAGCCTCCTTGCCACCGCGGTCGTCGGCGGGGTGTGGGCCGGGCATCTGCGGCAGGCCCGCCCGGAGGTCTACGCCGGAATCGGCCGTGGCACACCAAAGAGGCATGCCGTTCCCGACGCCATGAACCTCTCGATCTGAGGAGGCGATGATGAGGACCCACGCGGCTACGTCACCTGGCGGGCACCACGGCGTCGACCCCCTGGACCCGCGCTGGCAAGCGGGCCACCCGCCCGCCGCACCACCTGCCAGTCACCCCGAGCCTGCGGTCACGGTGCCGCCGCCCGGCTACGGCGCGGCACCTGTCCCCACCGGCTACCAGCGACCACCCGCGGCCGCCGTTACTCCCATCCCGCCCCCGGGCCCGGCTGGCTATGACCACCGCTATGCCGACGGCGACGTGCCGGCTGACCTGCGCTGGGCGGATCTGCGCCTACAGGTCGTCTACCGGTCCAAGCGGCTGAACACCGGCCACCTTATTGAAGCCGATCAGGCGTTCGGGGGGCGCGGCGCGGTCGGCCCTCACGCGCTGATGCTGTTCTTCGTCTCCGACGCGCCCAACGAGCCGCACGGCTACCGGTTGCACACCGCCCACCGCACGTGGCCGCAGTCGCCGGACTCCGATGTCTTGCCGCAACTGCTCGCGGAGATGACTGAGGTCGCCGCGGACAACATCGCGTCCATCGGACGCGGGTGGAGTCCCCTCGGTCCAGAGGGTTCCATGGTCAACGGCGGGGACATGACCATGCCTCCCGGTGCATGGTACGTCGGCGTGGGTGTCAGCACCCTCGACTCGGACCAGGGCCGCTGGTATCAGGTTGCTCGGGCGCTTCATGAGGCGTCGGCCGCTGGCCGCTACATGTCGGCGTTCAACGTCAAGGGTCAGTGCTGCGTCCTGTTGACCGACGGCACCGCCCTGTATATCGACCGCGATCCGCAGGCCCGCCTCGGCGCCGACGGCGTGCGCTGCAACAAAACCCTCAACCCGGACCGGATCACCTACTACAACCCATACGAGCATCTGACCGAGCAGGGCGACGACGAAACCCGCGACATCTGGCGGCAGCTTGGCGCACTGCACCACACCCTCACCGCGCACCTGCTCGCGGGACGGCGGGCGTGACGACCGGTCACCAGAGCCTCAGCCTCGCCGACGCCGCAGACCTCAGCGGAGCGCCGGTCGACGTCACGGCCGTGCTCGACCACCTGATCCACGACGCCGACGCCGCCGCCGCAACGAGCATCGGCTTTCCCGGCGCCGTGGACCTCCACTACGGCGACGTCATGACCCGCCTCGGCAACCGGCTATGGAACAACATCGGTGACCCCGCAGACCTTGGCGGAGTCGCCCACACCCGCGTGCTGGAGCAGGCCGTCATCGCCTGGGTCGCCGACACCCTCGCCATGCCCCGAGACGACCGGTGGGGCTACGTCACCACCGGCGGCACCGAAGGCAACCTATCCGCCCTGCACACCGCCCACCACCGCCACCCCACCGCCCGCATCTACTACTCGACCGCCGCCCACTACTCCATACCCAAGATCGTCCGGATGCTCGGGGCGCGTGGCGTCGTGGTCAACGCGGACGCCGACGGGGAGATGGACTACCCGCACCTTGCCGCGCAAGTCAGCCGCCGCCGACGCTGGCCCGCGATCGTGGTCGCCACCGCTGGCACGACCCTGACCGAAGCCGTCGACGACACCACCGCCATCCGCGCCGTCCTCGATGAGCACCAGGTCACCGGACACCTGCACGTCGACGCGGCGCTGTCCGGCATCCCCCTCGCACTCGACGGCCGGCTACGCCTCGATGACGACAGCGGCATCAGCAGCATCGCCATCAGCGGCCACAAATTCCTGGGCGTGCCAACGCCCTGCGGAGTAGTCCTCATCCGCGACCACGCCCGCCACACGGTCAGCCACATCGCCTACACCGCCACCCTCGACACCACCATCACAGGCTCCCGCTGCGGCCTGGCCGCCGCCCTGCTCTGGCACGCCATCGCCACCCACGGCCATGACGGGCACCGCTGGCGGGCAACTCAAGCCCGCCGCCTCGCCGCCTACACCGTCGATCAACTCAACGCCGCCGGCTGGCCGGCGTGGCGGCATCCGCACGCCTTCACCGTCGTCATGCCCACCCCACCCGAGCAGGTGCGCAAGAAGTGGCTACTCGCCACTGACGGAGCCACCAGTCATCTCATCTGCATGCCCGGCGTCACTTACGGCCAGGTTGACGCCTTCGTCGCCGACCTCAGTGCCGCCGCACCGCCCCGGTTGATCCCACGACCCCGGGCGCGACGGGACGGTCTATCAACCCCGAGCAGGCCGTGATGAGCCCCATGCCCATCGGCGCCCAGAGCCGTCCCGGCGATGCCATGGCCGCACCGCATGCTGTCCTTTCGGGCGCTGTGGACACCCGCACGGCGTCTCTGCCGTCCGTCGCCGCCTCTGGCCGGTGGGCCTATCGCGGGAAAGTCGGGGTGGCCGTTCTCGTCACCGCTCTCATCGCCGGGCAGGCGCCCCCGCCGCCCAGTCAAGAATCGCCGCTTCTACCCGGCGCATCTGACGGCTGCGACGTGCCCTCGCCACACGATGATCTCGCCGGCACCGCGAGCACCCTGATGGCGACAAAGCTGCGGCCCGGCCAACCGGCCCGCCCGATCCTGCTCCACCTAGCGCACCACACAGCAGCGGACCCCTGCGACTCGGCAGTCGGCCGATTCAATCTGGTCCACCACCGCGCCTGGTACGACAACGAAGGCGAGCAGAGCACGCGGGACATCGTGCGCTGGTACGCCGACGACGACTCCGGCGCGGAGTTGATGACCCAGCACCCGAGTGATGGGTTCGGTGTCATCGAGGACTTCTGGCCACCAGGGTGGCTACACGACAGAAACCTGTTCCACGCCTACCGCAGCACCGATTGGCTCCGCGCCAAGTCAAGGCTGCAAAACGCGCAGATCAACAGGACCACACAGCTCGTGGCCGGTCTCGCCGCGCTCGCCACCTGGCACAGCCCCGGCCCGCCGCAACGCGCCCTCGCCGCGCAAGCCCTCGCAGACACCACCGGGCTGACCGCACACCCCAAGACACGCGACCACGCCGGCCGCACCGGCATCGCCGTAGCCGCCACCAGCGACAACGGCCGTGAGCGGCACCTGCTGATCCTGCATCCCAGCACTGGACCTGTCCTTGCCTACGAACGCGCCATCCTCACGCCTACCGGCTGGCGCACACGCGTCTACCTGCTCCTGCTCACCCGCACCCACACGCCCCACCGCTATTGGGAGCCACCCGCCACCAACACGCCACCCGTGGCCTCAACAGATCAACGGGTGATGCCCCGCCGGTCCGGTGTGTGGCTTGTCCCCGCCGAGCACCCCTGCACGCCCGAACTCGAACCAGGAGAGGTATCACCGCGATGACGACTACTCACAGCGGCCAACTGCGCCCTGCCCGGCTGCGTGAACTGCTCAACCCGATCATCCGGCAGCAGCTGGACCGGCTCGACATTCAACCCGGCCAGCGCGTCCTGGAGATCGGCGCGGGTGGCGGCGAGGTCACCGCCTACCTGGCCCGCCTCGTCGGCCCCCACGGCAGGGTCACCGCGGTCGACAAGGACACCACCTACCTCAACCCAACGAGCATCATCGACGTCTATCAGCGGGACCTGAACGGTGACGACCTTCCCGGCGAGCCCGACAGCTTCGATGTCGTCGTCGCCCGATGGCTGCACGGCGCACTGCCACACCCCGCAGAGGCGCTGGAACAGATGATCGCCCGACTGCGTCCCGGTGGCTGGCTCGTCCTGGCCGACGTCACCGACACCCCGCCACGAGTCTTCTGGGCAACTGACGACGACACCCGGCTGATCCACACCGTCATGCGACGCACCTACCGCACCATCGCCGGACTCGACGGTGCCGGCACCTGGACGGCCGACACCCCCGCCCTGCTCATCGTCAAGGGCATGCCGCAGCTCTGTACCCACGCGTCCACCGAGACCTGGACCGGAGGCGGCCCCGGATGCCAGCTACTCGCCAACGTGGTCGACCACCTCCGTCCCGTCCTGACCACACCCGAGGTCACCGATGCCGACCTCGACCGGTTCGTCACGCTCATGGCCGATCCAAACGTGCTCTTGGGCTCCTACGAGGGCAGGGCTATCCACGCCCGCAAGGCAACCGCATGACATGCGTCGCGCGGAGCGCGGGCAGGGTGCGATCCGTCCGGCTGAGTCTGTGGCAGACACGACGGGAATCACCGCAATCTCCTACTTCGAGAACTTGGGCCATCGGCAGGCCGCCACCTACAACCAGCCATTTCCGACCCGGGTAGTCGCCGTGCGACGACTACCCGACCGGCCGCCGCTCATCGAGATGGGCGCGGTGGCCGGTCCCGGCCGGCGGCAGGGGTGCCCCCGTTCCCCTGCCGCCTCCGACCTGACGCTCCGCGAAGTCCGTGCCGGTAGCTGCGGGGGCTACCTGCCCACCCATCATCCCAACTTTCTAGGAGGAACCATGAACGACCTGCTCGCCGTCAACGACGACCCGTTCCAGCTGGACGTCCAGATCGTCACGGAGGGTCCGGTCGCCGCCGCACTGTTGGCCGACACGGACGACGGCTGCGACACCGTGAAGGGCAGTGACTGCTAGTCGCTTGTCCTTGCCGGTTCCGGTGAGCGACCCGAACGTTCACCGGAACCGGCGACCCCTGAAACCGAGGAAGTTCCTGTGTGAGGAGAGGACCGTGGCGGCGAGAAGCAGTGTGTACCGGCAGGTTGATGCCGCCACGATCCGCATCGCCGCGCACTCGTGGCGAGGCGGCGGCCCGCCGTGGCCGCTTCGGAGCGATGCCACGAGCATTGACGGCTGGCTGCGGGAGACATGGAGGCTCCCCGGCGCGGCCGAAGCCGTGTGGACGGCCAGTCCTGAGTTCGCTTCCCGGGTCGAGGCGGTGTGCGCCGGCTCAACACTCGATGCCGGCCGCGGCTGGAGGATGGCTCTGGCACTGGCGCGGTACCTGGTGCGTGCTCAGCGGCGGGCCACGCCCTTCGGGCTGTTCTCCGGAGTCGCGGCACTGCGTTTCGACCGGGCTGCCTCGGCCGTGCTGTTAGGGCGCTCAGCCATCCGGGTACGGCCGGACGCGGGCTGGCTCGCGTCTCTGATCGCGCGGCTCGAAGCCGACCCGCATGTGCGCCGCAACCTGCGCGTGCAGGCAAACAACCTGGCGGTGGGACAGGGACTTCGGCTGGTGGTAGGGCGCCGGCCACATGCCTCGCTACCAACGGGTGGCGTCTCCTCGGTGAGAAACACGGCAGCCGTGCGGCTGGCCGTGTCGCTAGCCGCCACGCCGGTGTCGTGGACGGAGTTGGTCGACACGGTGACCGCCGCGTTCCCATGGACTTCGCGTGCGTCCGCAGACGCGCTGGTTGCCGATCTGGTCGACCACGGCGTGCTGATCTCCAGCCTCCGACCGCCGTCAACCTGCACCGACCCGCTGCGACACATCCTGGACCAGCTCGACACCGTGCAGGATGACCACCTCAACGAACAGCAGCCCGTTGCGGCTGCACTCGCGTCGTTGCACGTTGACCTGGGTGGCATCACAGCCGGTACGACACAGCTTCGTGAGCTGGCTGACCGGATGCGTCGGGTGGCAGCGGATCCACAGCCGATCGCGGTGGATCTTCGGCTTGCGGATCAGGTCACCCTGCCGATCCAGGTCGCTGCCGAGATCGCGAGCGCTGTGGGCATGCTGCGACGCTTGACGTCACATCCGGGCGGTCGGCCGGAGTGGCGCACGTACCGCGCCCGGTTCGTCGACCGCTACGGCATGACGGCGATAGTGCCGCTGGCTGAGGTGCTCGATCCCCTGACTGGGCTGGGCTACCCGGAACACTTCACCCGCGCGGCCGAAGTACCCCCAGCCTCGTTGTCCAGCCGTGACGAGCGGCTCTTGGCACTGGCCCAGCAGGCAGTGATCGACGGTGCCCACGAGGTGAAGCTCGACGACGCAGCCGTGAAGGCCCTGGCCAGCCCTGCGCCCGATGAGGGCCACATCAGCCCTCACGTCGATGTCACGGCAGAGATCCGCGCGGCATCGCTGGACGCACTGGCGAGAGGGCGCTTCACGATCGCGCTGACCGGCATGGGCCGCTCGGCGATGGCGACGAGCGGACGCTTCCTCGACGTGCTGCCCGTTCCCGAGTGGGAGCGCATGTGCAAGGAGTTCGCCCGGCTACCCGTTGCGGTGGACGGGGCCATGCAGGCGCAATTGAGCTTCCCACCACATCGTCTGCATGCGCAGAACGTACTGAATGCCCCGCTGGTCCTTCCGTGGCTGATTTCCTTGGCTGAGCATCGTCCGGCAACCGAGGGCATCATCAGCATTGGTGATCTTGGTGTGGCTGCCGGTCGGGACCGACTGGTGTTGGTGTCGATGTCGCGGGGGAGGGTGGTCGAGCCGACGGTCGCGCACGCCGCCGCCTTGCACACGATGCCGCTGCTCGGTCGGTTTCTCGTGGAGTTGCCCCGAGCGATGGACGCCCGGCTGAAACCATTCGACTGGGGCGCGGCTTCCTGCCTGCCCTTTCGGCCCGCGCTGTGCTACGGGCGGATTTTGCTCACGGCCGCCCGGTGGCGCATCGACCCGGCCTGCCTGCCCGCTGCGGACGCGAGCGACAGCGAATGGTTCGCAGCCTGGGAGGCGGTGCGGTCGAGGCTGCGGCTACCCGGGTGGGTGCAGGTCGGCAGCGGCGACCAGCGGCTCCGGCTCAACCTCGATCAGACCATGGACCGGTCCCTGTTACGCGCCCACCTGGACGCCAGCACCGAACCGATCACCGTGGTAGAGGCGGCGGGTCCGGAGGACTTCGGGTGGCTGTCCGGGCGTGCCCACGAGATCGTCGTACCGGTCGCCTCCACGGCCGAGCCCACAGCGGCGCCGGCCGTCGTCTCCGCACGCTCGGGGCCGCCGCCCGCTCCCGCCCCGCCGATCATGCCCGGAACAGGGGGCATCGTGTCCGCGTCGCTGGCCGTCGAGCCGCCAATGATGGAACTGGTCCTACTCCGAGGGCTGCCACCGCTGCTCGCCGACTGGCCCAAGCCACCGCTGCGATGGTTCGTCCGCCTCCGACGCCCCACGCCGCACCTACGACTGCGGCTGCTCACCGACGACCACGGCCACGCCGCCGTACGGATCGGCCGGTGGGCCGACGCCCTTCGACGGCAGGGCCTTGCCGGCGACCTGAGCCTGGACACCTACCATCCCGAGTCAGGCCGGTACGGAGACGGCCAGGCCCTGGTCGCCGTGCAGGAGTTGTTCGCCGCCGACTCCACCGCAGCCTTGGCGCAGCTCAGCGCGCAACCCGAGTGTCAGGTCAACCGGCACGTCCTTACCGCCGCGAGCATGATCGACCTGGCCGCTGCGATGCTCGGCAGCCGCAACGACGCATCCGAGTGGCTGGTCGCCCACCCGGAGCAGGCCGCGCAGACACCCATCGACCGGTATCTGCTGCGCCAGGCGGTCACCCTTGACCCGACCCTCCTGCCGGAACAGGTCCAGCAGGCATGGCAAGAGCGATCCCGGGCCGCAGCCCGCTACGCCGACACACTGTCCGCCGTTCGCGGCCCACTGACCCCTACCTCCGTGCTCACCTCGCTGCTACACCTGCATTTCGTTCGCACTCACGGTCCCGACGAACCTGCCGAGCACGTCACGCATCGGCTCGCCCGCCACATCGCACTGGCGACCGTACGCCGCCGCGTCCGCACCGCAGGAGCGCCCCGATGACTGCCGTTCCCCTCGCGAGTCCACTGCTACGGGCAGCCGAAACGATGGCCTCGTGCATCACCGACACCCTCACCCAGCCGCCCCCTCCGGACTTCACGGCGGACGACTACGGGCCACGAAGTACCCGCTGGCACGCCCAATCCCTATCGCGAGGTGCCGCGGGGGTCGCGATCCTGCACGGCGTGCGCGCCCAAACTGGGCACGCAGGATGGGAACCGGCCTACGAATGGCTGCGACACGCGACCACTGACACCCTCAACAACGGCAGCGGAGCAGGACTGTGGTTCGGTGCACCGGCAGTCACCCACGCGCTGACCACGGCCGCGCCGCACGCCCACCCGGCATCCCTCGATGCGCTCGATCACTCGGTCGCGGATCTGACCAGACGGCGTCTGGGCGCTGCGGAGGCGCGCATCGCGGCATGTGCCCGGCCCACCCTGTCGGAGTTCGACCTCGTACGCGGGCTGACCGGCCTCGGCGCCCACCTGCTACGCGGTGAACCAGACGGACAACTGCTCCGGCAGGTGCTGACGTACCTGGTGCGGCTCACCAACCCGATCGACATCGACGACGAGGCCGGACGGCTCGCGCCAGGCTGGTGGAGCGCCGACCCGACCGATCCCGACAGCCCTGCATCAGGCGGGCACGCCAACTTCGGCATGGCGCACGGCATCACCGGCCCCTTGGCGCTCCTGGCGCTCGCCATGCGCCACAACATCCTGGTGCCGGGACAGGCCGAAGCAATCGGCCGGATCAACACCTGGCTGGACGACTGGCGGCAGACCAGCCCAACCGGACCATGGTGGCCAGAGAGGATCACGGCAGCCGAGCTGCACGCCGGCAAGCCCGCGACACGCCGACCGGCTCGGCCGTCCTGGTGCTACGGCACCCCGGGTATAGCCCGCGCGCAACAGCTCGCCGGGATAGCCCTCCCCGATCCCGCCAGGCAGCAGACAGCGGAAGACGCCCTGTACCGCTGCCTGGCCGACCCCGTTCAGCTCAACCGACTCGTCGACCCATCGCTGTGCCACGGCTGGGCAGGACTCGCCGCAACGGTGTGGTACGCCGCCGTTGACGCCCACACCACCAGTCTGCACACCCACATGCCCCACGTGATGCGCCTGCTGATCCAGCACGCCACCGACGCCACCCCGGCGCGATCCGGCCTGATCGCCGGCCACGCCGGAGTCGCTCTCACCCTGCACACCATGGCCACCGGCACCGACATCCGCTGGGCAACCAGCCTGCTAATCCACTAGACGAGGAGACCACCATGGACCTCGACTTCGCCTCTGACATCGCCGCACCCATCCAGGCGGTTTCGGTAAGCCAGTGGCGTCAGGTCAACCTGACCTTCGCCGACTGGCAAACCGCCGAAAAGTACGCCGCAACCCGACTCGCCCCCGCACTAACCAGCGCCGAAGACAACGGTGTGATCACCGCCTTCTGGTTCATCCGCAAAACGCAGACATGGCGGTTACGGCTCCTGCCCGGCGACCGGCAAGCCAGGGTCTACACCCTCCTCGCCGACCTCACCAACGACGACCGCGTCCGCGGCGTCACCGAGCCCATCTACCGGCCCGAGGCATACGCGTTCGGCGGCGACCAAGCGATGACGGTCGCGCATACCCTGTTCCACGCCGACAGCCGCCACATCCTCGGCCATCTCACCGTCGGCGGCGCCCACCGACGCGAACTCGGTGTCGTGCTCGCCACCCGCCTCATGCGTGCCGCCGGACTGGAGTTCGCCGAGCAAGGCGACGTCTGGCGACACCTCGCTAACCGCCGCCACCAGCCCAACGCGCCAGGACCAAGCCCTCAGCTGATCGCCGCCGTACAGCGGCTGCTCATCGCCGCCGCCGACGCGCCGGGTAGCCCGCTGGCAGCCACCGCCCAATGGCCGCAAGCCCACGAGCGGGCGGGCGCAGACCTCAGCTTCCTCGACCGGCACGGCGCGCTCACCCGCGACCTGCGCGGGGTGCTCACCCACCACCTGCTGTTCCTCTTCAATCGGCTCGGCATCTCGGCCGCCGACGCCTGGCTCCTCGCGACGGCAGCCACGCACGTCACCTTCCACCACTCGTTCACCGACGCCTACGACACGCATCAAATCGCCCAAACAACAGAGAGAAGCACACACATGGTCCACCCGTCTGACGCTCCCAGCGCAGCCGTGCTTCGCGAACAGCTCGTCACTGCCCTCCAACAGCGCGGCCACGTCCGTTCGGCTTCCGTAGAGCAGGCGTTTCGCAGAGTGCCCCGCGAGGAGTTCCTCCCCGGGGTCGACCTAGAAACCGTCTACACCCGCCGCCAGATCGTCACGAAGCGCGACCCCAGCGGCGCCGCGCTGTCCTCGGCGTCGAGCCCCAGCCTCGTCGCGGACATGCTCGAACAACTCGACCCGCACCCCGGATATCGCGTCCTGGAGATCGGCGCGGCCACCGGCATCAACGCAGCCTTACTCGCCGAGCTAACCACCCCCAGCGGCAAGGTCGTCACCATCGAACTCGACCAAGACCTCGCCGACGCCGCCCGCGCCAGCCTCGCCCGCGCCGGCTACGACACCGTCGACGTGATCCACGGCGACGGAGCCCTCGGCCACCCCGACACCGCGCCCTACGACCGGATCATCGTCACCGCCGGAGCATGGGACATCTCCACCGCCTGGTGGGACCAACTCGCCGACCACGGCCGCATCGTCGTACCCCTGCGCGTACACGAGAGCGGCCTGACCCGATGCTTCGCCTTCGACCGCACCGCCGCCCACCAACTCGTCAGCACCACGACACCGCTGGTTTGCGGATTCGTCCCCATGCGCGGCACGGCAGAACACACCGACCACCACGTGCGCCTCGACACCGACGTGGCCCTCAAACTCGACGCCTCCGACCACCCCGACCGACAGGCGCTCAGCCGCGCCCTGAGCCACCCCCGGCACGAACGCTGGACCGGCATCGAAGTCGCCGACGCGGACCCCATCGGCCATCTCGACCTATGGCTACTCGTGCACACCAGCACACCGTTCGGCCGCCTCGGCGTCGGCGACACCGCCCGCACCAGCGGACTGGTCACCCCCGCCTACCGATGGGCCGGAGCCGCCATCTACCACGGCGGCACCATCGCCTACCTCGCCTTCCAACCAACCAGCGAGGGCCATCACGAACTTGGCGCCATCGCACACGGGCCAGACGCCGACAAGCTCGCCGCCGAACTCACCAACCTGCTCGACCAATGGGACGAAGCGGGCCGCCCCAACCAACCCACCGTGACCGCCCAGCCAGCAGGAATGCGACCTGCCGAGCCTGGCGTTATTCAGCGGCCCGACACCACCTTCAACATTTCCTTCTGACGGAACACGCCGGGGCGGTGCCCAACCCCGCCCCGGCCAACCCAGGCAGAAGCAACCGCCAACCACCACGCACCACCGAACAGACCTCGATGCCAACACGGGCCTCCGCCGTACGTGAGGACACCATGACCCTGCCCCTCGCCTCCACCATCGCCGCCCGTTTCCCCCTCGTCCCCCGCAAACGACCGCCAGCCAAACCGCTCGACGCACGAGTGAACCGACTTGCTGCACTCGCCGAGACCGCCCAACGCGAACGCGACCCAGACAAAGCATCCATGGTTTTCAACGGAGCTGCCCTCGTCGCCTCCGATTGCGGAGACGCGAAACTCGCCCGCACCTGGTGCCACCAACACGCGAACCTCTACCTCAGCAAAGCGCCGCTCAACGGGCACACCGCCCGCTTCGCCCTCGAACCCGTCATCAACCTCGCCCGCCTACGCATCCGAGACGGCGACGGCGACGGCGCCCACCGCCTGCTCACCGACCTACACACAGCGATCGTCAGCGGCAGGCACGCCGTCATTGACGAACTGGAGATACATCCCCAGCAGCTCACCGCTGATCCCGACGAAATCCAACAAATCATCAACTGGCTACGCGGCATCCTGCTCTCCGATGGAACCCGCGCCCTCACCCTGTCTGGCCGCTGGGCCGACGCACTGGACCACGTGCAGCACTACGACGGAATCTGCCCCACCCTGCTCGACGGACGACAGGTCACGATCGTCGCCCACCTCATGCAGGGCAATGGCATCGAAGCCGCCGACCTGCTCAGCCGAACGAAGATCGAACAGCCATGGGAGCAAACGGTGCACGACCTCCTCCAGAGTTGGCACGCAACGACGATCAGAGGCACCCCCACAACTGATCACGCTGGCCTGATTGACCGAGCGTCGGCCGCCGCCGCGGGCAGAGGGACTTCGGTGTTCCGCGTGCGGATCAGTCTCACGGCTCTGGATCTCTCCACCGGCGTGCCGCCGTACGTTGCAGATGAACTCATCAAGTTGCTGACGGCAGACGTCATCGGTGACGGGGACGCCAACGCGGCGCGCGACCTCCTCAACCACCCAGCCGTCGGTCCCGAGCACCACCGGCCACTGAGCCAATTGATCGAGGCGAGCGGATTGGGTCGCGGGAGCTTGCCGGATACGGCACAGGAATCACTGTCGATAGCCCTCGCTCTAGCCGGATCCGTTATAGGCGGCGCGCCGACTTCCGCGTAAACCTGTCGACTTCGTGGGTCCGGCCGTGTCGCACCGAAGTCGAGGCGGCGCGGGAACAACGGGTTCGACTGCAGACCTCAGCGGCGCGCCAATCGACGTGACGGCCGTCCTCGACCACCTCGTCCACGAGGCTGATTCCACCACCTCGACGAGCATTGGATTTCCCGGCGCCGTGGGCCTCGACTACAGCGAGGTCATGGCTCGCTTCGGCAACCGTGTGGATCAAGGTTGGCGCCCTGCGGACGTCAACGGAGTCGCCCACACGCGAGTACTGCGACGGGCCGTCATCGGCTGGGTAGCTCCCGTGCTGCTGCCCAGCGTGCCGCGTTTTTCGCCTTTGGCATCCGAACCGGGATGCGGCTGCATGAGCAAGTCGCAGCGGTGAGGCGGGTGCCCTGTCCAAAGATGGACTGTGAGCACCCGCCGCCCGTAGTCTTACTAACGAACCAGCTGCAAGACCGCTGGAAGCGGGGTTCCTGCCCACGCTCCCAGCAAGGTGATCACCAAAATCATGATCATCAGGATCAGGATGAGGCGAGTTGTAGCGCCCCATCCAGCGTTGACGGCGGCCTGCACCGTGGACCACATCCCATGTTCCACCGGTGCGGGTTCGTCCGCCCGTGCCGCCGCTGGCGTGTCTCGCGCGTTGACCCTTCTTCTCCTCGCCATTTCGTTGCTTGCTCCTCCTGTCTGTCGCTATCCGGCGCGTTCTGTGCCGGCGGTCAGGCTTGCCTCGCTCGTGGTCGCCCGCATCGCGACCGTTGGCCAGGCTCCGTTCTTCTCAGCGGCTTCGGCAGCGGTTCGGACGGCGCGTGCCGACCTGGACTGCATTCGCGCCCGCGCCGTCTGGCTATATGGGTCAGACAAAGCTCGGTGCCAGATAGGCCGCAGCCCAGTGGGCGACCTGGCATCGACAACGACCTGACGATGCTCGCGCAGCACGGGCTCGCCCACAGCGGTCCGCTGTTGTCGTAGCTCCCTATATCCGCGTTCAGCGGTCCGTTCGGAGATCCCGTACCACTGAGGCGCGCGCTCTACGGCCATGCTGAAGGTCTGGTTCTGCGTAGTTTCAGCCAGCATGATCAGAAACATCGCCTTGCCGGGTAAGGCGAGGCGGTCTGCTAGGCCAGTCGTCCAGTAGTCGTGGGGGATAGTGAGGTAGCCCTTGCCTACCCTGGCCAGGTTCCTGCCTGGCCTCTCCCACGGCTCCCCGGAGCCGTCCTCGGACAACGGCTCGACGTCCACGAACCGGCCCAGAGAGCGGCGCACGACCAGCCGGTGCCGCGCGAGTGTGTCGAACGCCCGTGACGCGCCCTGAGTCGAACACTGACTCCGCGGCGAGCTAAGCATCTTGGCCCAGGTGCTCAAGGGCAGCGGACTGCCCGGCAGGACGGGTTCCAAGGCGTAGAGCAAAAGGAGCGCGTCGAGAGCCCGCTCCTGCCGCCCTCTGACCATCGCTGCGAGCATCGACGCTCGCTCTCCACCTGCTGGTCGCTGCACGAAGATCTTGTGCAGCTTCGAGAAGCCTCGCTTGGCGTCCCGGAGCAAGGCAGCGCGCAGCACGGTGCCGTCGGCGGGGGCGTCATCCACGAGGCCCTGGAACGGATCGGTCACACGTGGGAGAGTACGGCATATATGGGTTGTCATGCGAGCTCTATGACGCCCTGACGAGATGCAAGCCAGGTGCCAGTATGCTACTTCCATGAGACTACTAGGCGACGCTTGATGCGATCATTGATGAGAAACCTGAGGTAGGCAGCTGGATGGCGTGATCTTGCGACAGTGTCCACGCGCGATGCCGGGCGGTTCCAAAGAAAGTTCGACGTCCGAAACGGGTGGGCTCAACTGCAGAGGCTGCGCCCCCCGGGCCGTAGGCGGACTTGCCCCCAGGATGCTCGACAAGTCGGCCTCGTCGTGATTCGGTGCAATGGACCAGTCAGGGGCCAATGTGTGACCCTGCGTGTCCCGGCCATGAACGAATCGCATCCGCGTTAGCCCACTAGCTGGCAACCTTCGCGCTGGCTAGGGTATGGCCGTACCGATCTTACGGAGGAACACAGACGTGATGCCCGACCTACTCGTTGTCGCGGCGACGTCAGAGGCGGTGCAGAGGGTTGACGCGGAGCGTCCCCTCGGGTCGCGCGGTTCCCGCATCGAGCTATCGGATAGTGGCCCGGGGGCGTTGACGCCGTCGGCAGCAGCCGTCTTGGCTGCCGTTCCGGTGTGGTGGAAGGCTCAGGCTTTGGCGGCTGGCCTTGCAGGGCGTTGGCTTGATGTCGAGGCGGCCGTGCAGGCGACGCCACCGGTGGCGATGCCATCGGATATGCCGCCCAACGAGTTGTGGGATCCCCTGACGCCCGAGCAGGTCGGTGCAGCCTACGTTGAGGCACTCACCCCGACCACTCGCTCTCGGCACGGGCGCCACTACACGCCGCCGGTCCTTGCCGCGCATTTGTGGCGCTTGACTCGGAAGTCGCTTGAATTTTCGCCGTCGAATCGAAGGCTGCCGGGGCTCATTCGAGACCCAGCATGCGGGGCGGGAGCGTTGCTCCTGCCGGCGCTGCGGGAGCACCTGCGCGCCTCGTACGACGTGGATCCCGCACTCGTCCTCGCGGGCCTGCCCAACCTCATTGAGGGGGTAGACACGGATCCCGCAGCTGTATGGATCACGAATGTGGTGCTGGCGGCGGAGATGTTGCCGACCCTAGCCCGCACGCCAGACAGTCTTCGTAAGCCGCTGCCTGCGCTGGCTCGTGTAGGCGATGGGCTTGCCCCTGCGGAGCGGCAGGCCCGTGTGTTGATCATGAATCCCCCATACGGTCGAGTACGCCTGTCCGAGGAGGAGCGTGAGCGCTACGCACACGTGCTCTATGGACACGCGAACCTGTACGGCCTGTTCATGGCGGCTGGCGTGGACGCGCTCGATGAGGAAGGCGTTCTGGCGGCGCTCGTTCCCACCAGTTTCACCAGTGGTCGATACTTCTCAAACCTTCGCTCCCACGTCGGCCGTCAGGCCGCGATGAGTGCCGTGATGTTCGTCGAGGATCGCAGCGGGGTCTTCACTTCTGTCTTGCAAGAAACCTGTCTAGCAACGTTCGAGCGGAAGAAGCGGAGGAAGACCCGGATCACCAGTCTTGGCAGCGCCGAGAAGACAATCGCGTCGGTGAAGGTGCAGAAGGCCGACGAGCCGTGGATGTTGCCCAGGCGTTCCGATGACGCCGCAGTGGCAGCAGCGGCATCCGTCATGACGGAGTCCCTTAGATCCTTCGGCTGGAAAGCGTCAACAGGACCTCTGGTCTGGAACCGCCGAAGCGATGACCTGTACACCGCGTGGGGATCAAACCGAAGCCACGTGATCTGGGCGGCGGACCTCGACGGCGGTGTCCTGCATCGTGATAAAGCGCGAGACGCCATGCGGTACTTGGCCCTCACGAAGCCATCCGACGGCAAGGTGATGGTCTTGGACCAGCCAGCTGTACTCGTTCAACGCACGACCGCGCCTGAGCAGCCACGCCGTATCGTCGCCGCACATCTGAGCCAGGAGGCACTTGCGGCACGCCACGGCCGAGTAACCGTAGAAAACCATGTGAACGTACTGCGGCCCTCGAGCCCAGACCCGGTCCTCAGTCTTGAAGCAATGACGCGGTTGCTGGCGACCAAGACCATGGACCAGCTAATTCGCTGCATCTCCGGCTCCGTGGCGGTCAGCGCCTACGAGCTGGAATCGATACCCTTGCCGGACCGTGGAGTGGTGCGCGCCTGGAACGACTTGGAGGGTGCGGCCCTGGAAGCCGCCGTAGCAGCGGCGTATCGGCCCGGAGGGGACAGACTTGCGCAACCCGGTGGATCCGTCGGAAGCTGAACGCCGTCTCCAAATGATCTTCCCGAGAGCCGCCTTCGACACGGTGCTCTCCAACCCGCTCGCTGGGCTGGGCATCACCGCCCTGCTCTACATCGACGCCGTAAGCAAGGCCGATGATCCAGCCGACACTGTGACATGGGCAAGGCCATCGACGGTCACCTGGATGTCGCAAGAGGCACTCTCGCGCCAAAGTGATGCCGACCGCGCGCTGTGGCGAAGGGCGGCGGCGGGGCAAAAGAAACACGTGGAGGCTCTGCACCAGTCATGGGGCGTTCCCTTTGCGCCCTTGTATGCGGACAACTCCCGGGAGACGCTTCGCGATGAGACTTTCCGCCTTTGGCACGAGCATGGAGCAATGCGGAAGAAGGCCGGCGTAGCGACGTCAAGCTCACGCCCCCGCTGGGCCTTGCTCGACGACTTCGCCGACCTTTTCGACCCCACTCTCATGGGCGAAGAACTCGAAAGGGCGGCGAGCGACTGGCGTGAGCTGCACCTCGATCCGGGCACCCGCCTCAAGGTCAACATTGTTCGCAAGGCGGAGACCGACAAGCATGCTGTGACGATCACTCTGCCTGACGGCACAGCGCGCACCTTAGAGCCCGGCAAGTCGTCGCACATCTTGAAAGGCGTTGTCGAGTCCTGGGCACCCACCCGCCTGATTAAACCCGTGGTGCTGGCAATCTCCGAACCAGGCGTAAAGGTGCACTTGGGCGACGAGCAGCTATTGCAAGTCCTTGGAATCAAAATCGATCAGGCGAACATCCTCCCGGATGCGCTCCTCGCCGACCTCGGCACTGAACCCGTCCACTTCTGGATCGTTGAAGCAGTCGCCACTGACGGCCCAGTCTCCCGAAGCCGACGTATGGCGTTACTCGGCTGGGCAGCACAACAGAACATCAAGTCCGGCAGGTGCTCATTCTTGACCGCCTTCTTGTCGCGAAACGCCGAGCCCGCCAAACGCCGACTGAAGGACCTCGCGCCAGGAACTTGGGCATGGTTCGTTAGTGAACCCCATTATGAGCTGGCGTGGTACAGCTTCCTCCCGACCGTGGAGGATTAGTTGTCCTGTCGAGAAGGTCATTGAGTTTCACTATCCTTATATCTTCGATTTATTCGGCAGGAGGCCGATCATTAGTGAGCAAGACTATCGCGTTCTTTAACAACAAGGGTGGCGTCAGCAAGACGACAACCTGCTTTAACGTGGGATGGATGCTTGCGGAACGAGGTCATAGAGTTGTCATGGTTGACGCTGATCCTCAGTGCAACCTTACGGGCATGGTTCTGGACCTGCGTGAGGAGGATGCGCTAGAGAAGTTCTACGCGGATAACCCTAAGCGGAATCTTAAAGATGCGTTGGAACCCGCATTCGCATCTCGCCCAGTAAGGCTGTCGCCGGTCGAATGCATCGATGTTGAAGGGCGAGACGGACTTTTCCTGATCCCCGGCCATGTCGGTCTAGCCGAGGATGAGGTGTCTCTGGGGATTGCCCAGCAGCTATCTGAGTCTGTGCAAGCTCTGAAGAATCTGCCGGGAAGCTTCAAATACCTCTTCGATGTTACGGCTGCGCAGTATCAAGCTGATTTCGTATTGATTGACCTAAGTCCAGGTCTTGGGTCGATTAACCAGAACCTTGTGACAACAGCCGACTACTTCGCGATACCCGCGAGTCCTGATGTGTTCTCAGTTATGGCGCTGGCGTCGCTCAGTAGGGTTCTTCCCCGCTGGATGTCCTGGGGGCGGAATGCGGCTGGTTTGGAAGCGCTGGCAGATGCCGACTACCCATTCCCGAAACCTAACTTGAAGTTTCTGGGAATGATTGTGCAGCGTTACCGCCTTAAGGGAGGTGAACCGACGGAGGCTTTCCGCAACTATTTTGAGGACCTAGACCGCTCCGTCTCCGAAATCCTAGTTCCGGCCCTAACCCGCGCCGACCTATTGTTGCCTGAGGATCGGTATAGCGCCGCAGGGCTGGAGGCGACGTTACGGTTGGCGAACATCCCAGATTTCAATACGCTCATCGCGAATTCCCAGCAGGCCAGGAAGCCCGTCTTTTCACTGACCCAAGAGGACGTTAGGCGCCGGGGGTTTGTTTGGGCCACTCAGCGCACGCAGATCGCGAACTTCAAAGAGATATTTGAACGGCTGGCCGAGAGGATTGAGAGTCTGACGAGTTAATCATGGCCACCTCACGTATGCGGCAATTTACCGTAGAGATGACTCGCGCTCGAGACTTGGTTGGCCTCGGACAAAGTGTCTACCGCATGACTGGTGGGCGTGTCGACGGATCAGACATGTATCGGGCGGCGTTGGTTCACGCTGTCGCTGCCCTGGATTCCTATATTCACGGAATCGTCCTCGACCGCGGAGTCGATATGCTTATGGGGCGATTAGCGAATTCTGGATCCAAAAGTAAAGTTGGGCTACAGCTTTCCGCGGTGCAGGAGATCCTTAACGCGCCAAATGCGCTTATGCAGGAGGTCTCTGCGCGGGCTCAAATCGCGCAACGCCTGTCGCTTGAGACTTTCCAGAAGCCAGATGATGTGGCGAATGGGCTGGCAATGGTCGGAATATCAAAGGTGTGGAGCATCGCATTCCCCAACGACCCGGGCGCAGCGAAGGCGGCACTCGGAGTTATTGTCCAGAGGCGGAACAGGATTGTGCATCAATGTGATGCCGACCCTCTGACTCCGGGTGCCATCACTCCCTTGAGTGATGGCGACGCGCTCGACAGTATTAGCACTGTGCAGGCGGTAGTGGCGGCGATCGACCCCCACTGCTGAAGCTTCCGTGCCACCGAGCAGTTCCTCTCCGTTGGCACCGGGAGGTGCTACGGGACCTCCTCGCCGCCGATCCGATTCCCCGGGTTCGGCTCACGCAGGTGCTCCGCCAAGCCGCCGACTCCGGGTGGTCAGCAACGCCCATTGGATCAACGCCGGCCGACCGTCGATCCTGCAGGTCGCCATCGACGCCACCCGCCTGGTTATCGTCGTCCGCGACCCACAAACCCGGCAACCGTAACGACACCATCGTCTACCGCACCTCGGGTATCGAGGAAAACCGGACGGGCGGCCGGTGATGGCCGACGGCGGTTACCGCGCGGCAACCCCGAGGTGGTCATCCCGTACCGCAAACCGCCGACGGCGACGACCTGCCCGCCTGGAAGCAAGCCCTCAACGTCGAATACCGCACCGTCCGGGCCGGAGCCGAACACGCCCTGGCCAGGACGAGGTGTTTCAATATCCTGTGCGACTACCGCCGTGTCGGCCACACATTGGCCGACGCCGCTTCCGGCATCGCCGACCCCCACAACATCATCCTCGGCTGACTACCGGCCTGTTGCCGGGCAACACCTTCAACCAGTTACGAGAGGTCCCTTAGCCGAGGGCACGAATGAACTGTGCCCCCACGCCGGGCCATGCTGATCGCCGGAATCTACGAAGGTCCCGAGTAGTAGCGAACCGAAGGTACGAAGTCGAACTTCTGACCCTGATAGACGAGGTGAGTGGCGGAGGCGGGCCGGCCCATGATCGGCTGCTGACCGATGCTCCTCGAAGGCGGCGATCGGTGCGGGCCGCTAACCGTCTACGACCAGCGTCTTCTTACGACAAGCTCCCGACGGGGCCGCCGCTCTCATATTAGGTCGAAACTGTCGGACCAACCGGATACCTTTACGGCATGCCTCGGTCGCTGTGGCGGGTTGCCCCGCCCACCTTGTTAGTGGGCGACACCTGCGCGCTCATGAACGACGTCGTACAGGGCACACGTAACGGCCGGCTGACAAGCCTAATTGTGGCACTTGAGCACGACACCTACCGGCTATTCATCTCTCGACATGTGCTTACCGAGGTCGAACGTGACCTGCCCGGCCATGCCGCAGACCGAGGAGTTGACGCCGTAGAGGCTGTTCGCCGGTGGCGGCGCTACTACCTCCAGTACGTCCGGATCGTGGACGTCCCAGACGAGTGGGGCGTTACCCACCCGCAGGTTGCCGAGGTTGAGCAACGCCACCCCACCGACGCGCCGACGGCGCGGCTGGCCGCTGCTTTGGCCCGGTGCTGTGTCCTGACCGAGGATGGCGACCTGACCGACTACGGGTTCGGCTCCTACGACTGGCTGCCGCTCACTCACGCTGGCGCCAATCACGCCGAGTTCGAGCTGGCCGTCACCGCCGTCGGACTGCCGACGGCGACAACCTCCGTCGCGATCTGGGAGGTGGGCCGAAGATTCGCCCAGGCTCCACGCGCCCTGCAGGCAACAACGCTGCTGCTGGCAGCATCGGCTGCCTACTGGTGGCAGAAGGACGGCCGGGCCGAGCGCCATCTTCACCAGCTGAAGGCTACGGGCCAGCGGGTGTGGAATGTTGCCAGTCCAATCGCGGTCGAGCTACTGACGACGTACAGCACGGCCGTCCAGACCCAAGCTGGGCTTGCAGTCAAGCCGGCCGACGTGCCTGCGTTGAGCGAACGCGCCGCTCGAATCCTGGCACTCGCGACGGACGAGGGCATGCTTGCCCGCGAGATCGCTGACGCCTTGGGCATGACGGAGTCACCAGAGTACGCAGCGAAGAAGGTCCGCTCGGCACTTCGTTCCACTACCGCCTTCGTCGAAGTCAGCCGCGGACGTTGGCGGCTCGGATGTCGCGTTACAACCGAACCGCTGCCACTGCCGTACGACGAGCAGCAGGAATGGATGGGGCGTGCCGTCAAGTATCTGTTGAAGCAGGCTGCCGCGCGCGCTCTGCTGAACAACGAAACCAGTCCGGCCGGGTGAGCGTAAAGCGAAAACGATGCTTGGGAGCGACGGGCCGCTGGTGTCGTCCTCAGTTCGATGCGGTGTGTGCGGCATGGTTGACGCGCGGACTTGTCCTGACGGCTGACCCCGATCCCCCCGGAGTGACGTGCCAGAGGACAAGCGAGGGCGGTCTAGCGCAGACGGCATTGCCGTGACCGCTCGTCGAGGAGGCTCTGACGACAATGGGGGCTGTCGCCGCGTGGGAGGCCCGCCAGGGTCCCCCCGGCGGGCCGTTCGGTGTGCTGAGGCCAGGCGTGCGGTGCGTCCGTCGTCTTGCAGATCCCGCCGGTTCCGGCCAGTCGCCACGCGCGACCTACGGCTACTAAAGAACGCGGTGCGGCTCTCGGTCACGTTGCTATGCCCAGACGCGTACTGGGTCGCCACACAGGAGTGCTACCCATGGCTGGCACGTCACTCGGTCGGGATCCGCGCACACGCAAGGACTTCGCGTAACACGCCTGCACGGTTCACTTTTATACATCAACTTCGTACGGATGGTAGGGTTCTCGGCGTGACCGAGGACGAGAAGGTCGTCGCTGAGATGACTGCGGACGGCATCGTTGGGGCGCTCCGCTGGGCGGTAGCTTCCGCGCACACGCGTGCGTGGGCAGACTTTGACCCGGAAACGGGTCACAACCAAACCGTGCTTGGTATCGCAGCGCACACGCTGCTCGCAGACCGGCAGGACCGGGCATTCCGGTTGGAGAAGTACATCTCCACAGACGATGCCCGTGACCAGGACGTGCTGCTGGCCGGACTGCTTCCGCCGGAGCAGGGCACCATGCTCACCGTCGCGGGGGTGGAGCGTGCAGACCTCAACAACTCGCCCGCGTGGCGGTACGGGCAGTACCGTTGGTTCCTCAGCTCTTTCGAGTTCGGCAAGGTCCACGAAATCGCCTGGGGGCGGAAGAGCCCCACGAAGCGCAAGATCGCGGCGCAGACTGGGTCGGACAGCCTGGACCAGTTCGTCCTTCCGGGCACCTACGAGGATCGCGTCGGTGAGGGCCTGGACCCGGTGACTCTGCGCGAACTGCTCGCCGCGAACGAGCGCAACTCGGTGCTCAACATCGTGCTTGCACACAGTCTCGACCCTGATACCGGCGCCACCGAGCTGTTCTTGGGGCGGCCCCGCCTCAACATCGGCGGCGGGAAGCCGTGGGTATGGCTGCGCTCATTGCTGCCTGGCGATGGAGGCACTGGGTCGGGTATTCGGACCGACGCGTCGGATTCGACCGTGCCTGCGAATAGCGCCGATGTCTCAGACGCTCCAGTGCGACTGCGGCCTCGCGTCGTCGGTCAGGAGCCGGACGCGGAGTCCGCAGGGCGATGATCGTCGCACCACCGCCCGCAGCCTCGCGGCTTGCCGATGCAGCGCGGCTGTTTAGCGGCCGTCGATTGACCTTGGCGCGACAGGTCGCCGGGCTGCGCAAGAACGGCCTCGCCGAGCGGATCGGCAAGACCCCCACCGCTGTCGCCGGCTATGAGAACGGCACCAAGCGGCCGGCGACGGCAACGGTGGCACAGCTTGCACTGACTCTCAAGGTTGAGCCGTCGTTCTTCATCGGTGTCGACTCGCCCGAGGCGCCTGTTCCAACGCCACACTTCAGGTCCTTGAGGTCTACGACGCAGCTCGTACGCGATCAGGCGCACGCCTACGGGTGTCTCGTCGCCGATGTCGCTGCCTCGCTGGAGAAGTACGTCGAATTGCCGCCGCGCGATGTTCCTCGCTGGCCGGTGCCGCCCGACGAGATCGCCTCCGGCAAGGCTGAGGCGGCCGCCGCGTTCGTCCGTGCCCAATGGGGTAGGGGCAGCGGTCCCGTCGGACATCTCATCCGGCTGCTGGAGAATAAAGGTGTCTTGGTTGTCTTCTCGCTTCCGCAGACGTCCGCTGTGGATGCGTTCTCTATCGAGGCAGGCGCCCGGCCGATCGTTCTACTGAACCCGGTGAAGGAGGACTACTATCGGCAACGCTTCGATGCGGCCCACGAGCTAGGCCACCTTGTTATGCACGCCGACTCCGAACCGGGCAGCAAGCTCGTCGAAGATCAGGCACACCGCTTCGCTGCCGAATTCCTGATGCCCGCAGCTGGAATCATCGATGAGCTGCCCGCCAAGATCGACTGGCATCGGCTGTTCATGCTCAAGGAGCGCTGGGGAGTCAGCCTTCAGGCGCTGCTAATGCGATGCCGTCAGTTGAAGGTGATGAGCGAATCGACGTACCAGAGAGCCATGGTGGCATTGTCGTCACACGGCTGGCGCCGACAGGAGCCTGGCGAGGGGACTGCGGCTGAGCTACCTTCGCTGCTACCGAAGAGCGTTGAGCTTCTCGAGGCGGCTGGTTATCCAGCCCGGACCTTGGCTGCCCAGGCACGCGTACCAATCTCCATCTTTGAAATGGCGACCTCCCGCCGCCCCACTACCGACAGCTACCTAGAAGGCGAGCCAAAGATCGCGGGCCAGGATGAGGGTGTCGCCGGGCAGGCGGACGCCCGGCCGTTCCCTGACTGGGACCAGCTGCGCAGACGGCGAACGCCAGTCTCCTGACTCCGCTGTCTACGAAGCGACTCCGCACTTCGGTCACCCTTGGCACCTCCAAGCGGGCTCGGCGAAGGGCTCTGAGTCCGCAGCGAGTTCGCGGACCTTCGCACTGAGCGGGCCCTACGGTCGCCCGCCGGGATGCGTCCCGACAGGGCGCCCCTGCCGGGCAAGGAGAGGTTCCCTCGTTTACCCCCCGGAAACTCATTCCAGAGGTTGACTATGAGTGATGATTAATCATCAAGGCGAGCGGCGTTTGCGCAGCTCAGCGCTAAGAAGTGACCAACAATGACAAGCCTCATGCCCCAAATTCGACAACCGCGGGTTCGGGGTTCGAGTCCCTGGCGGCGCACCAGCGATATTCAGGGGACATGGCCGATCGGCCATGTCCCCTGAATCGTCTGTAAGCACGGGTGGGACCGTCCGCTGCACCATGTTTCCGGCTCGAATCGCGGCTCTGACGTGGACGATTACGAATGCAGTTGGCGCGAGGAGGAGCGGGAACAGTTCGGTGCGGCTGACGTTGAGGTCGACGCGATGGTCCGTACGGAGCTTGGTGATCTGCTGGGCCGGTCGAGCGGCAAACCGTCTCTGGCGTCCCGGTGCAGGTCATTGCCGCCGACGAGCGCCGCCGTACGGGCGCGGTGTAGGGGCGTACGCGACGGCGTCGAGGATCGCCGTGACGGTGTGCTGCCAGGTCAGGTGGGGCGTCAGCCGTTGCCGGACCTCCTCGGCATGACGCAGTGCCGCCTCCGGTTCTGCCAGCACCCGGGCGACGGCCGCGCTCCAGCAAAGCACATCGGTGTCCGGCTCGTCGGCGATGTCGACGAGCATCGGCTCGGCGAGCCGGCCCAGTCGGTCCCGCAGCAGTTCGGCGGCGCCACTCTTCGCGCTGACCAGCAGGGGCGTGCCGGCCGCGATCGCGTCCAGGGCGACGAGGCCGAACCCCTCCACCCGCGAGGGCATGACGCACACCAGCGACCGCAGCAGGTCCCGGCGCAACTCGTCCGGATCCGTGGTGAACGGTCGTACGTCGATCCGCTCGCGCGCCACCCCGGAGAGCCCGACCAGGGTGCGGTGCAGGGCGTCGCACTCTCCACGCGGGGCACCGCGTACCAGCAGTCCGAGCGAGGCTGCGTCGGCTCCGGGCACCGCGGCGATCGCTCGGGCGGCGAGGTCGAGCCCCTTCAGCTCCAAGTCGTCGGTGCGACCCAGGACAAGGACCTGCTTCTTCGGCGGCGGCTGGCGCCTGCCGAGGTGCAGCGGACCGAGTCCGGGGTCCAGCTGCACCACCCGGACGCGGCCGGAACCGTCCTCGACGAGGTCGGCCGTATACCGCTGCAGGCGGGGGCCGACCGCGGCGACGACGTCAGCGTCGGCGGTCACCATCCGGATGATCCGTTCTCGCTCCTCGGCCCGCTCAGTCGCATCGAGGCCACCCTTGAACCGCTCGATCTCGGCCGGCGCGGTGTGCACGATGTGCACCAGGGACGCGTCGCGGAGATATCGCCGCCTCTGCACCCAGGCGGACGGTCCGGTAAAGCGGTCGTGGCCGATCACCACATCCGGTTCGAACAGGCGCGCCGCCGGGGACTCGAGCATCATGGACGGTCCGGCGGGGCTCCGCTCCGCTGCGAAGAGATCGACGCCGTGTGCCGCCGCGTCCTCAATGTCGTCGCGGGTGGGTGCCTCCACGAGGCACGCTGTCCGGTGGCCGGCCCCAGCGAACGCGGCGAGCAGGTTCCGGTTGAACGCCGGGATGCCGCCCTTCAACGCCGGCCATGCACAGTTCAACGCCAGGACGGCAGGCTTCTTAGCAGAGTGGTTCACGTTCACTCCTCGTTGTTGCGGTTCGACCTCGCACACGAGAAGCTTCGATCTGGCGGTGCTGGTCCTGGGCAGACGCTGAAACGGATGCCGGGTAGATGGTCGTTTTCGCAGGTGAGCCGCGTGCGTCGCCGTTCATCACGCTGAAATGGAGGATGGACGGTGGCCGAAGCCGAACGCCGGGAACTTGGCCGGCGCCTCGCCGCGCTGCGTACGGGCGCGGGTCTGCAGCAGAAGGATGTCGGGGCGGTGATCGGCCGCAGTGTGGCGTGGGTGTCCACCATCGAGTCCGGTAAGTGGAGGCGCACCATCGGTCTCGAGGTCATCGACCCCTGGGTCACGCTCTGCTTGAGTGGCCGTCCCCAGGTGATTCAGGACGCCACCCGGACCGAGATCATGGAGCTGCACCGGGCACTCGAGAAGATCGCCGAGATCGAGCCGGCGAAGCACGAGCCGCCGCCGGTGAACCAACTGCGCCGCGACCTCCCGACGTTCACCGGCCGGGTTGACGAGCTTGCCCGCGTCCGGGAAGCCGTGGAGCGGGCCCGGGCAAAGGGCACGGTCATCGCCGTCCACGCGGTCGACGGCAAACCCGGTGTCGGTAAGACCGTCTTCGTCAATCACGTGGCGCGCCGGCTGATGAACCGGTTCCCGGGCAGCCAGCTCTTCATCGACCTGCACGGTTACACGCGCGATCATCCGCCGCTCAGCCCTTTTGACGCGCTCGGCGAGTTGCTGCACGCGGTTGGCGTCGCGGCGAAGCTGATTCCCGCCTCGCTGGACGGGCGGGCGACGCTGTGGCGGCAGCGGATGGCCGACCAGCGGACGCTGCTCGTCCTCGACAACGCGGTCGACGCCGACCAGATCCGGCCCCTGCTGCCAGGCGCGCCGCAGTCCCTGGTGCTGGTGACGAGCCGCCGCCGGCTGATCGAACTCGACGCCACCACGATCGCCCTTGACGTCCTGTCACCCGAAGACGCGGCGTCACTGTTCCGCAAGGTCGTCCAGCGCGACCTGCCCGCCGGGAGCCCTGTCGACGAGGTGGTCCGGCTCTGTGGTCACCTGCCGATGGCGATCGCACTGGCTGGCGCGAAAATGCGGAACCGGCGGTCCCTCACCGTCGAGGAACTGGCGGACCGGCTTCGTAAGAAGCGGCGACGATTATCGGTCCTGAAGGTCCGTCACCTGGACGTCGCGGCCGTGTTCAGCCTTTCGTACGAGACTCTGGACGCGCCGCAGCAGCGGTTCATCCGCATCCTCGGGCTGCACCCCGGGATCGACGTGGACGGGTACGCGGCCGCCGCGCTCACCGGCGACGACCTTGACGTCACCATCAGCCGCCTCGAGTCCCTGCTCGACGACAACCTCGTGGACGAGTACGTGTTCGGCCGCTTCGAGCTTCACGACCTGATCCGCGACTTCCTCTACGATCTGCGCCAGGACGACGCGGAGCGGGATGGGGCGGCCGCCCTCGACCGGCTCTTCGACTACTACCAGGACGTGGCGACTGCGGCCGACCGGCAGTTGGCCGGGGCGCCACTGCCTCCCGCCGAAGGCCCGTTCTATGCCGGGGCGAAGCCTGCCGTCGCGGATCGGCGGCAGGCCATCGCCTGGTTTACCACCGATCGCCCGAACGTCATCTCGTGCCTGGACGTGCTGTCGGAGCAGCCGACCCGGCTGGTACGGCTGACCGCGGCGCTGTCGCGGCACCTGCGGCGGACGGGGCCGTGGGACCTCGCTGTTCGGCTGCAACGGCGGGCACTCGCGTCCGCCCGGAAGCTGAACGACAGGGCCGCAGCTGAGCAGGCGGCCCTGGAGCTGGCAACCGCCCACCGAAATCACGGTGACTATCCGGACGCCCTCGCCGCCCTGGCCGCGCTGCCGGACATCCCCGGAGTGCTGCTCGAACGGGGCACCGTGCAACTGTTGACCGGCGACTACTCGTCGTCCATCGAGAGCCACACCACGGCGTTGGAGCAGAGCGAGGCTGCCGGGGAGCCGCTCGAGACAGCCGCCGCGCTGACCGGGTTGGGCACGCTGCGGTACATGCTCGACGAGTACGACGAAGCCGTCCGGCTGCTGACTCAGGCACGAGACCACTACGAACGGCTCAACGACGATGTCGGGCTGGCCCAGACGCTCAAGAACCTGGGCAACACTCTCTACTTCCTGGACCGCTACCCGGAAGCTATCGAGGCGTTGGCGTGCGCGGTGCAGCTCGCCGACGAACTCGATCTGCCGCTGTTGCGGGCACAGGCGACCACGAAGCTCGGCAGTGTGCTCCGGCTGAAGGGCGACTACGCTGAGGCACTGGAGCGCCTGGATGCCGCGCGAGAACTGAGTCGGCGATTGGCCGACCGCTCCCTGGTCGCCGAGAACCTCATCGACACCGGAGCCACGTATCGCGCTCTGGAACGGTACGAGGAGGCGGAGGAGGCGTTCACCCAGTCCGTCGCGCTGTACGAGGAAATCGGCGAGGACCTGGGCAAAGCGTGTGTGCTCAAGGAGTATGCCGACCTGCTCGTGGCCTCCGGGCGCCCGGAGGAGGCGCGCCACCTGCTCGCGGAGGCCCGCAGCACCTACGAATCCCTGCCGGACCGTCTAGGCCTCGCCGCAGTCGACAACTCGGTGGGCCGACTCGAGTTGGTGGCCGGCAACCCGGCGGCTTCTGCAGCCGCCTGCCGATCGGCCCTCGCTCTCGCCCACGAGATCGGTAACCCACTGGAGGAAGCCGAGGCTCACCTCTGTCTGGCTTACGCCCTCAGGGCGGCCGGCAGCCCTATCGAGGCCCGGGTCGCCGCGCAGCACGCACAACTGATCTTGACCCGGATTGGCGCGGCCGGCATCGATCGGGTGGAGGCACTGCTGGCCCGGTGAGACATGGGTCTGGTGCCCGTGTCGGTGGCTGTGTTAGTCATGGGCTGGAGACCTCGGGAACGGGACGGTGCAATGGGGAGAGGTCAGCGCGGCGTGGCGGACCTGCCGCCCGGCCCGGCGAACGACCTGGCCGAGCTGTTGCGCCGGGTCGCCCAGCACAACGGCCTCACCAGGACCGCGATCGCTAACAAGTCAGGGCTGTCCCTCAGTTACGTCGGTGAGCTGCTCAATGGGCGCCGGGTGCCGACCCCGGTCACCGCCAGCAATCTGGTGACGGCCATGGGCGGAAGCCGCGACGAGGCGGCGTTTGCTCGCAAGCTCGCCGGGCGGCTGCGCGAGATCCAGCAGTACGAGCGTTCCCGACAACCCTCTACCCGTACGCCGGATTCCGCCCCGGCCGCGGCCCTGTGGGAGACGTGCGTCGCCTTCACGCTGGCGCTCGACAGTGCGCACCATGCGCTTCGCCTTCGCTCGTGGGACCACACCCGCGACGATCCGATTGCGGCCGCCAATCGCGCCGTGCACGAGTCCGGGCTGTACGCCCAGCGCGAACGGTTGTTGATCTCCGGCAGTCCGGAGCTGGTCCGAGCCGCGGAGGCCGTCTTTCTGGCCCTCGTCGGTATCCGCAACGCGGTGCGGCTCGGCGCCCGTGCCGACGGCGCCGAGTGCCAGGACCTGTACCGCCGGTTCGCCGAGACCCTGTGGCTGTTCCGAGGGGCCGTCCGCGAGGAGTTTGGACAGGCTCCACTCGCGCCCCGCTTGCGGCCGCGCCAGGACCGGTCTCGCCCTGGCCGGTGCGAGACGCCCGAGCCCTGACCTTCCTGAGCACCGGTCGCAGGTTCGCTCGGTTTCGCTGAGCGAACTGCCCGCATCATTTCCAATGGCAGTTCAGGTGGCGAATCTAGTCGCAGGGTTCGAGCGACGACGCTGGCGCTTGCGCCCGCCATCCGCCTCATCTTTGATGTTGTTTGTTCCCAAGGTCTCCCGAGGAAAGGAGATCAACCCGGTTCACTCTTCTGCCCTTCCGGTCGTCACCCTTAACTGATCATCCTCGGGGATTGACTGTTCGTAGTCGCCCCGTCGCCCCGTCGACACTGCTCCCGGAGACTTTCGAGTGGCCGTCCCCACCGGTCGCCGATCCCGAATGCTACTTCGGTTCGAATGACTGCTCCAGCACTAGCTCAAGACGGAAACGGGTGGCAATCTCTAGGTCGCCGGATATCCCATCTCCGTCCCGGTGCCAGAATTCGCGTCCTACCACTCATCGGAGGTACCCATGTCGTGTGCGTGCGTCAAGGCCGGCCGCTCGAAGTGCGCGTGGTGCAAGGAGGCCGAGAAGATGGGCCGCCCCGCATCCGGGCATAACTGCCAGTGGGGCCGCTGCTCCTGAATGAACAACCGGCCACTGCCCGGCCTTTCGAGGCTTCGAAAGGTCGGGCGGTCGCCCCTCCTCCCGGAAAGGAATCGGTCATGAACGTTTCGAGAAACCACGACTTCGCTCAGTTGTTGGAAACGGCTGCAGCGGTCGGCCGCGAACGGCGACAGAACGTCGACTGGGACGTGTACGGCGAGGCGTTGGGCAACGCTGGGTTTCCGTTGACCGGCCTGCACGCGCTTAGCTGGGCAAGATTCAGCGAGGTCGGCCTCCCTGCCTTGACCGAGGGGACTTCGCTGATCGCCGTCTTCGACGACGGCATCTTCGAGAGCCTCGGCAAGAGGCGACTGATGGGCCGCGGCCCCAAGTATCGAAGCATCGATTTCCGCCAGGTTGCGGGATACGGCGATGTGGACCACGTCGACGAGCACCACCGGATCTTCAAGTACTGCATCGAGTTTCAGGGCGCGGGCAGCATCCTGCTCGGCCGTCTCGAATGGCACGCCCAGGGCAAGCGGTTCAGCGACAACCGACAAGAGATCATGGCCACGGCGCAGGAGAGGGATCGCGTCCTGGCGGTTATCAACGAGGTCGCGGGACACTAGATGTACGCAGAAGAGCGAGGGGTCGGGGCGTTTTCGGAAGACGTCGGCGGCAGTGGAGAAGCGATTTTTGGAGAGGCGATGGACCGGGCGCGGGCGGGCGATATCGTTACCGCGATCGTCCTCTTCCGGCAGGCGAGCGATGTCGGTCACGGGCCTGCCACCTTTCTTCTCGGCACCTTTCTGAAGGAGCGTGGCCAGCTCGTTGAGGCGGAGGCCCGGTATCGACTCGCGCTGCGCCTCGGCGGGTTGCCATCGGACGAGATGATCGCCGAGGCGGAACTGAGTCTGGGCTACCTGCGGGCGCGTCAAGGAGACGATCGGGAAGCGGAACACTTCTATCGATCGTCGTACGCCAGGGGCAATCTCGATGCGGCGGCGAATCTCGGCAATCTCCTGCGCCGAATTGGTCGAGACCGGGAGGCGGAAGTGGTCTACCGTCAGGCCGCCGCGGGCGAGCAGGCCGACGCGGCCTACAACCTCGCCGAGTTGCTGGCCGACCGGGGCGACTTGGCAGGCGCTGAGGTTCTTCTCCGCAACGCCGTGGCGGCCGGCGTCAGCGAGGCCGTCAACAACCTGGCAATGGTCCGGATGAGGCAGGGTGACCTTCAGGAGGCCGAACAGCTCTTCCGGCAGGCGGCCGCCAAGGGGGACCACAACGCGATCTTCAACTTGGGCGTGATTCTCGAACTACGACGTGACCTCGACGAGGCCGAGACCTGGCTGGCACGTGCGGAGGCGGCCGGGCATCAGGAAGCGGGGGAGCGTCTCCGGCGCGTCCGCCTCGCGCGACATTCCCGATCTGAGGCGTAGGCGGCCGTATTAGCCGACGCAACCTCGAACGTCCTCCGCATCGCCGCCAGTGGTTCGCCCGTGCGGCTCCAGATCCGAATGGTGTCCATCCCGCCTGCGCCGTCGGGCACCAAGGGCACCGCCTCCGTTACCTCGTCGGCGTGCCCCGTACGCCGCCCGCGGACCACCGCACGGTCGCGGCGGCGGCGCCGACGAAGTTGCCGGTGGCCAGCGCGGTGTTGAGCCGGCTCCGGGCCTCGTGGGAGAGGGCGAACGGCCGCGCCCGGTTGAGCAGGGCCTGCGTCTGGAGGGCGACGTCGAGCATGAGGATCACGATGATGACGAGGGCGACGGACCGTACGGCGAACGCGGCGACGACGAAGGCTGTGAGGGCCAGTACCCAGGCACCGCCGGTGGCCGGAAGCGACCAACCGCGATCGTGCAGCCGGCCGCCGCGCAGTCCGGAGGGGACGCCGGCGAGGCCGGCCAACCCGAACAACCCGATCACCGCCACCGGGTACCGGAACGGCGGGCCGCTGAGGAGGAACGTCAGCGCCGTCCAGAACAGCGAGAACGCGGCGAACCCGGTGGCGGCCAGGACCAGCGTCCATCGGGCCGCCCGCTCACGCACGACCACAGCGCCGACCGAGGCGATGAGCTGCGGGTAACGGCATGCGCGTCCGGGGTGCCAGCTGTGGAATCGTGCGGTAGAGCACGCCGATTGCGAGCAGGAGTACGCCGATCGACGGTGCCAGCGCGCACAGCAGCAGTGCGGCGGCCGAGGTCAGCAGCATGATCGAGACGAACCGGCGGCGGTCCAGGACGTCACCGAGCGGTACGAGCAGCAGCACGCCGACGGCGTACCCGAGCTGCGTCGCGGTGATCAGCCAGCCGGCCGTCGCGGTCGTGACGCGTAGGTCGCCGGCGATGAAGCCGAGCAGTGGCTGGGCCCAGTACAGGTTGCCGACTGCCACTCCCGCCGCCAACGCGAAAAGGAACGTCAGCCGGGGGCTCATCCCCGACGGCGGTGCCATGCGGGGTGCTGCCACCCTGCCACGCTACGTCGGCGGCGACCGGCCTGACGGCCGTCAGGCCGGCCGGCCTCCGTCACGCCACAATGTCCCAGGTCGTTCGACACTTCTCGTCGGCGCCGCTCGCGCCTTGGCGTTCGCATGCTTCGACATAGACTCTCGTGCCCGACAGCAGTCTGACGTAGTAAGGCTCGGAGCAGGTGCCGCTGCCGTTCGCCGCGTGGAGCGTGACCTTGGCGTATACGGACTCCCACCAGATGCGGCCAATGGTACGGCGACCGTCCGCTGCGCCCTCGTCGCAGGCTCTGAACGCCGAATCAATTCCGGAGTTGGTGTAGATGGCGAAGCCGTTGCCGGCGGAGTATGGGTCGGCCGAATAAACGATCACGGGGTACCGACCGGTGTGGTCGCCACGATCGATGATGGGCGCGATCCGTCTATGAATGACAGACGTGCGGACAGTTCCGAACAGGCCCGAACACTCCGAACACCTCCGGTGCACCGCTTGATCAGAACGGTGAGGTACGGCAGACGTGGACCCGACTGTCATGCAACGTCAGGCCACCGGCTTCGTGGGGATCAGGAGCCGCCTGCCGAACGGGGCGCGTACATGATCAGGGCGACGCCGATCAGGCAGACGCCGGCGCCGATGACGTCCCACCGGTCGGGCCGGAACTTGTCGACGATCACGCCCCAGGCGAGGGATCCGGCGACGAACACGCCGCCGTAGGCGGCGAGGATTCGTCCGAAGTTCGGGTCGGGTTGGAAGGTGGCGACGAATCCGTACGCGCCGAGGGCGATGACTCCGGCAGCGATCCACCACAGGCCGCGGTGCTCGCGCCAGCCCTGCCAGATCAGCCACGCCCCGCCGATCTCGAACAGGGCGGCGACGACGAACAGCAGGACAGAGCGGACGATTGTCATACGTGGACCGTACCGATGTGCCCTCGGACCCCGATCATGCCGGTGACCCGGTCGAACAGGCACCTGCTGGAGCGATGGCGGCGAAGGGGATGGGGCAGCACGGCTGGCCGGCGCACTCGACGAGGTCGTCGCAGCCGGCCTTCACCGCGGCGCCCAGTGTGCCGGCGATGACCTGCAAATCAGCGATCTTCGCCTCGACCTCGGCGAGCTTTGCTTGAGCACGGGCCCGTAGGCCGGCGTCGGGGTGGCGACCGTGACGGTGCTGGCTCGGGTCGAGGAGTTCGGCGACCTCGTCGAGGGTGAACGGCCGATCAGGTCCCGTGCGACCGCCTCCGCGGTCGGGTCGAGACGCCACAGCAGTTCGGTGGGGGACAGTCGCTGCTGCGCCAGCAGGGCGGTGGCGAACAGGTAGTCGAATTCGGCCAGCCGCAGCGGCCGTTGCCCACTCGGCAGAATGCACGACTCGGGCACCCACGTGTGGTCATCGCTCATACTGACGACGGTAAGCCTGTACCCGAGTACCGGATGCAAGCCCCAACGGTCACGGTATTGCTGACAGTGACGGCGCTGGCCGTCTACGAGCCGCGGCACGTCCCGCAAGGCCGGCGGATGACGACGACGGCGAGCACTGGGCACGCATGGCGGGTGGTCGTTGGGCGGCGCCGGCCTGGCAGTGGCTGCGGTGCTGATCCTCGCCGAGCGGCTCGGTAAGGCCATCCGCAGCCCGGCCGAGTCGGCAGGGCTCGCTGACGCCGCGAGCGGTGTCGAATGGGCCTGCGGCATCTTCGCCGCTGTGCAGGGCGCGGGAGCCCTGGCCGGCGGTGCCGCGGCGGGGCTGCTCTACGACCACTCGGTGCCAAGCCTGGTCATCGCCGTGGTGCTTGCCCAGGCGGTCGCCCTGCTCATGCTTCTCGGCGTACCGACACGAACCCTCCAGCACCGACACGACCCTGCCTAAGTCCGGCCGGGCCTGATGTCGCTGGCCGCGCAGCATGCTGCTGACCGCCCAGTTACGCCGGTCAGCAGCACCCGTCGTTGCACCCGTTGACGTCGCCGCCCGTGGCGGGAGAGCGCAGAGCGGAACCGGGGGCGCAGCAACTGTCGCCGCGCCAGGCTTCGCGGCCTTCCTTCACCGCGACCGCGGCGATGACCAGCGCGGCGGCGGGGTCGGCCCACCACCAGCCGAACAGCGAGTTGACCGCCAACCCGACCAGCAGCACCGCCGAGAGGTACGTGCACAGCAGGGTCTGCTTGGAGTCCGCGACGGCCGACGCTGACCCGAGTTCGCGTCCCGCGCGGCGTTGGGCGGCCGACAGGACCGGCATCACCGCCAGGGACACCGCGGCCAGGACCAGGCCGATCGTGGAGTGCTCCGCCCGGTCCGCGCCGGCGAGCGCGCGCACCGATTCGACGGACACGTAGGCGGCGAGGGCGAAGAACGACAGCGCGATGACTCGCAGCGCGGCGCGCTCCCGGCGTTCGTGGTCGAGGCCGGAGAACTGCCAGGCGACGGCGGCGGCGGAGGCCACCTCGATGACGGAGTCGAGCCCGAACCCGATCAGCGCGGTCGAGGAGGCCATCCTTCCGGCGCTGATGGCGATGACCGCCTCGATCACGTTGTAGGTGATCGTCCCGGCGGCGAACAGGCGTATCCGCCGGATCAGGATCGAGCGACGGGCCGGTGACGGGCTGAGCGACATGAGCGGCAGGGGCGCGTTCATCAACAGCACCCGTCGGATTCGGCGGCGGGGCAGGCGGCAGGATCGACGGCCAGGACCAGGCCGAGCAGGTCCCCGAGGGCGTGCGCGAGGCGCCCGTCGGCGAGTTCGTAGCGGCTGCGGCGGCCTTCGGGCACGGCGACGACAAGACCGCAGCCGCGCAGGCACGCCAGGTGGTTGGAGAGGTTCTGCCGGCTGGTACCGAGCAGGTCGGCGAGGTCTGATGGATAGCCGGGCCCGTCGCGTAGCGCGAGCAGGAGCCGGGCCCGGACCGGGTCGGACAGGGCGTGACCGAAGCGGGCCAGAACCTGGCCGTGCGTGAGCATCTCCATCCCCCGACAGTACATCGGCCGATGAATAAACCGAAGGCTGAACTAATTCCTGGTGGGTCTCGACGAAGTCCGATCGATTCGAGCACCCCGTCCGCCGCCGAGACCTGGAACGCCACTGAACCTGACACCACGCGTTGCCGGCGCCCGTGGACGCCGGCAACGCCCCTTGTTCAGTTGGCGTGGGTTAGGCGGGTGGTGATGCGCAGGCCCAGGAGGGTGTCGTTCATCCACGGCGCCCGCTCGCGGTGCAGACCGGCGGTCATCTGGTCCGCCCACACCTCGTACCGTTGCGTGAGGGCGCGGGACCGCGCGCTGGTGATCAGACAGTCGCCAAGTGGGTCACCGGGCAGGTTGGACGAGTCGACAGCTGGCTCGCAGGGCACCTTGAGGCTGACCTGGTCGCGCAGTGGGCGGCTGGGGTCGAGCGTGCATGGTGTGGGCCCGCAGAGGGAGTAGTTCCCGCTCGCCTTGGCACAGGCGGCACCGATCTTGGCGTCCGTCGGCATGTTCACCGGAATCTGGTACTGCCCGAACAGGTTCGCGGACAACACGTCGTCCGGGTCGAGAGCGTTGGGCAGACCCAACCGGGTGTACGCCTGGAGCAGCCGTGCCGCCGTGTTCACCTTCTTCAGGGCGGTGGGCACCGCACCGCTGACCTGGTTGTCATGCCGCGAACGTATTGAGCGGCCTGTAAGTGCGCAGAAACCGCGCTGATTCGCGCAGGGTGGCGCTCAGCCGGCGGCGGGTGACGCGGCAGGCCCGTCGAGGGCCGGCGCCACCACGGCGAACGCCTGGTCCATCAGCTCGGCCAGGTGCTGCTCGTCGTCGCCCGGCTGCCACCGCTGGAGCACCGTGTCGAGGGCCAGCAGGGCCATCCCGGCGGCCATCCGTGGGTAGGGGTCGGTGTGCGGGTCGAGGCCGCCGCGGTTGCCCAGTTCGGCGGCCAGCTCGGCGCGCCACTCGATCTGGCGTTCCAGCCAGCGGGCGTGCAGGGCGGGGGTGTCCAGGATGAGACGGACGACGACCCGGGCTCGCTCGGAGTGTTCCGGGTGGTCGTTGCAGGCGGCGAGCGGCACCCACAGGGCGTGGCGCAGCGCGACCGACTGTGGCTCGGCGCGTGGCCGGGTGGCGAGTTCGGCGATGATGTCAGCGCTGGTGTCGGCCAGGAACCGGACGACGACGTCCTCTTTGGACGCGAAGTAGCGGAAGAAGGTGCGCCGCGACATGCCGGCCGCCGCCACGATGTCGTCGACGGTTACCACGTCGAAGCCCTTGGTGGCGAGCAGCATCAGGGCGGCGTCGCGGAGTTCGTCGGCGACGAGCTGGCGTTTGCGTTCGGCCAGGCTGTTGTCCGCACGAGATCTCATCCGCCGATGCTACGTCAAGAGGTGCTACGCCATGCCCATGTTGGCATTGCGCGCCTTGCTTGACACTGAGTGCCACCGATAGCACAGTGGGTCGCATGACTGTCAATGGCTGGTCCACTGCCCAGATTCCCGACCTGAGCGGCCGTACCTTCGTCGTCACCGGCGCCTCGGCGGGCCTCGGCCTGGTCACCACCCGGGAGCTGGCCGTCCGCGGTGCGCGCGTCGTCCTGGCCGTCCGCGACGAGGAGAGGGGCCGCCGGGTGGCGGCCGACATCGACGCCGCCCGGCCCGGCGTCGACCTGGAAGTACGGCGGATCGACCTCGCCGACCTCGACTCGGTACGGATGTTCGCCGACGGGATGCACGCCGACCACCGTCGGGTGGACGTGCTGATCAACAACGCGGGGGTGATGGCAGTGCCGCGCACCCTCAGCCCGCAGGGTCACGAGGTGCAGTTCGCTACCAACCACCTCGGGCACTTCGCCCTCACCGGGCTCCTGCTCGACCTCCTGCTGGCCGGCCGGGACCCACGGGTGGTCACTGTCACCTCGGTCAACCACCGGCAGGGGAAGGTGCGCTTCGCCGACCCGACCGGCGAGCGGGGCTACTCCCCGATGGGCTTCTACAACACGTCCAAGCTGGCCAACGCCATCTTCGGCTACGAGCTGCACCGGCGGCTCGACGCCGTGGCCAGCCCGCTGGGCAGCTTCCTCGCCCACCCCGGCTACACCGCGACGAACCTGCAGAGCAGCGCCACCACGCCGATCTGGCGGCTGCTGCTGGGCAGAATCGGCAACCCACTCCTCGCCCAGCCGGTCGACCGCGGTGTCTGGCCGCAGCTGTACGCCGCCACCGCCCCCGGGGCGCGGCCCGGCCAGCTCGTCGCCCCCGGCGGGCCGGGCGAACTGCGCGGTCACCCCGCGCCGGGGAAACTCTCCGCGGCCGCGACCGACCCCGAGCACGGCCGCCGTCTGTGGGAACTGTCCGAACAGGCCACCGGCGTACGGTTCGGCGCGCTGCGGCCAACGAGCTGATCGAGTCGTCACGATCCGCAGCGCCAGATCGTCCAGGTGGCGAGCAACCACAACGGAGGAATCATGTTCGCTGCCTATGTCACGATCACCATTCTCGCGGCGATCTTCACCGGCATCGCCGCCGTCACCTACCTGATCGGCCACGACTATCCCAAGGCCCAGGCCGACATGAAGCGCGTGCCACGGTCGTGGTTACCGTGGCTGGGCGCAGCGCTGGCGGCAGGCTCGTTGGGGCTGCTGGCCGGCTTCGCCGTACCGCTGCTGGGCACTCTCGCCGCCGCTGGGCTGGTGCTGTACTTCATCGGCGCGCTGATCGCGCACCTGCGCGTCGGCTCCCGTCAGCTGGTGGGCCCGGCCGTATTCTTCGTCACCGTGGTGGCCGCGCTGACCGTGAATGTGCTCTACCACTGGTGAATCGCCGGCTCCGACGTGAGAAGCGGCGTGGGCGTCGGCGTCGAGGGGCGAGCCGGTATTGCCGGGTCATTGGCGCGCATCTATAGTTGCGCGGATCACAACAATCATGGCCGTGGTGACGCGGCCGGGTCGTCGAAGCGCTTCGACGATTCGTCGTTCAGGCCCGCCAGCCGGGTGTCGAGCCTGGTCACGTCGGTCTGGGCGCCCGCTGGGCGTCTGTCGTACGACATGAGGAGAAACGCATGCGGAACTGGCGCCTTCGGCGCGGAATCACCGCGCTCGCGCTCGCACTGCTAGCCCTACCGGCCGTTCCCGGCACCGCGCTCGCCGAGCCCACCTACCCGTTCCGAGATCCCCACCTGCCTGTGAACGCCCGGGTCGACGACCTGCTCGGCCGTCTCACCCAGGACGAGAAGATCTCCTGGTTGCACCAGTACCAGCCGGCCATTCCCCGGCTGGGCATCGGCCTGTTCAAGACCGGTACCGAGGCGCTGCACGGGGTGGCCTGGTCCACCGACATCGACAACAACGGCGCCGTGGTCAAGGCTCGCGGCACCGCCTTTCCCCAGCCGGTGGGCATGGCGAGCACCTGGAATACCGACCTGATCCGGCAGGTCGGTTCGGCCGTCGGCGACGAGGCGCGCGGCTACCACGCGCAGAATCCCCGGGTCTGGGGGCTCAACCTGTGGGCCCCGGTGGTCAACCTGCTGCGCGACCCCCGGTGGGGCCGCAACGAGGAGGGCTACTCCGAGGACCCGCTGCTCACCGCCGCGATCTCCACCGCGTACGGGTCGGGAATGACCGGCGGGGACCCGAACCACCTGAAGAGCGCACCGACCCTCAAGCACTACCTGGCCTACAACAACGAGGTCCGGCGCGACGTGACCTCGTCGAACGTGCCGCCCCGGGTGCTCAACGAGTACGACCGTGCCGCCTTCAAGCCGGCCATCACCGCCGACGCGGCGACCGGGATGATGGCCGCGTACAACCTGGTCAACGGCCGTCCGGCCACCGTGGACCCGGACCTGGCCACTGTGGTACGCGACTGGACCGACCAGCCGCTGATGAACGTCACGGACGCCTGGGCGCCGAACAACCTCGTCGCCTCCCAGGGGTACTACGCCACCCAGGCCGAGGGGAACGCCGCGATCATCAAGGCTGGCCTGAACAGCTTCATCACCGACGACACGAACGCGCAGCCGACCATCACCGCCATCAAGCAGGCCCTGGCGGCCGGCCTGCTCACCGAGGGGGACATCGACGCCCGGATCCGCGAGATCCTGAACGTCCGGTTCCGGCTGGGTGAGTTCGACCCGGGCGGTGGCCGGTACGGCGGCATCACCCCGGATGTCATCAACAGTCCCGAACACCAGCGACTCGCCCGGCAGGCCGCCGGGGAGGCGATGGTGCTGCTGAAGAACGAGCGGCAGGCGCTGCCGCTGGACCCGGCCCGGACCCGCAAGGTGGCGGTGCTCGGCCCGCTGGCCGACACCCTCTACTCGGACTGGTACGGCGGCGACCTGCCGTACCAGGTGACGGCGCTCGACGGCATCCGTGAACGGCTCGGCAGCTCGGCCAGTGTGAGTGGGCTCGACGGGGCGGACCGGATCGCCCTGAAGGACGCGGCGACCGGCCGGTACGTCACGGCCACCGGCACCACCGACACCAACCCGGTCACCGCGACCGGCGGCAGCGCCTCGCTCGACGCCCAGTTCGACGTGGTCGACTGGGGGCAGGACGTGGTGACCCTGCGCAACGCCGCCAACGGCCGCTACCTCGGCTACAACTGGGGGCCGTTCGTCACCCGCGACGAGCAGCCGAACGGTTGGTACGTCCAGCAGCAGTTCAAGCTGGAGCCGCAGGCCGACGGAACTGTGGTGCTGCGCTATGCCGGCTACGAGACCACTGAGAGTTGGTTCGGCGCCGACACGTACGTGACCGTCGGCGAGGATGGCGCCCTCAAGCTCGGCGCATCGACCCCGGCCGCCGCGACCCACTTCAACCGCGAGGTGATCAGCAGCGGTATCGACCGGGCCGTGGCGGCGGCCAAGGCGGCCGACACCGCTGTGCTGGTGGTCGGCAGCAACCCGTTCATCAACGGCCGCGAGGCGCACGACCGGACCTCCACCGCGCTGAGCGCCGGCCAGGAGGCGCTCGTCAAGGCGGTGACCAGGGCCAACCCGCGGACCGTGCTCGTGCTCCAGACCAGCTACCCGGTCACCATCCGATGGGAGCAGGAGAACGTGCCGGCCATCGTCTGGACCACCCACGCGGGCGCGGAGACCGGTCACGCCGTCGCCGACGTCCTCTTCGGCGACCGCAACCCGTCCGGCCGGCTCACCCAGACCTGGTACCGCTCGGACTCGCAACTGCCGCCGGACCTGCTGGAGTACGACATCATCTCGTCCGGGCAGACCTACCTGTACAGCCGCGCGAAGCCGCTCTACCCGTTCGGCCACGGGCTCTCGTACACCCGATTCCGTTACGGCCAGCTGCGCGCCGGTGTCCAATCGGTCGCGGCCGACGGCACCATCACGGCCAGTGTCGACGTGACAAACGTCGGCAGCCGGGCCGGGTCCGAGGTCGTCCAGCTCTACACCCACCAGCGCACCTCGCGGGACACCACCCCGATCCGCCAGCTCAAGGCATTCGAGCAGGTGAAACTCGCGCCCGGGCAGACCCGTACGGTGACCCTGCGCCTGCCCGCCGCGGACCTGGCGCACTGGGACGTCACCCGCAGCCGGTGGGTGGTCGAGTCGTCCGTCCACGACCTGATGGTCGGGGCGTCCGCCGAGGACATCCGGGCCCGCGCCGCGGTCCGGGTCCGCGGCGAGACGATCCCGGCCCGTGACCTGTCGCGTCCGACCAGGGCGGAGAACTTCGACAGGTACGCGGGGGTCCGGCTCGTCGACGAGTCGAAGCCCAGCGGCACGGCGGTCGGCGCCACCGCGGCCGGTCAGTGGATCTCCTTCGACGGTTCCGCGCTGCGAGCCGGCGCGCGCACCTTCACCGCGACTGTCGCCAAGGCCGGCGCGGATGCCGGCACCATCCAGATCCGGTTGGGTTCGCCCACCGGTCGGCTGCTCGGCACGGCCACCGTGCCCAGCACCGGCGACGACTACCGGTACGTCAGCACCAGCACGGAGTTGGCCCGGGCCGTCGGCACCCGCGACGTTTACCTGGTGTTCGACACCCCGCGGCGCCTGGCGGACTTCTCCATCTGGTGACCGGAGTCCGGGGCCGGGTCGATCGTCGACCCGGCCCCGGGCCTCTGGTTGGTCAGCTCGCCGTGCAGGTCAGCGCCGGTGTACTGGGCGTGCCGGTGGACGAGCCGAGGAACCCGAACGCGGTGCTGGCGCCAGCGCCGAGCGCGCCGTTGTAGGCGACGTTGCGGGCGGTAACCGCGGATCCCTGACTCGTGACTGTCGCGTTCCAGGCCTGGGTGACGCTCTGGCCGCTGGCGAAGGTCCACGTCACGGTCCAGTTGCTGATCGCGGAGGTTCCCGCGGTGACCCGTACCTCGCCCTGGAAGCCGCCGGTCCACTGGCTGGTCACCGCGTACGTCGCGGTGCAGCCGGCCGTCGGCGGCGGAGTGGTGGGCGGCGGGGTGGTGGGCGGCGGGGTGGTGGGCGGCGGAGTGGTGGGCGGCGGGGTGGTGACGGACCCACCCCAGCCGGCGGTGGAGTCCAGCCAGGCGGCGCGTCGCAGCATCCAGTCCCGCATGACCTGGACCTGCCCCTGCCAGGTGGGCGAGGTCGGGGTACGGAAGAAGCTGACCGTCGGCGCCGTCAGGTTGGGCCAGCGTTGGAAGTTGCGCTGGGCCGCGTTGGTCAGCGGGGTCGCGAGAGCGTTGACCCGGGTCTGGAGGGCGGCGTCGGAGAGCAGGCCCCGTCGAAGCGTCTGCCAGCGTGATCGGGCCTGGTTGACGAACGCGGGGTCGCGCAGCAACTGGGCGAACCAGTCGTTGGCCGACGGCTGCCGGGTCTGCTGGTGCTGCCAGCCCGACACCTGGTCGTTGGCGAAGAAACCACCGACGCCGAAGCTGAGGTCGAAGTCCCACAGCGGACCCGCGAAGATCTTGCTGTCCCGGTCCTTGTAGAAGTGCGAGCTACGGACGTACGCGTCCATCTCCCGGCTCAGCTCGTTGACGATCATGAGGTCGATGAAGGAGTCGACATCGATGTACTTGCGGTATCCGGTGTTCGGGTCGGCGAAGTTCGACGAGTGCAGCACGTCGTTGAACTCCTGGAGGTGACCGCGCAGCCAGTCCCGCTGCTGCGGTTGCAGGGGCGACGGGTCGGCCACTTCGAGATAGTTCCAACAGGTGGCGGCCGGCCCGGTGCACGGCAACGTGGGTTCCTCGGCCGCCATCCACTCGAACTTCCAGATGTACCCGCCCTGGATCTTCGGCAGGGTCACGTCATCCTCATCCAACTGCTTGAGGTCGAGGCGGTCCTTGGAGTTCTTGATCGTCTCCATGAACATGTAGACGCCCATGTAGTCACCGGCACCCACGGGTGCGGCGTCCGTGTTGAGATAGAACTCGGCGAACGCGTAGCGCGGAGCCGGCAGCCCCATCTCGCGTCCGAGGTCGTAGACGAGCGCCTCCCGGATCAGCGCCTTGTCGGGGAACGGGCCGCGCAACACCCAGTCGGAGTCGGCGGGCATGCCCAGCACCGGGTAGTCGGCGTCGTCGTTCTCGTTGTCCCAGAACTCGACTCGGAACGGCGTCTTCTCGAACGTCGCGGACGAGTTGCCGCGCAGCCGGAATCCCGCTCGGGTGCTGAGCGTCGGCGTGGCCGCCAGCGACGTGGTGCCGCCGCCCGTCGGTTCGAAGATCATGGTGGTGGCGTCGAAGTACTCACGGCCTGGCCGGCCCGCACCGTACGAGTCGATAAGCACCACCGGCAGGTCGTGGGCGGTGGTGACGTTCTGCGCGGTGTACATGGCGGTGCCGGGCGCGCCCGTTGGCGTCTGACCGACGAACGCCTGTGCCCGCAACTGGGTGGTGCGGGTGAAGCGCAGCGCGGAGCCCGAATAGAGCGACGACTGGGCGGTGGGCGGCTGCCCGTTGGTGGTGTAGCGGATCTGGGCGCCGCTGACCGTACTGCTCAACGTCACCGCCACCTCTCCCCGGAAGGTGCCGCTGGGAACGGAGAAGACGATGTCGCCGATCAGGTCGTCCGCCGCGGCCGGTGCGGCGGCGGCTTGGGTGGGTTCGGTGACGGGTCGGGCGGCCTGGGTGGCGGCGACGGGCTCGGCGCCGGCCGGTGGCGAAGACACCACGAGCAGGCTTGCGACGAACACGGTGGCGGCGGTGATCCCGGCGGCACGAAGGGCCGCCACCGGAAGACGGGTGTTGCGGGTGGTCATGCGCACGATGCCTCCTGTTCTGATCGGGTGGGAACTGTCAACTCCAGGAGCGCCGAGGACGGGTCGGCGCGGAAATGGCGGCGTAGCGTCCGTCGCCACGGCACGTCTGGGAGGTCCAGGCGGAGCGCCGCGAGACCTGTGGCGTACTTCGAGATGCGTACCGGCCGGGTCCCGCGCTGCCACAGCACGCGGTCGACCAACGAGGGGGCCGAGGTGGTCTTGGTCTCGACCACGGCGATGCCGGGCAGTCGGAGTGCGCGGTCACCGTCCTGCCAGGTGAGCCCCGTGTCGATGGTGACCCGGCTCGCGGTCGCCGGCAGTAGCAGAGTGGAGCGACGGTAGCTGGTGACCAGCACCGGCTCCAGCGGGCTGCCGGCGAGGTTGGACAGGATCGACTCCCGATCGAGCACATCGTCGACGAACCCGCGTCCGGACCTGACGGTGCGGCGGTCCTCGGCGAGATACGGCAGTCGGTGCTTGGTGACCCGTCCGCGCGCTCCGCTGATCTTCACCTCCAGCCAGCACTGAGCCGAGTCGAGGTAGGTCCGGGTCCGTACCTTGAAGCGCCTGCGCCGCCGGTACGCGGCGCAGTGGTAGCTGGCCAGACAGGGCGTGTCGAAGTACACGGACTCGTACCGGAAGGTGCGCTCGCCATCGATGTCCAGCACCCGGGCGTACGGGGTGAGCTGGTCCAGCAGGTGCGGCAGCTCGTCCACCGCGATCACGTACTTGCGGTCCACCCTGCACTGCAGCGCCGCTCGGTCGATCACCTCGGCGAGTGCGATCGGCGCCAGCCTCGCCAGCGGTGGGGCGGTCATCGGAGCGCCCCGGCGCGGGCCGGCTTGCTGGTGCCGGCCGCCGCGCTGCGCCGAGCGACCGAGTATCGGACGTCGACCACTGTGGTCTCGTTGACCATGTCGAGCCGCTGGACGATGGCGTTGTGCACCCGGGCGTTGAGCAGCTGCTCCAGCTGGGCGACGAGAGCGACGTGATCGGTGACGGCAGAGTCGAGCACCAAGATCTGGTGCCGGTAGTGCCGGAGCAGCCGTCGGTGGTCACCGACGAACATCACCGCGACGATGAGTGCCATCAGGCCCCCGCTGAGCCAGACCGACGTGGTGCTGAGTGCGCCGAGAATGCCCAGCGCGAGAGCGGAGAAGTAGTACGCCACCTCGTGTTGGTCGAGCTCCGTCGACCGGAGTCGGATGATCGAGAGCACCCCGAACAACGCCAGCCCCAGCCCCAGCCCGGCACCGACGTCGCTGGCGCTCAGCGCGCTCGCCACCGCGAGGACGCCGACGTTGACCCCCAGGTAGGCGACGACCAGGTCGCGCCGGCGGTGCCGCGGGAAGTAGAGCCCGAAGACGAGCAGTGCCACCGCGCAGATGTCGATCGCGAACAGGACGAGCTGCGACATCGCTGGGATTCCTCCTGGTTCGCCGCCGGAACGGACCGACGCCGGGCCGCCGTCGCTGCGTGACGACCTGCGGAAGGTGGCCGGCCTCCGGATTACTTTTCGGTAAACTTTCGGTATTTCGTTGGTGACCGTAAGCAGAACATCAATCGAAGTCAATGCGTGATCGGTGCCGACGTTCACGTCCTTTGGCCGCTCGATGGGGGTCCAGTGCCCTTGACGTGGGCAGGCGGAGGGCGCTGGCTCAGGTCGTGAGGTCGCCGAAACTTTCGGAGTCTTTCGGGGTCGACGGCAGCGGGGCCGTCGTCGATCGGCTGGTGCGGCGTCCCGAATGAGCGGGGCCCGTGGGGGTGGGTTGATCGTCGGCGCGGCCCGGCGGTGGGGTCGCGAGGGCCCGCATGTGCCGGTGATGTCGTAAACGATTCAGCTCCAAAGGAGCGCAGACGCAGGCTCGCCGCGCCGGGACGTAGCCCGGCTGGCGGCGAGTGGTGGCCCTCCCGCGCGTGGTGGGCCTCGGCGGCGAGGCCCGCGCGGTCACCCCGTCCCTGCGGATTCGTCGGACGACGTGGGTGGGGGCGTGCGGTCAGGGTGGCTGATCTGCCCGATCCGGGGGCATTTCTACATAGACGCCCCCCAATTGCCAGTTGCATTCGTCAGACGTGTAACCTACGCTCCCAGTAAGAATTTCGGGGCGGTTAACAAAGAGTGCGGTCGGGGCGACGGAAGTCCCCGCCGGCCCTTAGTGGCGTCGCTGTTCCGTACTCGTCGCTCGATACGCACTTTGGGCACCACATCGACGACCAGTGAGAGGAACAGACGTGAAGTCAGCCATATCCACCGCTCGAATGTCAGTGTTGGCGGTGGCGGCGCTTGTCGCCGCCACACTGCCGGCCGTGCTGACAAACCAGCTGCCGGCATCGGCCGCGGTTCAGGCGACCTACTATGTCGCTCCCGACGGTAACGACGCCAACCCGGGGACCCTGCAATCGCCGTTCAAGACGGTTGAACGCGCGCGGGACGTGGTTCGCACGATAAATTCGACAATGAGCGGTGACATCAACGTGTATCTCCGCAGCGGGAGATACCCGGTCACCAGCACCGTCGAGTTCGGTGCCAGCGACTCCGGCAACAACGGGTTCCGGGTCGCCTACGCTGCCTATCCCGGCGAGACGCCGGTCCTCGACGGCGGTGTCCAGGTGACCGGATGGTCCCAGCACAGCGGCAATATCTGGAAGGCGCCACTGGACCGCGCCAACAAACTGCGGGCGCTCTACGTCAATGACAAGCGCGCCTTGATGGCGTCGAAGACGATCAGCTCGGCGGGCTGCTACGGGACGTACAACATCACCGCCAACCAGGCCGCCTGGGCGTGGGAGTCGGGGTCGCAGTGTGACGGCGCAAAATACAGCCTGAACGATTTTCCTGCCGTCGCCCGTAACCAGGACGACATCGAGATCGAGACGGGCACGACCTGGACCACGGCCATCGTGGGCGTCCGCCAGGTGACCACGAGTTCCGACGGCGCGAACCGGGTCGCCCTCTTCCAGCAGCCCGGTGCGGCGATCGCCCAGGGTTCGTTCAACGGCAACGCCCAGGTGGGCGGCACGCACAAGCTCATGAACGCCTACGAGTTCCTGGACGCCCCCGGTGAGTTCTACTTCGACAAGGGCACCAAGACGGTCTACTACTACAAGGCCAGCGCCGAGAACATGTCGACAGCGACGGTCTACGCGCCGAACAACGTCACCACAGTGCTGCGGGTCGCTGGCACCTCGACGAGCAGCCACGCGCGCAACATCACGTTCTCCGGCCTGACGGTGCAGCACTCGGACTGGAACCTGGTCAACGTCGCCGGATCGGTCCTCAAGCAGGCGCAGCAGGGCAATCTGAGCGCGAACGTCTACGCCAAGGGCAACTTCCACGTCTACCACTACCGCAACGTCGACGTGGTTCCCGGCATCGTCCAGGTGCAGAACGCCGACGGGATCCTCCTGCAACGCAACCGGATCCAACACACCGGTGCCGACGGGATCAGCATGGTCAACGACGTGCAGGGCACACAGTTGATCGGCAACCACACCAACGACATCGCCGGCTCCGCGATCCTCGTGGGCCATCCGCAACACGTCTACATCGGAGACGGCACGTCGACCAACCGGGAGAAGTACTCCGCGTCGGTCGAGGGGCTGCCGAAGAACATCGACATCAAGAACAACTACCTCTACGACAGCGCGGTCCTGTTCAACGGGCACAGCCCCATCTCGGCCTACTTCGCCGACACCCTCACCATCCAGCACAACCGGATCGAGAAGACCCCGTGGTCTGGCATCACGCTCGGCTGGGGCTGGTGGAACTTCGACGGATCGTCGGGCTCGATCGTGCCGAACCGGCCGACCACGACAGCGCGAAACAACACCATCAGCTACAACCACATCATCGACACGGTGCAGCGTCTCAGCGACACTGCCCCCATCTACACACTTGGCAGCCAGCCCGGGACCACCATCACCAACAACTACCTCCAGGGTGTTCCGTCGGGCCACAAGTACGGACTGCACCCGGACGAGGGGTCGGCGTTCATCACGTTCCGCGACAACGTGTTGAGCATCGACAAGAACGTCACCTGGATGATCAACTCGGACGATTTCGGGCGGAAGCACGATCTGAGCATCACGCAGATCTACGGCCCTATCAACAAGGTCTCGAACAAGAACCTGCCGAACAGCACGGTCGCTGACATCATCGTCTCCTCCGACTATGTCTGGCCGGCGACGGCGTACGGCATCGCCGCGAATTCCGGCCTTGAGGACGCGTACCGGGACATCATTCCGGCGAGCAATTTCTCCGCGCCGAACTACGTGCTGCCGGCCAGCACCTTCGTCGCCAGTGCCACCGCGTCGATTCCGATCCGGAGCATCGGTGACGCCACCAAGTCGGTCTGGTTGGCCCCGTACGGCACGACCAGCTTCACCGCCGGGGCGACGATGACCAGGGCGGCCGGCACCGCCACGTCCATCGCCGTGCCGACCACCCAGGGCGAGTACCGGCTCTACGTCGTCGACGCACAGGGCAACCGGTCGGCCGAGTCGACATCGATCGTCCGGCAGCAGCAGGGCGGCGGCGGTACGGGGAACGGGCAACTCGTGGGTGCCCAGTCCGGTCGCTGTGCCGAGGTGCCCAACTCATCCACCACCAACGGCACCCAGACCCAGCTCTGGGACTGCTCCAGCGGCGCCAACCAGCGGTGGACCCAGACCGCCAGCAAGCAGCTGACCGTGTACGGCAACAAGTGCCTGGACGCCTCCGGGGCCGGCACGGCCAACGGCACTGCGGTCATCATCTGGGACTGCCACGGCGGGCTCAACCAGCAGTGGAACGTCAACAGCAACGGCACCGTGACGAACGCCCAGTCGGGGCTCTGTCTCGACGCCAACGGCGCCGCCACCGCCAACGGCACCAAGCTCATCCTCTGGTCCTGCAACGGCGGCACGAACCAGCGGTGGACGCTGCGTAGCTGACCCGACCAGACCCCGGGGCCAGGCCGACACGGGCCTGGCCCCGGCTACCTTTGGTAGCCGTAGTTGTCGCAGGTGCGGCGTCCCTGGACGCAGTTCCTGGTGCGCTTGTTCATGGTGTTGACGTCCCACATCACGAACGCGTCGCCGTGCATCGACGAGGCGCTCTTGCCCTCCTTGTCGGAGGAGAGGTAGTAGCCCGCCGGGGTGCCCTTCGCCGGGTACTGGATGTCGAAGGTGATCGCCGGGATCCGGACCGGGTGGCTGGTCGGGCAGGAGTTGCCGCTGCCGTACGCCACATGGTCCTTGTGGTTGGGGCTGTCCAGGTGCTTGCCGTCCCAGCAGTCGGGGAACTGCATCATGAAGTGCAGCGTCGCGTCGCCCCCGCAGATCGGCCAGTTGCCGTTGGTGCTGCGGGCGATGCCGTCGAGGTCACCGGGCCCGTAGAAGGCGCAGTAGAACTGGCCGGTCGCGCCGCGCGGTGTGGGCTTCTTCTTCTTGGCGTCGCCGGAGATCATGCGCAGGCCGTTGGGCATCGGCATCTGGCCTGTCGAGTTCCTCGCGAGCGAGCGGTAGTAGACCCGGAATCCGGTGGTCTCGACCGGCTTTCCCGTCGCGTTGTCGTAGAGCGTCGGCACCCAGTAGGCGGAGTGGTCCTGGACGGGCTTGCAGGAGGTGGCCGTGAACTTCGTCAGGTCCCCGGCGACGGTGTTCGCGTCGACTGCCTTGTTGCCGACGAACGAGTGCATGTGTGACGCGCCGGGTAGGCCGGGGGCGACGATCGGGTCGTCCGGTAGCCGGTGGCTGTACTGGCAGTCCGCCCGGAACTCCGGGAGGTTACCCACGCCGGCGGGGACGGGGTCGACCTTCAACGCCCGGTACGCGTCGGCCTGCGCCTTCCAGGCCGCACGATCGACCGGAACCCAACCGGTTGCGGGAACCTTCGGCGCGGCAGCGGTCGACGGGGTCGCACCGGGCGACGGGGTCGTGGAGGCCGACGGTGTCGCGGAGGCCGGCACTGTCGCGCCGGGCGAAGCTGGCTGCCCGGCCGGTGACGGCGGGTATTCGAGGGCGTTGGCCGCGTTCGACGGCTCGGGCTGCGCTGCGCCGCTGCCCAGGTACACACCCCCCGCCGCGATGACGACTACGGCCGCCGCGCCGAGGGCTACGCCCAGCCGGTAGCGGGCGAGCCAGCCAGGAAAGCGATGACGTGACGGCGGCGGGCCTTCGTACGACACGTGTCACTCCCAACGAGTAGACGCCAGGATGACCCGAGCGGCCACGGCCGCCGAATGGTAGGCGCTTGCGGGCCGCACTCGGAAGGTCTTTAAACCTTCCTTAAAGTACGCGGGCTTCCCGCGTCCGTGGGTACCGTCCGCCGGATCCGACGGACGGTACCCACGCCCGATCTCGGGTCGGCGCCGTCGCTAGGAGGCGGCGTGCGGCGTGGCGTCGGTCGGCTCGGTGGCCTCGTCGTCAGTCGAGGGCTCCTCCTCGTCCGTCACCTTGACGCGCGCGGGCTCGGTCCAGGAGAACTCGATCTCGACGGAAACCTCCGTCTCGTTCTCCCGTTCGATCTCCAGCTCGCAGCGCACCGTGTCCGCGACCGTCACCGCACCCGCCGCGCCGTAGAAGAGCCGCCCATCAGACTCCAGTTGGTGGGCCAGCTGACGCAGCCAGGCGGCCAGGTCGGAGCGTGACACCGTACGGGCGTCCTCGTAGATATCCATGTCGGCCATGCTCGCACTCCACAAAGGACAAGCTGCGAAGGGCTTCGGCTTCGCGTGGCCCGACCGGCATGATATGGATCTTGTCGGTGGCGATCGTCCGGAAAATGTCGGCTTCGGAGGTGCTGCCGGACAGCGTGCGGGTAATGCTGGGCGATGAAGGCAACCTGGAAGCCCCACGAGAAGCACGGCACCCTGTCGGACAAGGACAAGCGTGAGCTGCCGGAGAGCGTCTTCGCGTTCCCCGAGAAGCGCAAGGAACCGATGACCGATGCGGGCCACGTCCGCAATGCCATCGCCCGGTTCGACCAGGTGCAGGGCGTCACCGACAAGGACCGTGACCTGGCCTTTCAGAACATCCTCGCCGCCGCCAAGCACTACGGTGTCGACGTCGCCGAGACGAACTGGCGTCAACTCGGCAAACTCCCGCACACGCCGAACCCCGCCCACTGACGAGACACTCACACGATTCGGCTCACCAGCCGCGAAGCGGCAGCATTGGTGCGGCGGACGGTGGACCGGGACGAGTGGGACTGAACCGCGTCAGGTCGCCTTCAGCGAGGCGAGGACGTCGAGGTAGTGCGGATTCTTCATGACGCCCAGTACGTTGCCGAACGGGTCGAGCACCGCCGCGGTGATGAACCCCTCGTCCCCGTGCGGAGTGATCGGCTGGTACTCGGTGGCGCCCATCGCCAACAGCCGCTCGACTGTCGCGTCGAGGTCGTCGACGTACCAGTGCATGACCACGCCGCCCGGCCCGGTGGCCGCGCCGGCCGGTGCGTACCTGCGGTCGATGATGCCCAACTCGGCCTGGTAGTCCCCGATGCGGAACTCGGTGTAGGCCGGGCGTCCGTCGGGGCCGGGACGCATGAAGTACGCCTCGACGCCGAGGAAGTCCGCGTACCAGGCAGCGGCCGCTGCCACGTCGTCCGCCCAGATGTTCAGTGTGGCAAATCCTCGCAGGCTCATCAGGTGTCCTCTCGTCGATGTCGCTGGTGTTGACGCTATCGACGATTGCGGAAGGTTTGCTTCCGCAATGGGCTGGGGTCTTGACGATGTTGAGCCCTGGCCCGCATTTTTCGTCCTCGGCCGGGTAGTCGCCGCCATTGCCGGCACGGATGGCAGGGGATGGCGTGGAGAGCTACCCGGCAGTCGAGAACCACGGTCTGGTCGGTGATCTGCAGACCGCGGCGCTGATCAGCACGGACGGCACTGTCGACTGGTTCTGCGCGCCCCGCTTCGACTCGCCGAGCGTCTTCGGCGCCCTGCTGGATCGCCGCAACGGTGGGCATTTCCAGCTCTCGCCCCACGGTGTCGACTACACGAGCAAACAGCTCTACCTGCCCGGTACGCCAATCCTGATCACCCGCTTCCACAGCGCCGACGGTGTCGGCGAGTTGTTGGACTTCATGCCCATCACAGGTGCGCAGGCCACCGACCGGCATCGGTTGATCCGGCTGGTCCGGATGGTCCGGGGGACCATGCAGTTCCGCTTCTACTGCCACCCACGGTTCAACTACGGGCGCGATCCGTACGAGCTGGAGGTGCACCCCGAGGGTGACGTCTTCCGGAGCGCGACGATGAGCCTCACCCTCGCCGCCTTCAAGAACTCGGTCCGCGAGTTCGACACGAGGGACATCCGACGTGACGCCGAGGGCGTGTCCGCGTCGTTCACGCTGCACGCCGGCGACCTCGGCGGGGTGGCCCTGGAGACGGCCTGCCCGCACCCGCCCCGAGCGCTCAGCACGGACGAGGCCTGCGAGCTGCTCGCCGAGACCCGCGACCACTGGCGGCGGTGGGTGGGCGGTTCCCGCTACAAGGGCCGCTGGCGGGAGGTGGTCGAGCGCTCGGCGATGACCCTCAAGCTGATGACGTACGCGCCGACCGGCGCCCTGGTCGCCGCGCCCACCGCCGGGCTGCCCGAGCAAATCGGCGGGCAGCGGAACTGGGACTACCGCTACACCTGGATCCGGGACGCGTCCTTCTCGGTGCACGCGTTGCTGCGCCTGGGCTTCACCGACGAGGCCGAGAAGTATCTGCTCTGGCTCGACGCGCGTATCCGGGAGGCGCGGGACGGCAACCTGCCTCTGCAGATCATGTACCGCATCGACGGCTCACCGGACCTCCCCGAGGAGGTGCTGGGTCACCTGGAGGGGTACCGCGGCTCCGCGCCGGTGCGGATCGGCAACGGCGCGGCGGGCCAACTCCAACTCGACATCTACGGCGAGGCGCTCGTCGCGTTGGAACTCGCCGACCGCAACGGGCTGATCCCGCCGTACGAGGGGTGGCGCAAGACGGCCGGCCTGATGGACTGGCTCTGCGCGCACTGGGACCAGCCCGAGGACGGCATCTGGGAGACCCGTTCCGGTCGGCAGGACTTCACCTACGGTCGGGTGTTGTCCTGGGTGGCGCTGGACCGGGCCATCCGCATCGCGCGACGCCGGGGCCGCCCCGGCGACGTCGCCCGCTGGTCGGCCGAACGTGACGCCATCTACCAGCAGGTGATGACCCGTGGGTACAACCAGGAACGGCGGGCCTTCGTGCAGCACTACGGGTCCGACATCCTGGACGCGTCGCTGCTGGCGATGCCGGGGCTGAACTTCATCTCGCCGACCGACCCGATGTGGGAGTCGACGCTGCGGGCCATGGACAGCGGCTTGGTCTCCGACAGCCTGGTCTACCGCTACGACCCGAGCGCCTCGCCGGACGGACTCGCCGGCACCGAGGGCACCTTCAACATGTGCACCTTCTGGTACGTGCAGGCGCTCGCCCTGGCCGGCCGGATCGACGACGCCCGGTTGACCTTCGAGAAGATGCTCACCTACAGCAACCCGCTCGGCCTCTACTCCGAGGAGATCGCGCCGACCGGTGAGCAGATCGGCAACTTCCCGCAGGCGTTCAGCCACCTCTCGCTGATCAGCACGGCGGCCCACCTCGACGACCTGCTCGACCAGCAGGGCTGAGGTGTCCCGTCAGAACAACGTCAGCGGCTCGACCGGGATCGGCTCGGGCAACGCGTCGAGCTCGGGTACGCGTGCCCGTACCTCGTCGTGGAACCGGCGGGCGAGCACCGGCGCGTCGGCGTTGTCCGGGGTGTGGATGAACATCGTCGGCGAGCGCCCCTCGCGTAGCCAGGTGACTGTCACGTCGATCCAGCGCTGCCACCCCTCGACGGTGCGCGTCGGGTCGTCGCGACCGAGGTAGCGGACGATCGGCCGGTCGGTCAGCGCGAGGGACCGGAGCGGCACGCGCGGCTTCTTGGTCCAGGCGTCCCGCTCCGCGTCGCTGGTCGGTGGGCTGGCGAAGAAGGCCGTCGTGTCGAAGGGGATCCACTCGGCGTCGGCGGCGGCGAGTGTCGCCCCGAGCAGTCGGGCCGCGCGGGCGTCGCTGAAGAACGCGGGATGGCGGACCTCCACCGCGTACCTGTGGGCCTGCGGAAGCTGCTCAAGAAAGCGGCCCAGGGCCGGGACGTCGGCGGGCGCGAACGAGCCGGGCAGCTGGATCCAGAGGGCGTGGGCGCGCGGGCCGAGCGGCTCGATGGCGTCCAGGAAGGCGCGCAGCGGTTCGCCGACGTCGGTGAGCCGGCGTTCGTGCGTGATGACCTTGGGGAGCTTGAGGACGAACCGGAAGTCCGGATCCGTCTGCGCCGCCCACGAGGCGACCGTGTCCCGGGCCGGGGTCGCGTAGAACGTCGTGTTGCCCTCCACGGCGTCGCACCAACTGGCGTAGTGCCGCAGGCGCTCCGTGGGTGGTAGCCGATGGCCCGGCCACGACCGGTGGCTCCACATCGCGCACCCCACGTGCAGACGCATGACCGCCCTTCCCGCCGGTGACCGCGCTCGACCGGAGCCCACCGTATACGGGCCAGCGGACCCGACCGGGCCCACGGTGCGGCAGGTAGGGTCCGACGCCATGCGTGTGCTGTTCGCCAGTCTTGCGTCCGTCGGTCACACCTATCCGCTGATCCCGCTGGCGATCGCCGCCCGGGATGCCGGGCACGAGGTCCACTTCGCGGCCGGTCCGGAGGTGCACGCGCCACTCGCCGCGCACGGCCTGCGGCCGTTCCGCCCCGGCGACGCCTTCTACGAGGTGTACGCCGAGGATCTCGCACCGGAGCTGGCGCGGCTGCGGCCCGACCTGGTGGTGCACGAGTGGGGGCTGCCGGGGGCGGCCGTGGCGGCTCGTCGGGCCGGGATCCCGGGTCTGTGGCACGGGTTCGGCCGGATGTTTCCCGAGGGCATCGGCCTGGAACTGCCCACCAGGAACGCCGAGGTCGTCGGCCGGCCGCACCTGGACATCTGGCCGCCCTCGCTGCAGGACAAGGGCTTCCTCGCCACCGAACGTCGGATCGAGCTGCGACCGGTGGCCTTCTCGACACCCGCCCCGCTGCCCGAACTGGTGAACCGTCGGACGTCCCGACCGTTGATCTACCTGACTCTCGGCACCGCGTTCGGCACGCCGGAGCTGCTCCGCACGGCCATCGCCGGTCTGGCGACGCTGGACGCGCAGGTGGTGGTCGCGGCCGGCCGTGTGCCAGTGGAACAGCTTGGCGAGATCGCCGACCAGGTCAGCGTGCACCAGTGGGTGTCGCAGGCGGAGTTGCTGCCGCTCGTCGACGCGGTGGTACACCACGGGGGCAGCGGCACCACACTCGGCGCGCTCGCCGCTGGCGTACCCCAGTTGATGTTGCCGCAGGGCGCGGACCAGTTCGCCAACGCCGACACGCTCGCCGCCGCCGGTGTCGCGCTGCGGCTCGTTCCCGGCCAGGTGGACGCGTACGCCATCGCCGAGCAGGTGTACCGGCTGCTGCCGCGGCAGGGCAACGCTGGGCAGCGCGACGCGGCCCGAGCGGTCGCCGAGGAGATCGCCGCCATGCCGTCCCCGGCGGCGGTAGCCCAGCTGCTGCCCGAGTACGCCGGCTGAAATCGTCAACTCAGGGTTGACGAGGCGGATGCGTCAACCTATGGTTGACGAATGACAGATCCTCTCCAGATCGGTAACACCGTCAAGCTCGACGACCTGATCCAGGCGATCAAGAAGGCGCACACCGACGCGCTCGACCAACTCACCGACGCGGTCATCGCCGGCGATCACCTCGGCGAGGTGGCCGACCACCTGATCGGACACTTCGTCGACCAGGCCCGGCGCTCGGGCGCCTCCTGGACCGACATCGGCCGCAGCATGGGGGTCACCAAGCAGGCCGCCCAGAAGCGCTTCGTGCCGAAGGCGACCGACGCGGCGGCGCTCGACCCCAACGCCGGCTTCGGCCGGTTCACCCCTCGCGCCCGCAACGTGGTGATGGCCTCGCAGGAGGAGGCCCGAGCCAACGGCAACGCCGAGATCGGCCCCGGGCACCTGGTGCTGGGGCTGCTGGCCGAGCCGGAGGGGCTGGCCGCCAGGGTGATGGCTGGTCGGGGTGCCACCGCCGAGGCGGTACGGGAGGCGGTCGGTGCCGTCCTCCCACCGCGGGCCGAGCAGGTTCCGGACCTCATCCCGTACGACGCGCGCGCCAAGAAGGCGTTGGAGCTGACCTTCCGGGAGGCGCTGCGCCTCGGGCACAACTACATCGGCACCGAGCACATCCTGCTCGCCCTGCTGGAGCAGGAGGACGGCGCCGGCGTGCTCACCAACCTCGGCCTGGACAAGGCGGCGGTCGAGGGCGACCTGGCCGCCGCTCTCGCCGCCGCCGTCGGGAAGAAGTGAGAACCCGGGGTCAGGAGACGTCAGGAAAGCCGTAGCGCAGGGCGTGCTCCGGATCGGCCGGGTCGATCTGGCGTACGCCCGCGTCGGCGAGGCGCTTGTTGACCTCGTCGAGTTGCTCGCGCACCAGGCGGGCCTCCTCCTCGGTGACCCGGCCCCGGTGTGGCTTGCCGGCGTGCTCCAGCGTGCCGTAGTCGATCTTCTCGGTGCTCTTGCGGGCCTTGGGTGGGCGGACCCGCTCGGCCGTCTTCAACAGCTGCGCCATCGGCACGTCGGTGGCCATCGCGTCGAACTCGCTGGCGGTCAACACCACTCGACGGGGCTCGCCGCCACCGTGCCGGTCGTGGATCTCCACCACCGCCACGTCCAGCGCGGCGTCGTCGATGTTCTCCACCTCGCCCGGGGTGGCGTCCAACTGCACGGGCCCGGCGACCAGGTCCGGGTGCTCCAGCACGACGATGCGGACCACCTCGTCGTCCTGCTGCAGAACCGTGCCGGTGAAGTCGGAGACGTGGATCGTCTTCTTGCCCATGCGCGGAGCTTCTCCTGTCGTAGGCCGGGATGGCGGACCACAAGAAATTACCCGACAGGTGTGCGAAAGCCGCCGCTGGACCTCCTCCGGTGTGTCGCCCCGGGCGGGAGCGTCAGTGCCTCAGTAGGTGTTCAGGCGGTGCCTACCCGAGCTGTCGACGGACAGCTTGTTCAATCCGGCCCAGGACAGGGCTCCGCCGCCGATCGTGCGAGGGTTCCGGTAGCGCGGCTGGGGCGGATTGCCTCCGACGGCATCCGCCGACTGCCAGAGTCGCTCGGGGTTTTGCTGGTAGTTGTCGCTCGGCTGAATCGGCATGCGTTCACCGTCCCAAACAAAGGTGTCCAGGTATGGAAATACATATGACGGTCAATTCCTGCGGCTGGTTCCCGCACCCCCGGCCCACTCGGCCCTGACGTATCCCGCGCCCGCCCTGCCGTCCGGCGCGTACGGTGATCCACGACGCGTCGGGTGACGGGGAGGTGCGCATGATCGACCGGCGACTCCACCTGCACCTGGCCAGCTGGCTCGGCCAGTGGCCGGCCGGGCCGGGGTTGCACGTGGTGGCCTCGCAGCGACGGGCCCAACCGGCCTGGGACGGCCGGCTGCGCCCCGCGCTCGCCGTGGACACCGGGCAGAGCGCTGTGCTCTCCGTGGCGCCGGATCGTGTGGCGGCGATCCGCGCGTTGGCTCGCCGTACGCCGGCTCGGCTCCTCGCCGCACTGCCGGAAGCCGTCGGGCGGCCCGAATTCTGCGTGCACGACGGCCCCTTCCGGTGGAGCCTGGCGCCCGCGCCGCTGCCCGACGTGGGGGAGTGGACCGAGTCGAGCGCTCCCGGGCTGCCGCCGTGGCTGCGACTCTTCGACCGGCCGGTGCTGGTGGTCCGTGATCCGGACGGCGCCTACCTGGCCGGTGCCGGGATCAAACGGCACGACGCGTACGGGCACGAGTTGGCCGTCGGCACCGTGCGGGCCGCCCAGGGGCGCGGCCTCGCCCGTCGACTGGCGGCCCAGGCGGCGCGGCGGGTGCTCGACGAGGGGGCGGTCCCCACCTACCTGCACGAGCGGGACAACCAAGCCTCGGCCCGGGTAGCCGATGCCGCCGGGTTCCCGGACCGGGGCTGGCGCGCGTACGGGGTCTATCCGCGCTGAGCGGGCATGTGGGCGCGGACCGTGAATCCCGGGCCGGATCCACGGTCCGCAACCTCCCCCCAGGCCCCGGTTCCGGGTGTTGCGGCCCCCGCTGTGGGCGAGTCGCTACGTGTCGATCACGCTACGTATCTAACCGGCTTGGGGCAAGGCTGGAGCTGTCGGTTCGGAGTGTCGAAAAGTGGACTTGACCTGCTTCTTCGCCGACCGATGGTGCCGGCCGGGTCAGTGACGGAGCGTGCGAATCAGGTCGAGCACCTGTCGGGTCACCGGGCGGAGGACCCGAAGTCGGGACAGCGCCACGAGCCGGTCGATAAGCGGTACGGCCCCGTCGATCAGCTGGCGGGTCTTGGTCTGGCCCGGCGAGCGGTCGTGCACCCAGTAGAGGCGCTCCATGTCGGCCAACGTCGACCAGACGCATGAAGCCTTGGGGACATCGCCTGTGGGAACTCCGGCGTGATGTGCCGCATGCGAGGGATGTAACACGCGCACAGCGGTACTCAACCACCTGTGGTCCGGCTTCCCTGTGGTTGTGGCTGCGGCAATCAGTCAAGGCCGACTGTCAGTGCTAGCTCGCGCCCCCAAGTATTCATTGAAGCTGTGGGAAGGTTTGCGAATACGATATCGCTGACATTTCTATCGCTCACCCGAATAAGTGCGCTCGCGCCAAAGTCGATTGGCAGGAATCCGAAGAACTCTTTCGGGTAGTAGCCAGCCTCTCGAGCTATGCCGAGTAGAGCAGCAGTAAGAGCTGAACGATGTGCTACAACCACGGCGGCCTCTGCCGGCGCGGAGAGGATTTCCAACAGGGCGTCGTTAACCCGACGTTCTAGTTGTCGGGCCAGCGGGCCCACGTGCTTCATTGCATAAGTATCGAACAACCCAGCGCGATAAAGGTTCAACTCACGTGCGGCTTCAGGATCAATGAGGCGTAGCTCACTTAGGGAAAGACCTGCGGTCTCCGGAACTACAATTGATCTGAGGCCCTCCAGTTCGCGGGCTTGGACTCCGAGTCTTGAACAGAGGCCTGACACGGACTCGTTCGTCCTTGGTGCTGGCGAACAGTAGACTCTTACCCGCGTGACCCGCAGAAAGGCAAGGAACTCTGCGATGTTCGCTCCAACCAGCGCCGCCTCGGACCTGCCAGTCTCAGTTAGGTGGTCCTCATCCGCGCTCTGCGCGAAACTGTCACGGACGTTCTTGGCCGACTCCAAGTGCCTAACTAGCAGCAGCCACTTCACGTGAATTTCGCCATCTCTGCCAATCGACTCTCAATGAGGATGCCGGCCATTTCCTCGCCCTCCTCTAGAACTGTGGAAATGCGGGACGAAGTGAAAGCCTTCTCGACTACGAGCCTCCGCCGCCGAAAATCTTGCAGCCACTGAACCAGAGACTCCTCGACTAGCCTAATTCTTTCCAGCCCCGATAGTGTCGATTCCTGGCTTTCCGGCAGGCCCAGGAGACGGAAATAGCCACGCTCTATGTCTTGCATCGACGCAAGTTCGATGTCTGTATCTGGCGGCACTGCACGGCCTAGCGTTCGTCGAATGAATCGCCGGATCGTTAACTCATCTTCGACCAACCGAAGGTAGTTCCGGTTCGCTAAGGACATACGGTTACCGTCGATACCCAGCAGGCGTCCAGGTGATCGTTTAAGTAGTCGCGTGTCATCTTCGAACACGTGACTTCCGATCCATCGGTTCAATCGCCTCGCACATTCCCTGGTGAATGCGACAGCGTTGTCGTTGTCGTCGTTGTAGCAAGCGGTTTTGCAACCTAGCCCTAGCAAAAAGCTCGCCTGATGTACAGGAAAGACAAGGTCGCTTACGGACCCCCTGAACTCGCCCGCCTTCAAATGTCGGCGGTGGGGATGCGCCTTCTCAAGCAAGCGAAACGGCAAGATTTGCTCGATTACGGCCGCTAGCGGCGCAAGTTTGGGCCTGAGACGACTCTCGCGGGCAAGCGCGACTCTACTTGACGATAACGTGATGACATCCCGGCAAATAGCAAGAACCGATTGCTCAGAGGCGAACTTATCCGCCTCTGCGTAGTCACTAATAACGAAGATGTAGGGACTATTGTCGGAATCGCCAATGCCGGTGAAACACCCATAAGCGTGCCCAAGGTGAAGCCCTCCTTGCTGGGCGCGGCATCCGCCGACTAGAACTCTCTGCACGGGCTACACCAGTCTAAGGCACCTATTGTCGGCCATTCTTCACGACAAATACCGTAGGTGACAACATCATCTGTTCGGGTGCCTAATTGAGCCGTTCCACGACTTACGCCTTCGCGGCGTGCCCCGACGCCTTGAATGAGGCGAGCAGAAGGCACATTTGTAGACGCATGGCGGAGGATGACCCGACTGGCGCCGAGCTCGAATGCCTTGCTGATTGCGTTACACACCATCCATCGCCCCACACCGCGACGCGACCAGGCCCTTGTGCACCAAAAACCCAGCTCATAGCTCTCATCCAAACCGTAGTCTATGATCTTTGCCGAACCAGCCAGGTCGTCTGCGTGAAATGCGGCATACCGAGCGGCACCCCCATCTTGGAGCTTCTCGGTTACGCAGGTGCGTGCGGTGGCAATGTCCGTCACTCTTTGCGGAGTGGTGACCCAAGGTTCAAGGAAATCTGAATTAGTCTGAATTGCGCGCAGGAGTGCTGTTGCATCCACGGAAGTCGTGGCGCGAAAGACCAGCAGAGGCATTTCGGCACCTTAAATGCTCAGGTGACGTCGGCCCTCTAAGTAGAGGCCGGCCATGATGAATACCTTAAAATAGTAAGGATCCACCCTGGGGATAAGGTCGCTCTCTGTCACGCTGCGCGTGAACGACGTGGGGACCTTATTGTCGAGTTTAATTGCTGGGCAATCGACAGATGAAGTGGACCCCGAGAAGAGGGCCAGTCCGGAGTCTATCGGCATTTCAACGAGGCCGGAAACCTCATCATCCTGCAACTTGTAACCACTCAAATCTCTGTCGTCGCGAAGCAGAAAGACGTGGGCAAATTCGCGATTTTGAATGCCGTTCGGCTCATCCATTACGTCGTGTTTGACCCCTAGCCGAATCAGGTTTCGTGGTTCAACTTCTATACCGAGCTCTTCCTCGATCTCTCTAACTCCATCTTCTGGTCGCTCGCCGGCTTCAAGGTGTCCCGCAGCTGTAATATCTAGCATGTTGGGGTAATTTTTCTTCGACTCAGCTCGCAGCTGAAGAAGAACGAAGTCGGTGTCTCTGCGACGTCCGACTATCCAGCAATGAAAAGTGTGATGCCAGAGGCCCCGTCGGTGAGCTGCGACTCTTTCTGATTGCCCGGTATGCTTGTAGTTGGCGTCAAAAGTATCAATAAATTCTTCCACAATTCCCAGCCTTCTTCGATTTAGTAGAACCGGCGGATGAGGTCATCGAAGATCGCGCGCAACTTCAGTCATTAGGCGTTCAAGTCTGGTTGATGCCTCCCTGTATCCTTGTTTCCGCGTGTCATGAGAAAGTAGACGTACCTTTAAGCTAAGCGCTTTTGCTTCGCGTTCTGAATCCACGAGAGTAGCGAAAGATTCTTCGGCGCCCTCAGCTAGTGCGACGGCCTCGGCAAGTAGAATTCCCAGCGCTCCGGATGGATCAATTTGTCCGGTCGTTCCTACACGCGCCTCAAGATGACCTAGGATGACGTATGCTTCGGAGTGATCAAGCTGTGCGTTCTGGAGGTCATGGTCAGGAACTGGAAGTAGTTGTGCGAGCCGGCGGGGTTCGTCGAACGCCCTCCGGGCGTCGTCTAGCTTGCTGGAGCTTGCACACATATTCGCGGTGTGTCGAAGGGCTTTAATTTTTAGGTCAATAAGCGTGTCGCTTGTGCCGCTCGCCGCGATCTTATCATCAATAATTGATAACGCTTCGTTAATGTTCGCGAGTGCCGTTTGAGTGTCCCCTGATTCGTGGAGCGCCCACCCTAAATCATCTATGAGTATAGAGGCTTGGGTTTCCTTGTCTTTAATTGCGGCGGCTGCGGTTAACGCTATTTGGCCGAGTTCAGACCGTTCTTTCGATGCCCTCATAAGATGAAGAAGGCGGCTTGACCAACGCCGAAGCTCCAAAATTGCCTGATCACGGCGATTGCCGCTGGATGCCAGCGTGCGAGCGTATTGAAGTAAAGCCACGGCAAAGACCTCCTCGGGTGAGCGAGCTTCGCTGAGAGGCGAGGGCCTGCTTCTGAGTACAACGAGGAGTTCTGCAAGAAGGAACGCTATGGCGATTCCCATAACAAAAATAACGACGCCCGTACTCGACGTTGGTAGAACTTTAACGGAAAATCGATCTGCAAACTGAATCACGCCCCAGCTGAGGCCGGCAATTGTGGCTAGTCGAGTGCATCGAGCAAGAAATCCTTCTGAGGCTGCCCATTCGCCTAGGGAGCGCCGGCGGACAACTTCAGGGAGAGGCACTCCTGTCACCGACCCATGGTCAGAACCAAGGCTCGGTCGCGGAACAGAGGTTTCATCCACCCGGCTTGGTCATCGTGGTGAGGCTGGCAACCGTTTGCGTTGAAGCAAGTTGCACGGCGTTCAAGTGTTCCTTGCACTGGATCACTCCTAGACGCCCGGGCGCCCCTGCGTCTACCGCTTCCAATCGACCCTATTCGATCATCTTCTCCCGAACGTGAACCTTCCGCCGAGACTGAGTCGCTCATCCGACAGTCGGATCATTCGGTGAGCGTCCGTTGGCGCCAGCTACTGCGAGCGTTCCAACATCATCCAGAGGTGGGTGCTGGTCACCACGTGGTCGTGTCGCAAGGGATGCAGCTCCCTAAAGCGAGTTCATCTCAAGTCCTTGGTCCACCCGGGACTTCAACATGTTGTTCCCGTCGTGTCTGCTGTCGATTCAGCGCCAAGACAGATGGTCGCCTCGCTCGCGCCTAAGTGTCCCGAGCTGCTGGAGATGTTGCTTAGCGGCGTCAGTCGCAGGAACCCCATGGCAACACCACGTTGCTCGCGGCGCCCTGGCATCGGCTTGTTTCGTAGCACCGATACTGCCCAAGTAGGCGAGCCGGAGCAGTTGGGTTAGCGGCGAGTGCAGCTTGGCGTCGACCTCGGAGCTGTCGAAGCCTGTGGGCACCTCGGTGACGAGCGCGACGGGCGCCCTTGTCGGAGCACTCCGCGGAGAAGAAGTTCAACGCCAACCGCTACGCCTTGTCCTCGGAGCGTGCCGATCAGCGGGCGAGTCCCAGCACCTCGGCCGCCGCGCGACCGTTGGCGTGACTCGCACCGTAGGTGGTGACGAAGGCGCGGACGCCCGTCGGCCGCCACTGTGCCGGCCAGCCCATCTCCACCACTGTCACCGGGTGCTGGGCCGCCAGGTCGGCGATCAGCTCCGGGCCGCCGGGCAGCCGGTGCAGGTGTCGTCCGACAAGCACGATCGGGCGTTCACCGGCCAGCTCGCGAAGCGTCGCCGGATCGGTCTCGGTGGCGATCACCCGGATCTCCGACACCCCGTCCAGGTGTGGACCGAGGCCCCACGGCACCCGACCCTCGGCGATCGTCGACTCGGTGTGCAGTTGCACCACAAGTGGCTGTTCCAGGCCGGTGAGCAGGCCGTCCACGCGGACCGCTCGGCGCGCTGCCGCGTACCCCAGCTCGGTGTCCCCGGTGGCCGACGACCCGCTGGCGGCCCGGGTCCAGGCGGCGAGGTCGGCGGCACGTCCGGCCGCCTCCTCCACCCGCGCCCTTGCGAGCCGGCCGTCGGCGAGCGCGTCGACGATCTCGGCGGCCACCCGCTCGACCATCTCGGCGTCCACCCTCGCGCCGATGCAGAGCAGGTCGGCGCCCGCGCTCAGCGCCCGGACCGCGGCCGGCCCGACGCCGCCGGCCGCCACCGCGGCACCCTTCATCTCCAGCGCGTCGGTGATGACGGTGCCGGTGAAGCCGTATTCGGTGCGCAGCAGGTCGACCAGGACGGCCCGGCTGAAGGTGGCCGGGTCGGCGCCGGTGAGCGCCGGCACCCGGATGTGCGCGGTCATCACGGCGCGCGCTCCGGCGGCGACGATGGCCGCGAACGGCGGTAGGTCCCGCTGACGGAGCAGGCTCAGCGGAGCATCCACTGTGGGCAGTTCGTGATGGGAGTCGGTGACGGTGGCGCCGTGCCCGGGGAAGTGCTTGGCGCAGGCGGCCACGCCGGCGGCCTGCAACCCCGCCACGGCGGCGGCCGAGTGGGCGGCCACCCGCACCGGATCCGCGCCGAAGGACCGGGTGCCGATCACCGGGTTGTCGTCGGCGGTGTTGACGTCGACAGTGGGGGCGAGGTTGACGGTGATGCCGAGCGCGGCCAGTTCGGCGCCGATCGACTGGTAGACCCGTCGGGTGAGCGCCACGTCGCCGATCGCCCCGAGAGCGGCGTTGCCGGGGTACGGGCTGCCGGTGGCGTGCGCCAGCCGGGTCACGTCGCCGCCCTCCTCGTCGATGGCGATCAGCGCGTCCGGCCGGCCGGCGCGCAGCGCGGCGGTGCTCGCCGCCACCTGCGCGGGGTTGTGCACGTTGGTGCCGAACAGGGTGTGCCCGGCCAACCCGTCGGCCAGCAGGTCGACAGCCCAGTCCGGCGGGACCGGTCCCGGGTACGCGGCGAGGAGCGTGCCCAGCGCCAGCCGGCGCAGTCCTGGATCCAACCCCACGTGATCTTCCCCCTTCGGTGCCCCGCGGGTACGAAACGTCGTACCGGTGGTGGTCTTGGCCCTGCCGACTCGGCCGAGCGTCCGACCGCCGAGTGGCCGTTACGCTACGGCTACCCGTTCGCAGGTTGGTTTACAGTTAGCAAAGTTTACTAAAACTAGAGGACGTGTCATGAGTGCGACCCGGCTGCCCGGCACCCCCCGCCTGTTGCGGGCGCTCAACGACCGTGCCGCGCTGGAACTGCTCCTCGAACGCGGCCCGCTGACCCGGGCTCGACTCGGCGAGCTGACCGGGCTGTCGAAGGTCACCGCCTCGCAACTGGTCGAGCGGTTGGAGGAGCGCGGCCTCGTCGCGCGGGTCGGCGAGCAGGCCGGCGGACGCGGGCCGAACGCCCAGCTCTACGCGGTCCGCCCAGGCAGCGCGCACGTGGTCGGCGTGGACGTCGGACCGGACCGGGTGGTGGCCGCCTGCGCCGACATCACAGGTGCGGTCATCGGCCGGGTGGAGCAGTCGACCCGGGACACCGACGACCCGGTGGGCGTGGTGCACAACGCCGTCGTGCAGGCCGCGAGCAGCGCCCAGGCGCAGCTGAGCAGCGTACGACGGATCGTGCTCGGCACCCCGGGCCTGGTCGACCCCGGCACCGGCGACATCACCTTCGCCTTCAACCTGCCCCGCTGGCACAGCGGCCTGCTCGCCGCGCTGCGGGACGACCTGCACACGCCTGTGGTCTTCGAGAACGACGTCAACCTGGCCGCGGTGGCGGAGGCGCAGTCCGGCGCTGCCCAGGGGCTGGCGGATTTCGTGCTGGTCTGGGTGGGTGCCGGCGTCGGCCTGGCGATCGTGCTGGGCGGACGGCTGCACCACGGCAGCAGCGGCGCGGCCGGCGAAATCGGCTACCTGCCGGTGCCCGGCGCGCCCATCCCGCGCGACGTCTCCCGGCGCGCCAAGCCGGCCTTCCAGCAGTTGGTCGGTGCGGACTCGGTGCGCGCGGTGGCCCGCGAGCACGGCTACCCGGACGCCGACGCCGCCGAGGCGGTCCGTGCGGCCGTCGCGGCCGGCGCCGACGGCGGCCCGATGCTCGACGAGTTGGCCCGTCGGCTCGCGCTCGGCGTGGCCAGCACCTGCGTGGTGCTGGACCCACCGCTGGTCGTGCTGGCCGGTGAGGTGGGCCAGGCCGGTGGCGCGGCGCTCGCCGACCGGGTGCAGCAGGAGGTCGCGGCGATCACCCTGGTCCAGCCGCGAGTGGTGCCGACCGGGCTGACCGAGGAGCCGATCCTGCGCGGCGCGCTGCGCACCGCCCTGGACGCGGTACGCGACGAGGTGTTCGGCTCCACCGTCGGCTGAGCCCGCTGCGGCGGCCATGTGAAGGAATATTTCACCGCGCGCCCGCAGGGTGCAAGCTCTTGCCGAGCGCCGGCTGGGCCCGGTCCGTCGGGCCGCCCGGACTCGGGCGACCCGACGGCCTCGACTCAGATCAGGTCGCGGCGACGGAACACGGCGAACGCCGCCGCGGTCAGCCCGCCAGCGAGCACGAGCAGCACCAGCAGCGACGACCCCCAGCTGATCGTGTAGAACGAATCGCAGTTGAGGCTGGGGCCACCCGCGCAGAGCCGTTCGTCGTAGAACCGCGCACCGCCGTTGAGCCACGCCCCGATGTGGCTGGAGAGCATGAACAGGTCCGACTTCCGCGCGTCGACGATCTCCAGGACCAGCCGGGCGCCCAACTCCCAGACCACCGCGTACGCGGCGAACGCGCCGAGCGCCGCCGACGTGTGCCGACCCAGCGTGGCGATCGCGAAGCCCAGCGCGGAGGCCAGCAGCACCAGCACCAGGCCACGGCCGTGCACCGCGCCGAGCGAACGCCAGAAGTCGCCGTCCAGTCGGCCCGGCAACCCGGCCGTCTGCCCGATCACCCAGAACGTGGCGAGGTAGGCCACCGACGCCAGCAGGGCCAGCACCAACACCGTGCCGAGCAGGGTGCCCAACTTGGCCGCGAGCACCGTCACCCGGCGCGGTCGCCAGAGCAGCAGGTTCACCACCCCGCCCGAGGTCAGGTCCGCGCCGATGTAGGAGGCGCCGACCAGGAACCCGAACAGCACCAGGAACGCGATGAGGAAGTACAGCAGGGGCTGTGCCTGCTCGGCGAAGCTGAACACACCCGGCAGGAAGTCGGCGGGGATCGGCAGCCGGTCCTGCCGGATCGGGTCGATCTCCGAGCAGTCGCTGGGGAAGTACCTGTCCGTGTCGGCCGGCAAGGTGCCATTCTGGCGGGCCAGACACTCCTGGTGGCTGGCCTCCAGGTCGCGCCGCGCCTCGGCGGCCTGCGCCCGCGCCGAGTTCATCTCACTGGCGCTGGGCTTGTGGGAGCCGGCCATCGTGGTCGCCGCCGTGACGGCGAACGCCAACACCAACAGGACCACCATGAGCTGCACGAAGCGACGCGCGGACAGTCGCTCCAACTCGGCACGCACCAGATTCACGCGTCCACTCCCCGATCGAGGTCGATCACAGCTTCACCCTGCGGCAGCGACGGGTCGCCGCCCTGCCGGGGCACCGACGGCTGCTCGTACGCGCCGGTCAGCTCCAGGAAGACGCTCTCCAGATCCGGCCGCAGCGGCGTCAGCTCGCCCACCCACAGACCCTGCTCACCGAGCACCCGGCTGATCACTGTCGGGTCACTCGCCCCGCCCACCACCAACGCTCCGCCGTCCACCACCGCCGTCAGCTCGGCCGCGTGCAGCAGCTCGACGGCCCGCTCCGGCTCGGCCACCCGGACCAGGAACTCGTGCCGGTCGTGGCCCGCCAGCACCTCGTCCACCCGACCGGTCGCGACCCGCCGCCCCCGGGAGATGATCGTGACGTGGTCGCAGATCAGCTGGATCTCGCCCAGGATGTGACTGGACACCAGCACTGTCACCCCGCTGGCCGCCAGCGACCGCATCAGGTCCCGCATCTCCCGGATGCCCGCCGGGTCCAGCCCGTTCGCGGGCTCGTCCAGGATGAGCAGACGCGGGTCCTTCAGCAGCGCGGACGCCACCGCGAGCCGTTGCTTCATGCCCAGCGAGTAGCCCTTCACCCGATCATCGCCCCGGTCGTGTAGGCCCACCAGATCCAGCACCTCGTCCACCCGGGAGACCGGCACCCCACCGGCGCGGGCCAACAACCGCAGCGTGCGGTAACCGGTGAAGTTGCCGAAGAACTGTGGGCTCTCCACGATGGCGCCGACCTGGCCCGTCACCCGGGTCAGCAGCTCCGGCGACGGTTCGCCGAGCACTCTCATCCGGCCGCTGTCGGCGCGTACCAGCCCGAGCAGGGCCCGCAGGGTGGTGGTCTTGCCGGAGCCGTTCGGGCCCAGGAAGCCGTGGACCTGGCCCGCCTCGACCAGCAGGTCGAACCCGTCCACCGCCACCCGTCGGCCGCTACGCAGGCTGTGGAAGGTCTTGCGCAGACCCTCGATCTCGATGACCGCGCTCATCTGCGCGGCTCCGTACGTCGGCGGGGCATGGGCCGTCCTTCGGGCTTGGTGATCAATGACACGGCGCTTCACCCTATGGCCGAGGTGCCGCCCATGGGGGGCGCCCCGGCGCTGCGTGGTTGGATGGTGTGGTGACTGGTGACCTGATCCCCGGCGCTGCCGGCGCCGCGCCTGCCGCCGCTCTCGTGGACCCGGATCTGGTGGTCAGCCTCGACGGCGTCGGTGTACGCCGCTCTGGCACCGCCCTCCTTCAGGACCTGACCTGGCGCGTCGAACTGGACGAGCGGTGGGTCGTGCTCGGCTCCAACGGCGCCGGCAAGACCACGCTGCTCAACCTCGCCGCCGGCCGGCTGCACCCCACCACTGGTGTCGCGCACGTGCTCGGCGAGCGGATCGGCCGCACCGACGTCAACGAGCTGCGTACCCGGATCGGGCTCACCACCGCCGCGATCGCCGAGCGACTGCCCGCCGACGAGCGGGTCAGCGACGTGGTGGTGACCGCCGCCTGGTCGGTGGTCGGCCGCTGGCGGGAGAACTACGACCGTGGCGACGAGGCGCGGGCCCGGGCACTGCTGAGCCAACTGGGCGTTGGTGGCCTCGCCGAGCGCCGTTACGGCACCCTCTCCGAGGGCGAGCGCAAGCGGGTGCAGATCGCCCGTGCCCTGATGACCGACCCGGAGCTGCTGCTGCTCGACGAGCCCGCCGCCGGGCTCGACCTGGGTGGTCGGGAAGACCTGGTCGCCCGACTGGCCGAGCTGGCGTACGACCCGGACGCGCCGGCGATGGTGCTGGTCACCCACCACGTCGAGGAGATCCCGCCCGGGTTCACCCACGCGCTGCTGCTGCGCGAGGGTGGGGTGGTCGCCCAGGGCCTGCTCGCCGAGACGCTGACCGGTGACAACCTCTCCAAGACCTTCGGGCTGCCGCTGGTGGTCGAGCGGACGGGCGAGCGCTTCACGGCTCGCGCCGCCTGAGCGTCGGACCGGCGGAGACGATCGTGCCGCAGACCCGGGTCGCCGTGGTGGGCAGCGCCAACATGGACCTGGTCGCGATGGCACCCGCGCTGCCGCGACTGGGCGAGACCATCCTCGGCACCGACTTCGTGATGGTGCCCGGCGGCAAGGGCGCCAACCAGGCCGTGGCCGCGGTCCGGGCCGGCGCCTCATGTGCCTTCCTCGGCGCGATCGGCTCGGACGCCTTCGGCGTCACCCTCAAGGCCCGCATCACCGCGGCGGGCGTGGACACCAGTCAGCTACGCGTGGTCTACGGCGCCTCCGGCGTGGCGCTGGTGATGGTCAACGCCCAGGGGGAGAACGCCATCGTGGTCACCCCCGGCGCGAACGACGCCCTGGTCGGCCTCACCGAGGAGGAGTTGGCCACGGTGCGCGCGGCGGACGTCCTGGTCGCCCAACTGGAGATCCCGGTGCAGACCGTGACCGCCGCCGCGGTGGCCGCCCGCGACGCCGGCACCAGGGTCATCCTGAACGCCGCCCCGGCGCGGGACCTCCCGCCCGAGCTGCTCGCCGCCGTGGACCTGCTTGTCGTCAACGAGGGCGAGGCGCAGGCGCTCGCCGGGCGAGGCAGGGAGGAGCCCCGGGCGCTGCTCGACCTGACCCCCCGGGCCGTGCTCACTCTCGGCGGTGAGGGCGCCTGGTACGTCGACCGGGACGGCACCGAGGTGCACGTGCCGGCGGTACGTGTCGACGTGGTCGACTCCACCGCCGCCGGTGACGCGTTCACCGCCGCGCTGGCCGTCGGCTGGGGCGAGGGGCGCGACCTGGTCGACGCGGTGCGCTGGGCGTCGGCGGCCGGCGCTGCCTGCGTCCGCAAGCTCGGCGCCTCGGTGGCGCTACCGCGACGCGCCGAGATCGACGAGTTGTACGTACCGGCCTGACCGCGCCCCCGTCGCACGCCGGCCGGCCCGCTCGGGCGTTCAGCCGACGGGTTCGTCGGCGAGCTTCTCGCCGCGTCGGCGCAGCATGCCCAGCCCGGGGATGCCGGCCACGGCGAGCTTGAGGTCGCGGGTCACGTCCAGCAGGTCGTGCAGGTCGGGGCCGACCCGGTCCAGCGTGGCCAGGATCGGCAGGATGTCCGCCGTCAGGTGTTCCTTGAGCTTGGGCAACTCGTCGATCAGGTGGATCGCCGCGCTGATCTCCTCGTGACTCAGCTCCTCGACGAACCGCCCGGCCATCGGCGCGGCCCGGCGCAGCGCCGGCTCGTACGCGGCCAGCAGTTCGGCCGCCGTGGCGGCGGCCTCCGTCGCGGTGCCCACGGTGGCGGCGGCGCGGCCCGCGACCCGGTCGGCCTCGGCGACCAGCGTGCCCGCCGTCCGGGAGACCCGGTCGGCCTCGGCGACCACCACGGCGGCGGCGGTGGCCACCTCGGTGGCCGTGTCGATGGCGGTGGTCGCGGCGGCGCTGATGACGGCCACCTCGCGAACCGCCGCCTCGGCGTCGGTGAGCACCTGGTCGGTCCGGTCCACTGTCGCCTCGATCCGGTCGACCACGCCGTTGATCCGGGCCAGCAGCGCCTCCACCCCGTCCAGTACCGCGAACGCGCGGGCGGGCACGGCGGCCATCGAGGTGGCCGAGCCGAGCGCCTGGTCGAGAGCGGAGCGGGTCAGGCCGACCACGGCGGCCGGGGTGGGGAGGGGAATCGCCATGGGTCAAGTGTGCGTCGGCCGTGCCACAACCGCCCGACGGGGCTGGTCAGCGGGGCTGTCGACCGGCGGTGTCGGCACGGGCCACCCGCAGCGCCCACCAGATCAGCGGCACTTGCAACGGCACCCGGCCGTACGCGATGGCCCGCTTCGTCGGGCGTCGGTGCCGCCAGTCCGCTGCCATCTTCACGTTCGCCGGCAGGACGGCGACGAAGAGCGCGGCGGCTGCCCGACCGCCGGCCGAGCGGGTGGCCGGGTTCGCGACCGCAGCCGCCACCGCAAGTTCGACCACCCCGCTGGCGTACGTCCAGAACCGGGGCGGGCCGGGCAACGCGCGGGGCACGATCGGGTCGTAGACGCCGGGGCGTACCAAATGGGTGACGCCGGCCGCGGCGAGCAGGCCGGCCAGTGCGACGGCCTCGCCGCGGCGGGTGGTCATCGATGGTCCCCCTGCTGTTCGACGGCGCGCTGCACGGCCCGGTAGATCTGCCCGAACCGTAGCGCGTCCGGGGTGCGTATCAGCAGGTCCTCCCGGCCGTGGTGCTGCACCCACAGTTCGTGCACGTGGCTGCCGCGCTCGTAGGAGCGGTCCAGCCAGCCCAGGGGGATCTCCAGGAACGGTGCCAGCGCGAGCGCTCCCACCGCGCAGGCGGCGAGAATGATCAGCGCCAGCTGCCAGTTACCCCGGTCCTGAGCCGACCAGGCCAGTGACAGCACGCAGACCACGGCGACCAACGGCGGCAGCGAGAGCAGCAGGACCAGGACACCGCGCCCCAGCACACGGCCGCGGACGGCGAGGGTCTTCTGCCCCCGCGCGTGCCAGACGAACGTCACGTCGGACAGGGCGATCACGTGACCGCCCGCCCGGATCGACTCGGAGGTCACCTGCACCGCGTCGTCCCGGTAATAGAGGGTCATCACTAAGCCTAACCACCGACAGGCAACCTGCGCCTCGCTCGGACCTCGGCATCTGACCTTCTTCGCAGCGGATCGCGCCTTCCTCACAGAGGATTCGACGGAGGCCGTCCGGCGGGTAGAGGTGGTGGTGCGCCGGTCCTTTGGAGCTGAATCGTCTGCGACATCAAGCGTCGCGTCGCGGTGCCGGCGTCGCGGTGCCGGCGTCGCGGCGTCGCGGTGCCGAAGGCCCCTGGTCCGATTCGTTTGCGATATCAGCTCCATAGGCACTGGAGGAACGCTGCGCCCGCTGCGCCCGCTGCGCCCGCTGCGCCCGGCTAAAGGGCGCGTTCGCTGCGCAGGTCCCGCCGGTGACGACCGGCCTGGTCAGTTCGGGACGTGGAGCGGAACCAGGCTGGCTAGCGGCGCGTGACGGGGCGGGCCGGCTGGCTGTGCTCGACCGCGCGCTGCACCGCCCGGTAGATCTGCCCGAAACGCAGCGCGTCACCGGTGCGCAGCAGTCGCACCGGCTGCCCCCGCCAACGGGCCCAGATCTCCAGTTGGCGGCTGCCCCGGGCGTACGAGCGGTCGAGGTGTTCGAAGAGGAAGTCGGCGACCGGCCCGACGGCCAACCCGACCAGGACCGACGCGCCGACGATCGCGATCGTCACGGTGGGGGAGCGGTGCAGCCAGACGGCCACGCCGATGCCGAGCACCGCCGCGACCAGCGGACCGGCGAGCGCGGCGCCGATGGCACCCCGCCCCACCAGCACACGCCAGGAACGGGTGCCACGGCGGTGCCAGATCACTGTGATGTCCGCCAGCGCGTAGCTGCGACCGTCGACGCGGACGCTGGTGGAGGTGACCTGCACCGATCTGTCGTCGTAATACGTGATCATGGCTGGACTCCCGCCCACGGGGCTGACACCACACTACTTACCCAAACGAGCCGGGTCGTAAGGTTGGCACGCGACTTCGACGAGGAAGTGAGGGCAGCGTGGGCGAGTTCGTTCGGCTGGAGACCACTGACGGCATCGGCACGATCCGGCTGGAGCGGCCGCCGATGAACGCGCTCAACACCCAGGTGCAGGAGGAGTTGCGCGCCGCCGCCACGTCGGCCACCGCCGATCCCGAGGTCCGCGCCGTCATCGTGTACGGCGGGGAGAAGGTCTTCGCCGCCGGCGCCGACATCAAGCAGATGGCCGAGATGTCCTACGTGGACATGGCCGACCGGGCCGCGAACCTGTCCAGCGCGCTCGGCGCGATCGCCCGGATCCCCAAGCCGGTGGTCGCCGCGATCACCGGGTACGCGCTCGGCGGTGGCTGTGAGCTGGCGTTGGCCTGTGACTGGCGGGTCGTCGCCGAGGACGCCAAGCTCGGCCAGCCGGAGATCAAGCTGGGCATCATCCCGGGTGCGGGCGGCACCCAGCGGCTGGCCCGCCTGGTCGGCCCCGCCCGCGCCAAGGACCTGATCATGTCGGGGCGGATGGTGGACGCGCAGGAGGCGCTGCGCATCGGCCTGGCCGACCGGGTCGCCCCGGCCGCCGAGGTGTACGACACGGCCGTCGCGCTGATCACTCCGTACCTCACCGGGCCGGTGCAGGCACTGCGCGCGGCGAAGCTGGCGGTCGACGGCGGCCTGGACATGGATCTGAACTCGGGTCTGGCCTGGGAGAGTCAGCTCTTCGCGGCGCTCTTCGCCACCGAGGACCGGCGGGAGGGCATGGCCGCCTTCGTCGAGAAGCGCAAGCCGGACTTCACCGGCCGCTGACCCGTCGCTTCCCGGCCCGACGGCCCTGACCTCGGCAACGTCCAGCCGCCGGGGCCACAGTCGAAAGGTCAAGTGACTGGCCGGTAACCTGTGATCCCGGCCACGGACGATGGGAGCGACATGACGGAGCGGATCGAGGGTCACGGCGGCGAGTTGGCGCTCGCGGCACTACGCGCGCACGGCGTACGGGAGATGTTCACGCTGTCCGGCGGGCACGTCTTCCCGCTCTACGACGCCGCGTACAAGACCGACTTCCCGATCTACGACGTCCGGCACGAGCAGTCCGCGGTCTTCGCCGCCGAGGCGGTGGCCAAGCTCCAGCGCCGTCCCGGCCTCGCCGTGCTCACCGCCGGGCCCGGCGTCACCAACGGCATCTCCGGCATGACAAGCGCGTTCTTCAACGCCTCGCCGGTGCTGGTGCTCGGGGGCCGAGCGCCCGCGTTCCGCTGGGGTTCCGGCAGCCTCCAGGAGATGGACCACCTGCCGCTGGTCGCCCCGGTCACCAAGCACGCCGAGACGGTGTTCAGCACCGACGACATCCCGCGTGCGGTGGGTGCGGCGCTCAACGCCGCGCTCACCCCGCACCGCGGCCCGGCCTTCCTCGACTTTCCGCTGGAGACGGTCTTCTCGGTCGCCGAGGCCGAGCTGCCCACCGTGACGGGTGTCGACCCGATCGCCCCGGACCCGGAGGAGGTCGGCCGCGCGGCGATGCTCATCGCCGGGGCGCAGCGGCCGGTCATCATCGCCGGCTCCGACGTGTACGCGGGCGACGCGGTCGCCGCCCTGCGCGAGGCGGCCGAGGCGTTGCAGGTGCCGGTGTTCACCAACGGAATGGGTCGCGGCTCGCTTCCGCCGCAGCACCCGCTGGCGTTCGCCAAGGCCCGCCGGGCCGGGCTCTCCGGCGCCGACGTGGTCGTGGTGGTGGGCACCCCGCTGGACTTCCGGCTCAGCTTCGGTGACTTCGGTGACGCCAAGGTGGTGCACATCGTCGACGCGCCCAGCCAGCGGGCGACGCACGTGCAGCCGGCCGCGGCCCCCGCCGGTGACCTGCGCCTGATCCTCTCCGCGCTGGCCGATCACTCCGGCGACCGGGCCGACCACGCCGACTGGATCGCCGACCTGCGTGTCGCCGAGAACGCGGCGAAGGCTCGGGACGCCGCGGAGATGGCCGCCGAGACCGACCCGATCCGTCCGGCCCGGATCTACGGTGAGCTGCGTCGGGTGCTCGCCCCGGACGCGATCACCATCGGCGACGGCGGTGACTTCGTGTCGTACGCCGGGCGGTACCTGGAGCCGGCCCAGCCCGGCACCTGGCTGGACCCGGGCCCGTACGGCTGCCTGGGCACCGGCATGGGGTACGCGATGGGCGCCCGGGTCAGTCACCCGGACCGGCAGATCTGCGTGCTGATGGGCGACGGCGCGGCCGGGTTCTCGCTGATGGACGTCGAGTCGCTGGTCCGTCAGAAGCTGCCGGTGGTGATCATCGTCGGCAACAACGGCATCTGGGGGCTGGAGAAGCACCCGATGCGGGCCATGTACGGCTACGACGTGGCCGCCGACCTGCAGCCGGAGCTGCGGTACGACACGGTGGTCAGCGCGCTCGGCGGGGCGGGGGAGACGGTCGCCAAGGCGGCCGACCTGGGCCCGGCGCTCCAGCGGGCGTTCGACTCCGGAGTGCCGTACCTGGTGAACGTGCTCACCGACCCGACCGACGCGTACCCCCGGTCGTCGAACCTGGCCTGAGTCGTACCCGCCGCCGCCGTCGCCCCTGCGTCGGCGGCGACGGCGCGCTCACACCTCCGGTCGGTCACCCTCCCGCGGCGGCTCACCGTCGCGGCGGCGCAGGTCGTCCTCACGCCGCCGCAGGTCTTCCTCCCAGCGCTGAAAGAGTTCCTGGTCCTGCTGCTGGGCGCGTTCCTCGACGGAGCGCAGGAACTCCGGGTCGTCGTCGGGGGCCACCAGCCGTGGGCGCTGCCGCTCACCGCCGCCGATACCGCCCGACCAGCCCTTGCCGGCGCCGGGGCTGGGCTGCCGGCCGACGATGAACCAGGCGATCGAGCCGACCAGCGGGAAGAACAAGATGATCAGCACCCAGGCGATCCGGGGAAGAGCACGGATCTTGCCCTCCTCGGCGGAGAGACAGCTGATCAGCGCGCAGACCGCGAGAACGATCTGCACCAGGAAGAGGAGTACGCCAAGCCGGGCCATGCAACCATCATGGCGCACCGAATCCCGTCACCACAGTCCGCGCAGCACCAGCAGCACTCCCAGTAACGCGAGCACCACCGTGCCGGCCGTGACCAGGGGCAGTGTCCGGCCGCCGGTGCGGGTCGGACCGGTGCCGGTGCCCCTGGGCCAGCAGAGCACCAGCAGGGCGCCCCACACCAGCACGGTCCCCCCGGCGATCAACGCATCGGTCGGGTCGCCCGTCGACGCCAGCCGGACGGCGAGCACTGTCACCACGGTCACCGTGAGCAGGGTGCGCCGCCAGGCCAGCCGGGTCCGCTCCGGTTGCAGCCCCGGGTCGCGTCCGCTGCTCACCGCCCGCCGATCGCCCGCATCAGGACGGCGACCACCAGCAGCAACGCGCCGACGCCGACGGCGAGGGCCAGGATGGCGGGGAACCGGGACGCGGGCAGCTCCTGGCCGAGCCGGATGGCCCGCTCGGTACGCGCCCAGTGGTCCACGGCGCGGATCGCGACGGCGCCGCCGAGCAGCAGCAGCGCCACCGCGATCACCTCGCGCAGGTGGCTCATCGGCAGCGGCGGCAGGAACTGCGCGGCGGCCAGCCCACCGCCGACCAGCGCCAGACCGGTGCGCAGCCAGGCGAGGAAGGTCCGCTCGTTGGCCAGGGAGAACCGGTAGTCGGGCGTCTCGCCGACCGAGCCCAGCTCCGCCGGGTCGAACCACCGCCTGATCGCCTCCCACACAATGGGAGATTATCCGCTTCCCCTCCCGCTTAGCCTGGGCCGGTGACTGATCTCGACGTACAGACGCTGCGGACCGCCTACGACAACCAACTCCGCCCGGAGATCCCCGACCCGATCCCGGCCGGGGTGACTGTGGAGCGGGACGGGCCGCTGGTCCGGATCTCCGGGCTCGATGCCGGTGGGTTCATCACCTACCGCGACCTGGGCGGGTTGACCGGCGACGCGCTGGACGAACTGATCGCCCGGCAGGTGCGGCTGTGCCGTGAGCGGGGCGAGTCGGCGGAGTGGAAGCTCAACGAACACGACGAACCAGCGGACCTGGCGGACCGTCTGCGCGCCGCCGGCTTCGTGCCGGAGGACCGGGAGACCGTCGTGGTCGGCCCGGTCGCCCCGCTGGCCGCCGCGCTGCCGGTCGCCTCCGAGGGGGTACGCCTGCGTGAGGTGACCTCCCGCGCCGACCTGGAGCGGATCGCCGCCATGGAGGAGGTCTGGCAGGCGGACCGTTCGCACCTGGTGTGGGGTCTGGCCAAGGAGATCGACGCCGACCCGAACTCGATCACCGTCGTGGTGGCCGAGGCGGACGGAACGGTGGTGAGCGCCGGCTGGGTGCGTTTTCCGGCGAACACCGGCTTCGCCACCCTGTGGGGTGGCTCGACCCTGCCGCAGTGGCGTCGCAAGGGCATCTACCGGGCCTTGGTCAACTACCGGGCGCGGCTGGCCGACCAGCGGGGCCGGACGTTGATGCAGGTCGACTGTTCCGAGGACAGCCGGCCCATCCTTGAGCGGCTCGGCCTCGTCGCGGTCACCACCACAACCCCGTACGTCTACACTCCGTGATCATGGAGCAGCGGTTGACGGACGAGGAGCGGCTGACCCTCAAGACCGGCGCCTTCGGCGCCGTCTTCCTGGTCTCCAACGCCGACCCGGGGGTCCTGGGGGTGATCCGGGAGAGCATCGCCGCGTCCGGCGCGTTGGCCGACGCCAGTGGCACGGTGAAGGAGGCGCTGACCACCGGCCCGCTGCCGCGACTTCCCCGGGACTCGCAGCTGGAGATCGAGTCGGTGGTGCTGCCGGCGCTGGGGCAGGCGGTGCGGATCCTGCGCGAGAAGTCCCCGCGGGACGTGGACGCGTACCGCTCGCTGGTGTTGGCCGCTGCGGACCAGGTGGCCCGGGCGCACGACGGGGTGGCGCCCGCCGAGGCGGCGGCCATCGACCAGATCCGGGTCGCGTTGGCCGAGCCGGCCTGACCGGCCGCGCGGCGGTGAGCTGTGTCACTCTGAGTGCTGCCGGAGCGCAACCTACTGGCAGGTAACATTGCGTCGTGGGCAACCGCACAACCGCCCTCGGTTGACCTGGCGTCGACCGACGCGCGACGCTGCGCCCCAGACCGGGCGAGCGAATCGCAACACCACACAGGAGGGTCGTCGAAGCGCGATGAATATCGTCGTACTCGTCAAGCAGGTGCCTGATTCGGGCGCGGACCGCAACCTGCGCAATGACGACAACACCGTCGACCGCGGTTCGGCGAACAACGTGATCAACGAGATGGACGAGTACGCCATCGAGGAGGCCCTGAAGATCAAGGAGGCGCACGGCGGCGAGGTCACCATCCTGACCATGGGTCCGGACCGGGCGACCGAGTCGATCCGCAAGGCGCTCTCCATGGGCCCGGACAAGGCCGTGCACGTGCTGGACGACGCCCTGCACGGCTCGTGCGCCGTCGCCACCTCGAAGGTGCTGGCCGCCGCGCTCGGTCAGCTCAATGCCGACCTGGTCATCTGCGGCGCCGAGTCCACCGACGGTCGGGTCCAGGTCATGCCGCACATGATCGCCGAGCGACTGGGCGTCGCGGCGCTCACCGGTGCCCGCAAGCTCACCGTCGACGGCGCGACGCTCACCGTCGAGCGGCAGACCGAGGAGGGCTACGAGGTGGTCACCGCCTCCACGCCGGCCGTGGTCTCCGTGTGGGACACGATCAACGAGCCGCGCTACCCCTCCTTCAAGGGCATCATGGCCGCCAAGAAGAAGCCGGTGCAGACGCTCTCGCTGGCCGACCTCGGTGTCGCGCCCGACGAGGTGGGCTTCGACGGCGCCACCAGCGCCGTCCTCGAGCACGCCAAGCGCCCCCCGCGCTCCGGCGGCGCCAAGGTCACTGATGAGGGCGAGGGCGGCGTTAAGCTGGTCGAGTTCCTCGCCACCGAGAAGTTCGTGTGAGAGGGGGGTTCTGACATGTCTGAGGTTCTCGTCGTCGTCGAAGCCACGAAGGAATTCGGCGTCAAGAAGGTCACCCTGGAAATGCTCACCCTCGCGCGTGAGCTGGGCACCCCGAGCGCCGTGGTGCTCGGCGGCGCCGGCGCCGCCGAGGCGCTGAGCGGCAAGCTGGGCGAGTACGGCGCGGAGAAGATCTACGCCGCCGAGGGTGACGAGATCGACGGTTACCTGGTGGCACCCAAGGCGACAGTGCTGGCCGAGTTGGTCAAGCGGGTGCAGCCGGCCGCCGTGCTGCTGGCGTCGGCCCAGGAGGGCAAGGAGATCGCCGCCCGGCTCGCCGTCAAGCTCGACAACGGCATCCTGACCGACGTGGTCGGCCTGGACGCCGACGGCACCGCGACCCAGGTCGCCTTCGCCGGCTCCGCCATCGTCAAGTCCAAGGTCACCAAGGGCCTGCCGCTGGTCACCGTCCGGCCCAACTCGGTCACCCCCGCCCCGGCGGCGGTCACCCCGGCGATCGAGCAGCTCAGTGTGTCGGTCACCGACACCGACAAGCTGGCCACTGTCGTCGAGCGGGTCGCCGAGCAGAAGGGCTCCCGCCCCGAGCTGACCGAGGCCGGCGTGGTCGTCTCCGGCGGCCGCGGCGTCGGCAACGCCGACAACTTCAAGCTGGTCGAGGAGCTGGCCGACCTGCTCGGCGGCGCCGTCGGCGCGTCCCGCGCGGCCGTCGACTCCGGCTTCTACCCGCACCAGTTCCAGGTGGGCCAGACCGGTAAGACGGTCTCCCCGCAGCTCTACGTCGCCCTCGGCATCTCCGGTGCCATCCAGCACCGGGCCGGCATGCAGACCTCGAAGACCATCGTCGCGGTCAACAAGGACGGCGAGGCGCCGATCTTCGAGCTGGCCGACTTCGGGGTGGTGGGCGACCTGTTCAAGATCGTCCCGCAGGCCGCCGAGGAGATCCGCAAGCGCAAGTAAGCCAGCGACACGGCAGTGGCCGCCCGTGCGAACGGGCGGCCACTGCCGTGTGGGGAGCTGATCGGCGAGCCGGGGAGCTGAGCCGGCCCGCCGATCAGCCCGTCAGGGAGCCCCTCAACAGGCTGTCGCCGGAGTGGCGGGTGTTGTTGTCGTACTGCTCGGCGGAGACGTCGACCACCGAGTAGCTCTTGAGGTCGGCATTCGGGGGCAGGGGCAGCAGGGCGTCCGAACCGCCCCCCAGGGTGCCGATCGAGAACATCTCCATCGTCGTCGGATTGATGAGCCAGACCTCGTAGTACCCCGGGACGGTCGGGAGATTCGCCACATGCAGATGTAGTTGGCCGTCCTGGAGAACCCGGGCGTCACCCTTGGCCTCCCGTGGCGTCGTCCCGTACGCCGCCAACGGCGCGCTCGCCACCACCACCGGCGTCGGGGTGGGCGCCGGATCGTCGGGTCGGAGCACGGAGACGGTGCCGATCACGCCGACCGCGGCGGCGGCGGCCGCGGTCACCGCGGTGGCCGCCCAACGGGACCAGCCACCACCCCGGCGGGATCGTCGCGCCGGGTCCAGTCGGGCCACCGTCGGCCTGGCCGCCGCGCCCGGGATCGGCTCGGCCGTTCTGGTGCCGGCCTGCCCAGGAACCCGGGTCTCGGCCGGCGAGGTGTCGACCTCCGCGGCCCTGACCTGGTCTTCGATGCCCTGCCAGACGTGCTCCGGCGGGTCGGGCAGGTCGGCCATGCCCCGTGTCTCGGTGCCGAGCCCCGCCACCCGCTCAAGTGTCGCCAGCTCCGTACGGCAGTGCGCGCAGGTGCCGAGGTGGGTGCTCTCCCCGTTGTCCGCCTCGCTCTCACCGAGCGCCAGAAATACCAGCCGGTCGTGGTCCAGGTGCTGCACCGTCCACCTCCCATCTGCGTTTCAAGCTCGCCATGCCGCGTCGGATGTGACTCTTCACGGTGCCCAACGGCACACCGGTCACCGTGGCTATCTGCTGGTGTGTCAGGTCGTCGTAGAAGGCCAACTCCAGCATCCGTCGCTGGTCGTCCGGAAGACGAGCCAGCTCGTCGGCGATCACCAGCCGGTCCACCACGCGGTCCGGGTCCGGGTCGGTAGGCGCCTGCTCGGGTAGCTGTCGGACCGTCTCCACCACCCGCGTCTCCCGGGCCGAGGCGCGCATCCGGTCGATGACCTTCCGCCGGCCGATGCCGAGCAACCAACCGATCAGCGATCCCTTGGCCGGGTCGAACGTGTCGCGGCCCAGCCAGGCGGCGACGAACGTCGCCTGGGTGACGTCCTCGGCGTCGCTGCGGTTCGCCAGCATGGACGTGGCCAGGTGGAGCACGGCACGACCGTAGCTGTCGTACGCCTCGCGGAGCGCCACGTCGTCGCCGGCGCGGAACCTGCGGTCGAGGTCGTCCACCGGAGGGTCCGGTTCCGGTCGTGGCGCCGTCACCGAGCGGCTCGCCTTCGATGGGGCATGCCCGACTGTAGCCGCCACAGTCTCCGCCCCACTTCCCCGGTCGATGTCATCTCACCAGCTCTTCGTCCCCCGACCCCCTTCCGGATGCAGCCGGAGCGGGAAAAGAAAAGTGCCTCCGGATCGCATCCACCCGTCCGAGAGCGGGCGTAACCCGTTCTGCAAGCCAGGCCTGACGAATCAGCACCAACTATCAGGAGGCAGACATGCAGCTCTCGTACTTCCGTCGGGTCGCCGCAGGCGGCGCGGTCGCCGCGCTGGCCTTCGCCGGCGTAGCAGCGTTCACCGCCGGCCCCGCGTACGCCGCCACGTCGAAGGTCTCCGTCGTGCACGGCATCCCGGACACCCCTGTCGACGTCTACGTCAACGGCAAGAAGACGTTGGACAACTTCAAGCCCGGCGACGTCGCCGGCCCGCTGAGCCTGGAGGAGGGCGACTACGACATCGCGCTCACCAAGCCGGGCGAGCCGATCGCCAGCGCGATCCTCACTGTCGACAACGCCGCGGTGCCGGGCGGTGCGAACATCAGCATCGCGGCGCACCTCGACGCCGCCGGCCAGCCGAAGATCACCCCGTTCGTGAACGACGTGTCGAAGGTCGACGCCGGCAAGGCCCGGCTGATCGTCAGGCACACCGCCGCCGCACCGGCGGTCGACGTCCGTGCCGGTGGCACCCCGGTCTTCGAGGACCTCACCAACCCGAACGAGGCCAAGGGCGACGTCGACGCGGGCAACGTGAAGGCGGACGTGGTGCTGGCCGGCACCGACACCGTGGCCATCGGCCCGGCCGACCTCGACCTCAAGGAGGGCACCGCCACGATCGTCTACGCGATCGGCTCCGCCGAGGGCAAGACCCTCGACGTGGTGGCCCAGACCATCACCGGCCTGCACTCCGCCCCGGGCGGCGTGCCCAGCGGTGACGGCGGCCAGGCCGGCACGGGCGTGGACACCTGGTGGTACGTGCTCACCGGCGCCGGCGTACTCCTGCTGCTTGGTGGTGGGGTGCGGATGGCGACCGCACGGACCGGCCGCAAGTGACGGTGCGCAATCGCGGCGCGCTGGCGGCCCTGGCCGCCGGCGTTGCCGCGCTCACCGTCGCCGCCCTGGTGGCGTGCGCAGCCCAGCCGGCCGGGAGCGTGGGCGCCGAGGAGGCGAGCACGCTGGCCAGCCCTCCACCGACCGCCGCCACCGTCCCGTCGGTGCCGGTGACCGCCGGTGAGCTGCCCGCCGGCCCGAAGACCATCCCGCCGGTACGACTGCTGATCCCGGAGATCGACGTCACCGCCACCGTCAACGCGGTAGGCATCAACCAGCGGACCAACGAGTTCGAGGTGCCGCCGAGCGTCGACCAGATCGGCTGGTACCGCTACGGCCCCGGCCTGGAGGCGGATGCCGGCTCGGTGGTCATCGCCGGTCACGTGGACAGCGCCAAGCAGGGCAAGGGGGCGTTCTTCCGGCTGCGTGAGCTGGACCAGGGCGACACGGTGACCGTGACCGGCAGCGACGGCGAGGCTCGGCGCTACCGGGTCGTCGCCCGGGAGGAGTACGCCAAGACCAAGATCCCACTGGACCGGTACTTCGCCCGCGACGGCAAGCCGCGACTGACCCTGATCACCTGTGGTGGGCCGTTCGACGCCAAGGCGCGCAAGTACCGCGACAACATCGTCGTCACCGCGGTGCCCGCCTGACCGGGCCAAGCGCATCGGGCCGGGGTGGAGTTCCGCCCCGGCCGTCGCGTGTGGTCCCCTCCGGCATCCGGTCCCCAAGGCGTCGGCCGTACGCTGAACGACGATGGCTTACCTGGATCACGCGGCGACGACTCCGATGCTCGACGAGGCACTGGAGGCGTACGTCGCTACCGCCCGCGAGGTCGGCAACGCGTCCTCCCTGCACGCGGCGGGTCGCCGTGCCCGCCGCCGGGTCGAAGAGTCACGCGAGCGGGTGGCCGCGGTGCTGGGCGCCCGGCCCTCTGAGGTGATCTTCACGGGTGGTGGCACCGAGAGCGACAACCTCGCGGTCAAGGGCATCTTCTGGGCCCGCCGCGGGGCCGCCCCCGACCGGCGCCGGGTGGTGTCCAGCTCCGTCGAGCACCACGCGGTGCTGGACGCGGTCGACTGGCTGGCCCAGCACGAGGGCGCCGAGGTCGGCTGGCTGCCGGCGGACGCCGTCGGTCGGCTCGACCCGCAGGCCCTGCGCGCCGAGTTGGCCGCGCACGCCGACCAGGTGGCAGTGGTCACCGCGATGTGGGCGAACAACGAGGTGGGCACCGTCCAGCCGGTTGCCGAACTGGCCGCCGTCGCCGCCGAACACGGTGTGCCCTTCCACACCGACGCCATCCAGGCGGTCGGTCAGGTGCCCGTCGACTTCGGGGCCAGCGGGGTCGCCGCGCTGACCGTCACCGGGCACAAGTTGGGCGGCCCGACCGGCGTGGGCGCGCTGCTGCTCGCCCGGGACGTGCCGGCCACGCCGCTGCTGCACGGCGGCGGCCAGGAACGCGACATCCGCTCCGGCACCCTGGACACCGCCGGCATCGTCGCCTTCGCGGTCGCCGTCGAGACGGCTGTGAAGGGCCAGCAGGAGTACGCGGCCCGGGTGGCCGCGCTGCGCGACGACCTGATCGAGCGGGTTCGCCAGGCGGTGCCCGAGGTGATCTACAACGGTGACCCGACCGACCGGCTGCCCGGCAACGCGCACTTCTCCTTCCCCGGCTGCGAGGGCGACGCGCTGCTGCTCCTGCTCGACGCGCAGGGGATCGCCTGCTCGACCGGCTCCGCCTGCTCGGCCGGCGTGGCCCAGCCCTCGCACGTACTGCTCGCGATGGGCGCCGACGACGACCGCGCCCGCTCCTCCCTGCGGTTCACCCTGGGCCACACCAGCACCCAGACCGACGTCGACGCGCTGATCGCGGCCCTCCCGGCAGCGGTAGAACGAGCCCGCCGAGCCGCCGCCCTCCGCACCCCCCGCTAGCCAGCCCCGCCCAGCCCTCCATCCCCGCGATCTTGCACTTTCGGATGGCCGTTCGCGCCTTGTGCGGCTTATGTCGCCACAGAAACTGCAAGATCGCGCGGGCGGGGGGCCGGGGCGGGCACGGGAGCGGAGGGTTTCGGGGCTGGTGGATAGGGTTGTTGAGGGGACGGCGAAGGGGAGTGGGTCGGTGAGGGTTCTGGCGGCGATGTCGGGTGGGGTTGACTCGGCCGTGGCGGCGGCGCGGGCGGTGGCGGCCGGGCATGACGTCACAGGCGTACACCTGGCCCTGGCCCGCAACCCACAGACCTATCGGACCGGGGCGCGCGGCTGCTGCACCCTGGAGGATTCCCGGGACGCCCGGCGGGCGGCCGACGTGATCGGCATCCCGTTCTACGTGTGGGACATGGCCGACCGCTTCCACGAGGACGTGGTCGACGACTTCGTCGCCGAGTACGCCGCCGGCCGTACACCGAACCCCTGCCTGCGTTGCAACGAGAAGATCAAGTTCGCGGCGGTGCTGGACCGGGCCGTGGCCCTGGGCTTCGACGCGGTGGTCACCGGGCACCACGCCCGCCTCGGCGCGGACGGGCTGCTGCGGCGCAGTGTCGACCTGGCCAAGGACCAGTCGTACGTGCTCGCCGTGCTCACCCGCGAGCAGCTCGACCGGTCGATCTTCCCGCTCGGTGACTCGACCAAGGCGCAGGTCCGCGCGGAGGCCGCCGAGCGTGGCCTGGCGGTGGCCGACAAGCCGGACTCGCACGACATCTGCTTCATCGCCGACGGGGACACCCGCGGCTTCCTCGCCGGCCGGCTCGGTGAGGCACCCGGCGACGTGGTGGACGCGTCCACCGGCGCGGTCGTCGGCAGTCACAGCGGCGCGTACGCGTACACGGTGGGGCAGCGTCGCGGGCTGCACCTGGACCGGCCGGCCCCGGACGGCCGACCGCGCTACGTGCTCTCCATCACCCCGAAGACCAACACGGTGACGGTCGGCCCGGCCGAGGCGCTCGAGGTGTCCGACGTGCACGCCGTACGCCCGGTCTGGACCGGCAGCGCGCGCCCGGACGTGCCGGTCGAGTGCGAGGTGCAGTTGCGCGCGCACGGCGACGTGACGCCGGCGACCGTCGCCCTCGACGGTGACCGGCTGCACGCCGAGCTGCGTCGACCGGTACGCGGCGTCGCCGCCGGTCAGGCCGTTGTGGCGTACCGACCGGACCCGGCCGGCGACGTGGTCCTCGGCTCCGCGACCATCACCGGCTGACCGCACGGCCCAGGTGTTCGCGGGATAGCCTTCGCCCGTGACAGATCAGGCGTGGCCCTGGCCGGCCGGCGCGGCAACCGGAATTGGTTCGCTGCCCGGCACCGACATCGGCGAGGCTCAGCGGGTGGTCCTCGGTGAGCTTCCCGAGCTGCCCCACCTGCCCGAGCTGCCGGCCCGTGGCCCCGGGGCGGACATGATCGGCCGGTCCCTCGGGCTGCTCGTCGAACTGCCCGTCGAGGTGTACGCGGGGCGCTGGCGGGTCGCCCCACGGCCGGGCCGTGACCTGCGCCGGTCTCGTGACCTGATGGAACGCGACCTGGACCAGCTCGCCGAGCAGGCCGAGGGATACGCCGGGCCGATCAAGGTGCAGGCCGCCGGCCCGCTCACGCTGGCCGCCTCCCTGGAGTTGCCGATCGGTGGCCGGATGCTGCGCGATCCCGGCGCGGTCCGCGACCTGACCGGCTCCCTCGCCGAAGGGCTGCGCGCGCACGTCGCGGCGGTCGCCCGCCGGCTGCCCCAGGCATCGGTGCTGCTGCAACTGGACGAACCGTCACTGCCGACAGTGCTGGCCGGGCGGGTGCCGACCGAGAGCGGGCTGGGCGCGTACCGGGCGGTCGACTCGGTGGACGCCGCCGCCCTGCTGCGTACTGTCGTCGAGGCGGTCGGCGTGCCGACGCTCGTGCACTGCTGCGCCCCGGACGTGCCGCTGGAGCTGATCCGTTCCACCGGCGCCGTCGCGGTCGCCCTCGACCTGGACCTCGTCACCAAGCTCGACCCGCTGGGCGAGGCGCTCGACGCCGGCCTCGGGTTGCTGGCCGGGGCCGCACCGACCCGGCCGCCGTCGGCCGGTGGCGCGCCGACCTCCGCGCAGATCGCCGAACGGGTACGCCAGGTCTGGGACCGCCTCGGCTTCCCCCGTCGCCAACTCGCCGAGCAGGTGGTGGTCACCCCGGCCTGCGGTCTCGCCGGCGCCACCCCGGAGTACGCGCGGGCGGTGCTCGCCGCGTGCCGGGACGCCGGCCGGCGCTTCGCCGAGGACTGAGGTTTCCTGTCGTACCCGGTGGGCAGGATGACGGTCATGATTGGACAGCTGCGTTCAGTGGTGATCGACTGCCCGGACCCGCGGGCATTGGCGGCGTTCTACGCCGAGCTGCTCGGCGTACCTCTCGCCGAGGGCGACTCCGATGACGACTGGGTGGTGCTGGGCGGCCCACCCGGTCACCAGCCGCGCCTCGCCTTCCAACAGGCGCTCAACCTGCGGCCCCCGGCCTGGCCGGATCCCGAGCGTCCACAGCAGTTCCACCTCGACGTGACGGTGGACGACATCGAGGCCGCCGAGAAGGCGGCACTCGCGCTCGGGGCTCGGCGGCTGCCGGGTGAGGGCGAGGGCTTCCGGGTCTACGCCGACCCGGCCGGCCACCCGTTCTGCCTCTGCTGGGACTGAGCACGCACCCGTGGGTTGCGGCGGTCGGGCATCATGGCCGCCGTGATCCACACCTCCGCGCTGCGCGCCTCCGGCTCGCTCTTCGGCCTCGCCTACGGTGACGCGCTGGGCAAGCCGACCGAGTTCCTGACCGTCACCGAGATCGAGCGTCGGTACGGCCCGGCCGGTCCGCGTGAGCTGTCCGGCGAGCCGGCGCTGGTCACCGACGACACCCAGATGGCGCTGGCCGTGGGTTGGGCGCTGCGCGAGGCGCCGTCGTTCACGCCGGAGGCGGTGGAGCCACTGCTGCGGCGACGCTTCCTGGCCTGGGCGGTCAGCCCGGACAACAACCGTGCCCCGGGGATGACCTGCCTCCGGGCCTGCGCCGAGCTGAGCCGTGGGGTGCGCTGGCAGGAGGCGACAGTGGTCGGCTCGAAGGGCTGCGGGGCCAACATGAGGGTCACCCCGATCGGGTTGCTCGACACGGACCTCGACACGCTCGCCGGGTTGGCCCAGTTGCAGGCCGGGCTGACCCACGGCCACCCGACCGGCCTGGCCGCCAGCGAACTCACCGCGTACGCGGTCTTCGCGCTGCGCGCGGGCGTCCCGCTGCCCGAACTTCCCGCGGTGCTGACCGAGCGGGCACTGTCCCAGCGCCTGCTCTACCGGGAGCGGTGGCTGGGCGGCCTCTGGCAACGCGCCGGTTCCGGCTCTCCGGAGGAGTTCATCGCCCAGGGCTGGGACGAGTGCCTGACGGTGCTGGGCCGGCTGACCAACACCCTGGCACAGCCGGACGACGGCGCCGACCCGTGCCAGGCCACCGGGGAGGGCTGGGTGGCCGAGGAGGCGCTGGCCACCGCGGTGCTCTGCGCCGTGCGGCACGCCGACGATCCGGTCTCGGCACTGGCCCGGGGCGCGACCACCGCCGGCGACTCCGACTCGATCGCCGCCCTGGCCGGCGCTTTCGTGGGCGCGGCCGTTGGCATGACCGCCTGGCCGCGCGAGTGGGCCAACCGCATCGAGTACGCCGACCAGCTCGCCACGCTCGGCGCGACCTGGGACTGATCCGGCGGCCACGAGGGCGGTCAGGGGGTGGGTAGGTGGCGCAGGCTGCGGACCTTTCGCCACAGGTCGGCGTCGCAGCGCCCGGCGTGGTCGGCGAAGGCGGCCGAACTGAGTCGGATCGGCTCGGTGAGGCTGAGGTAGCTGTCGTGCTCCGCACCCGGGTCCCAGTCCCGGGTGGGAATCCGGACGTGGTCGTCCCGGTCGCTCTTGTCCTGGCTGGTGATCTTCAGGACGTCGGCGCCCCGGGAGTCGGCGCGCAGCACCAGACACGGGCGCACCTTCGATCCGCTGCCGTCGGCGTACGGCACGTCGGCCCACCAGATCTCGCCGGGCTGCGGGGTGTCGCGCGAGCGGGGTTTGGCAGATGGTCGATCGGTGCCGCGTGGCCTCGGCGCCGTGGGACGGCGGCCGCCGGTGTCACCCCGACCCGGCCGAGTGCCCGGCCGGCCTGCACGCCGGTTGGCGACCCGGTGTCGCCAGCTGTTCCACGCCCAGCCAGCGGCCACCGCCAGCAGGATCGCCACCGCCCAGAGCAGCGCCTCGGGCATCCGTACCTCCGCCTCCCGTCGCGCCGTCGCGCCGTCCGGCGATCCTCGCACGCCGCCGCACGTGCCGCCCGCCACCACACCGCGGCTGCCCCGCCGCCCCGAGCCACCCCACGGTCACCCTTGATCACGTCATGCTGAGTAGCTCAACACCGTCGCGTCAGCGATCCGGTTGCTGGGCGAAGGGCCCCGCCCGCGTCGATCTTGCAGTTTCGGTTGCCGATATGCGCGTAATGCAACCTTATGTCGCAACAGGAAACGCAAGATCGCGGAGGAAGGGCGGTCCGGCTTCATCGATCATGGAGTTGTGGCGCCTTTTTTGGCGCGATATAGGCGCTTGTTGCCCACCATGACTCCATGATCGACGGGACAGTGCGGGGTTTGACGAACAGCCACTCCGTCTGGCGCAAAGGTGTTGGACTACCCAGCATCGAGTGATCACCGAACGGGGCTGAGGGCGAGGTCGCTCCGGGCGCGGGCGGGCGGCGGATTGTCCCACCGGCCCGATACCGTGCCGCAGTAGCGTGATCAGGGAGGTCGCAGGCGTGTCCGAAGGTGGCGGTGTGTCCGAGGAGCAGATCGGTCAGCAGGTCAGCCCGGCGCAGGAGGCGGCGGCCGGGGCTGAGCCGACGCCGCAGGCCCGGGAGCGGCATGCCGCGCTCAGCCAGGAGTTGACCGAGCACCAGTACCGCTACTACGTCCTGGACGCGCCGACCATCCCCGATGCCGACTTCGACAGGCAGTTGCGCGAGTTGGAGGCACTGGAGGCGGAGTTTCCGGCGCTGCGGACGCCCGACTCGCCGACCCAACGGGTGGGCGGCACGTTCTCCACCGACTTCACAGCGGTCACCCACGCCGAACGGATGCTCTCGCTCGACAACGCCTTCGCCGACGAGGAGCTGGCGGCCTGGGCCGAGCGGGTCGAACGGGACGCGGGCGGTCCGGTGCCCTACCTGTGCGAGTTGAAGGTCGACGGGTTGGCGATCAACCTGACCTATGAGAACGGCCGGCTGGTCCGGGCCGCCACCCGGGGCGACGGGCGCACCGGCGAGGACGTCACCGCCAACGTGCGCAGCATCCGGGACGTGCCCAGCCAGCTCGCCCCGTCCGGCGAATTCCCGGACATTCCCGAGCTGGTGGAGGTCCGGGGCGAGATCTACTTCCCGATCGCCGCGTTCGCCGATCTCAACGCGGGTCTGGTGGAGCAGGGCAAGGCGCCCTTCGCCAACCCTCGCAACGCCGCCGCCGGCAGCCTGCGACAGAAGGATCCGCGGGTCACCGCCACCCGGCCGCTGCGCCTGGTGGTGCACGGCATCGGCGCCCGCCGTGGGTTCCAGCCCGCTGCACAGTCCGAGTCGTACGCGGCACTGAAGTCGTGGGGGTTGCCGACCAGCGACCGGTGGCGGGTCGTTCCGGACCTGGCCGGCGTGGCGGAGTTCATCGCCTACTACGCCGAGCACCGGCACGACGTCGAGCACGAGATCGACGGTGTGGTGGTCAAGGTCGATCCGGTCTCCATCCAGGGCCGGCTCGGGTCGACAAGTCGTGCCCCGCGCTGGGCGATCGCCTTCAAGTACCCGCCGGAGGAGGTCACCACCAAGCTGCTCGACATCGACGTCAACGTGGGGCGCACCGGCCGGGTCACTCCGTTCGCCGTGCTCGAGCCGGTGCGCGTGGCCGGTTCCACAGTCGCGCTCGCCACCCTGCACAACGCCCGCGAGGTGGAGCGTAAGGGTGTGCTGATCGGCGACACGGTGGTGCTGCGCAAGGCCGGCGACGTGATTCCCGAGGTGCTCGGGCCGGTGGTCGACCTGCGGCCCGCCGATGCCCGGCCGTTCGTCATGCCGACCAGCTGCCCCGCCTGCGGCACCCCGCTCGCGCCGTCGAAGGAGGGCGACGTCGACATCCGTTGCCCCAACACCCGCAGCTGTCCGGCCCAGTTGCGGGAGCGGGTGTTCCACCTCGCCGGCCGGGGCGGGTTCGACATCGAGGTGCTCGGCTACAAGGGTGCGGCCGCCCTGCTCGACGCGGAGATCATCAGCGACGAGGGTGACCTCTTCCACCTCGACGCCGAGCAGTTGTCCCGGTCGCCGTTCTTCGTCAACAAGGACGGCAGCCTGGGCAGCAACGCCACCAAGTTGCTGGACAATCTGGCGGTCGCTCGGGAACGGGACCTGTGGCGGGTGCTGGTGGCGCTCTCCATCCGGCACGTCGGCCCGACGGCCGCCCAGGCGCTCGCCCGGCACTTCCGCTCGATGGACGCCATCGACGCGGCCACCGAGGAGGAGCTGTCCTCCGTCGACGGGGTGGGGCCGACAATCGCGGCCAGCATCCGTGAGTGGTTCGCTGTGGACTGGCACCGCGAGGTCGTCCGCAAGTGGGCCGAGGCCGGCGTACGGATGGCCGAGGAGGCGGTCGACGAGGGGCCGCGCCCGTTGGAGGGGTTGACAGTGGTGGTGACCGGCACACTCGCCGGGTTCTCGCGTGACCAGGCCGCCGAGGCCGTGCAGAGCCGGGGCGGCAAGGTCAGCGGGTCGGTCTCCAAGAAGACGAGCTTCGTTGTGGTGGGGGACAACCCCGGGTCCAAGGCCGACAAGGCCGCCAGCCTCAAGGTGCCGGTGCTCGACGAGGACGGGTTCCGGCTCCTGCTGGACGCGGGCCCGGACGCCGCCCGGGATGTCGCTCAGCTGGGAGGCTGACCCCGTCGGCCGCTGGACACGGCGACTGGCCGCGTATACCAACTTAATTACGACTACGACCGATTCGTGACTGTCATACCGGGAAACTGGGGGCCGAGGGCGTTTCATTGGGTCACGGCGCGCGCACCGGCACGCCGATGGTCGGTCGGGAGGTGTGGTGGAGGTCGCCGACCCACGCAACTCGCTTCCTGCGGGGCGGGTCGCGCCGTTCGCCGCCTTCGTCGCCGGCATCCTGGCGGTCGCCGCGCTGACCGCCGCCGTTCCACTCGCGAGGCTCCCCGACGAACTGTCCGGGCTGCCGGTGGCGTTCTGGACGATGGCCGCGCTCGCCGTGGTCTGCGACGCGCGCCCGTTCGTTCCACCGGGGCGCCGGCAGACGTCGGCGGTGTTCCCGTCCACCTGCTTCACCTTCGCGATCCTGCTCGGCTGGGGTCTCGGCCCGGCGGTGGTGGTGCAGGCGCTGGGGGTGGTCCTCTCGGGTTGGCGGATGGGGCACGCCGCGTGGCGCACGGCGTTCAACGTCGGCCAGTACGCATGTGCCCTCGCCGCCGCGTACGGGGTGATCCAGCTCGGGTCGGGCACGATCTTCTCCGGCGGGCGGTTGCACTGGACCGACGTGGCCGCCGTCGGCGGCGCCGCGCTGGCCTGGTTCGTCGTCAACTACGGGTTGGTCAGCTGGGCGGTGCGGCTGCGTTTCGGAGATCGCTGGTGGCCCACCGTCCGTCAGGGCCTCGGGTTCGAGTTGCTCTCCACCGGCTCACTGCTGCTGCTCGCCCCGGTGCTGGTCGCCGCGGCGCGGGTCAGCGCCGCGCTGATCCCGCTGGTGCTGGTGCCGCTCTTCGCGGTCTACCGGATGGCGCGGTTGACAAACGAGCAGCAGCACCTGGCCGCCGCCGACCCGCTGACCGGGCTGCCCAACCGCAAGGCCCTGTTGGCCGAGGTGGCGGAGCAGGTGCACGTGCATGCCGAGCGGACCGCCCGCGGTGAACCCGACGGGCAGTTGGCGCTGCTGCTGATCGACCTGGACCGCTTCAAGAACGTCAACGACGCCCTCGGGCACGCTGTGGGCGACCGGCTGCTGGTCGAGGTCAGCGCTCGGCTCACCGATGTGCAGCCCCGACCACAGATGATCGCCCGGCTCGGCGGTGACGAGTTCGCCATCGTGATGACCGGGCTGACCGACGTCGGTCAGGCGCGGGAGTTGGCCGACCGCGTGGTCGAGGCGCTGGCCGAGCCGGTGCCGCTCGACGGGCTGCCGTTGGACGTGGGCGGGTCGATCGGGATCGCCCTCTTCCCCGAGCACGGCGAGGACTTCGCCACTCTGATGCGCCACGCCGACGTCGCGATGTACGACGCCAAGCACCGCAACGACACGGTGGCCGTGTACGCACCGGAGTCCGACCACAACTCCGCCGAGCGACTCGGCCTCCTCGCTGACCTGCGCCGCGTACTGGAGGCCAGCCCGTCGGCCGAGGGGCCGTTCGACGCCGATGCCGAACCGACAGGTCAGGGTCAGGATGCGGCTGCGCCGGCGGACGGAAACGGCCGGCACGGCGTGCCGAGCGACGCCGAGCGGACTGTCGACGTACCCCTTGCCGTGACCGCGGAGGTGCGAGGCGGTGACGGGGCGGCGCTGCCCAGCCCAGCGCCGGGCCAGCCCGGACCGGCGGCGGACCCGGCGCCGGCGGTCGCCACGGCACCTCCGGGAGCTGCTCGGTGGTGGGCACGCCGTCGGCGCACCGACGCCGAGCTGGTGCACTCCGATGAGCTGATCAACCGGATCGCCACCGGAGCCGACCCGATCCGGGGCCGCAACGCCCGTGCCACGGTCGCCGGCACCCGTTCCGGCTCGACCCGGGAGCGGCGCGCCGGGGGCGGGAACGGACGCCGGTCCCCGAACGGCAGCGCGGTGGGCAGGGGTCGCACTGGGTCGCGGCGGGACGTCGGCCCCGGTACTCCCGGGCAGCCACTCGAACCGACCGGGTGGGCGCACGCGGACGACGAGCCGGCCGACGACGCCGGGGAAATCACGATGTACTACCAGCCGCAGATCGCCATCGCGACCGGCGAGGTGGTCGGCGTCGAGGCCCTGCTGCGCTGGCGGCACCCCCGGCGGGGCATGGTCGACCCGGAGGAACTCATCCGGGTCGCCGAGCAGAGCGCAGTGATGCGACTGCTCACCCGTCGTGTCGTCGACGATGTGGTGGAGCAGCTCGCCAAGTGGTCGGCGGCCGGGATCATCCTCCGCGCGGCGCTGAACGTGAGCGTGCGCGACCTGCACACCGGTGAGATCGCCGATCAGATCGCCGACCGGCTGGCCCGCCACGGGGTGCCGGCCGAGCGGCTGCAGGTCGAGATCACCGAGGGCGCGTTGATGGCCGACCCGCGCCGGGTGCTGGCCACAATCTCCCGGCTGCACCGGATCGGGGTGGCCATCGCGCTTGACGACTTCGGCACCGGCTACTCCTCCCTCCAGCACCTGCGCCGGCTGCCGCTGTCCGAGGTGAAGGTGGACCGGTCGTTCGTCCTCGGCATGGCCGACGACGCCGACGACGCGGCGATCGTCCGGTCGATGATCGAGCTGGCCGGCGCTCTGGGGCTGCGGGTGGTCGCCGAGGGTGTCGAGGACGAGCGGACCTGGCGGATGTTGCACGCCGCCGGCTGCGACGCCGCTCAGGGCTGGTTCTACGCCCGGCCGATGCCGGCCGAGGATTTGGTCACCTGGCTGGCCCGGTACCGGCCGGTCCGCCCGACCGGCGGGCACCCGCAGCCGAACGTCGCTCGCCGCCCCACCCGCTGACCCGCCCGCCGACACGGCACGACGGCCGGCGGAGGGGGAGTCGGGGACGCGGCACCGGAGCGGAACAATAGACTCGCTCCGGTCACCGCGTGTCACGCTCCACCTGTCGCGCGGCCGGCACATCGCCCGACCAGCAGGAATTCAGAAGGGGGCACGGATGGCCGCCATCTCCCGCGAGGAGGTCGCGCACCTGGCGCGCCTGTCGCGGCTCGCCGTCACCGAGGAGGAGCTGGACACGTTCGCCGGCCAGCTCGACGTGATCCTCCAGGCGGTCGCCCAGGTCGGCGAGGTCGCTGCCGCGGACATCCCGCCGACCTCGCACTCGGTGCCGCTGACAAACATCTTCCGCGAGGACGTCGTCACGCCGTGCCTGACCCCGGAGGAAGCGCTGTCGGGCGCGCCCGACGCCGAGGACCAGCGGTTCCGCGTACCGCGGATCCTGACCGAGGATGTGGCCTCATGACCGATTTGACCAGAATGACCGCGACGGAGATCGCGAGCCTGGTCGCCGGGGGCGAGACCTCCGCCGTCGAGGTGACCCAGGCGCACCTGGACCGGATCGCCGCTGTCGACGACCGCGTGCACGCCTTCCTGCACGTCGACACCGACGGCGCGCTCGCCGCTGCCCGCGCCGTGGACGAGCGCCGGGCTGCCGGCGAGGAGCTGGGCCCGCTCGCGGGTGTGCCGGTAGCGGTCAAGGACGTGCTCGCCACCCGGGGCGTACCGACCACAGTGGGATCGAAGATCCTGGAGGGCTGGCGTCCGCCGTACGACGCGACGATCGTGCAGCGGCTGCGGGAGGCCGGCACGGTGATGCTCGGCAAGACCAACATGGACGAGTTCGCGATGGGCTCCTCCACCGAATACTCGGCGTACGGCCCGACGCACAACCCGTGGGACCTGGGCCGGATCCCCGGTGGCTCGGGTGGTGGCAGCGCCGCCGCGCTTGCCGCGTACGAGGCGCCGCTGGCGATCGGCTCGGACACCGGCGGCTCGATCCGTCAGCCCGGCGCGGTCACCGGCACGGTGGGCGCCAAGCCCACCTACGGCGGCACCTCCCGTTACGGGCTGGTGGCCTTCTCCTCGTCGCTGGACACCCCTGGCCCGTGCGCCCGCAACGTGCTCGACGCGGCCCTGCTGCACCAGGTGATCGGCGGGCACGACCCGCGGGACTCCACCTCGATCCCGCAGCCCGTGCCGGACGTGGTGGCCGCGGCGAAGCTCGGCGCGACCGGCGACCTGACCGGTGTGCGGCTCGGCATCGTGAGCGAGTTCGTCGGCGAGGGCGCCGAGCCGGGCGTGATGGCCGCCTTCCGCGAGTCGGTGGACGCGCTGACCAAGATGGGCGCCGAGGTCGTCGAGATCTCCTGCCCGACGTTCGCGTACGCGCTGCCGGCGTACTACCTGATCGCCCCGAGCGAGTGCTCCTCCAACCTGGCCCGGTTCGACGGCGTCCGGTTCGGCCTGCGGGTCGGCGACGACGGCAACCGGTCGCTGGAAGAGGTCATGTCGCTGACCCGCGAGGCCGGCTTCGGCCCGGAGGTCAAGCGCCGCATCATGATCGGCACGTACGCGCTGTCGTCGGGTTACTACGACGCGTACTACGGGCAGGCGCAGAAGGTCCGGACGCTCATCACCCGGGACTTCACCGCCGCGTTCGAGCAGGTCGACGCGCTGATCTCGCCGACCACCCCGTCGGTGGCGTTCCCGCTGGGCGCGCGGACCGCCGACCCGTACCAGATGTACCTGGCCGACCTGTACACGATCCCGGCCAACCTGTACGGCGGGCCGGGCATCTCGGTGCCCTGCGGGCTCTCCGAGGGGCTGCCGGTCGGCCTGCAGGTGATGGCCCCGACGCTGGCCGACGACCGGATGTACCGGGTCGCCGCCGCGTTGGAGTCGGCCGTCGGCACGTTCACCCCACCGACGCTGTGAGGCAGGAGCCCCGATGACCACGACACTGCCCGCGTACGACGAGGTCGTTGCGCGCTTCGAACCGGTGATCGGCCTGGAGACCCACGTCGAGCTGGGCACGAACACCAAGATGTTCTGTGGTTGCCCGACCGACTTCGGTGGCGAGCCGAACACCCGGGTCTGCCCGGTGTGCCTGGGTCTGCCCGGTTCGCTGCCGGTGGCCAACAAGGCGGCCATCGAGGCGATCATCCGGATCGGCCTGGCGTTGAACTGCTCGATCGCCGAGTGGTGCCGGTTCGCCCGGAAGAACTACTTCTACCCGGACATGCCGAAGAACTTCCAGATCAGCCAGTACGACGAGCCGATCTGCGTCGACGGTTACCTGGACGTCGAGGTGGGCGGCGAGACGGTGCGGATCGAGATCGAGCGGGTGCACCTCGAGGAGGACACCGGCAAGACGCTGCACGTCGGTGGCGCCACCGGCCGCATCCACGGCGCGACGGAGTCGCTCGTCGACTACAACCGGGCCGGCATCCCGCTTGTGGAGATCGTCACCAAGCCGATCACGGGCACCGGTGCGCTCGCCCCCGACGTGGCCAAGGCGTACGTCACCGAGCTGCGCGACGTGATCCGCACCCTCGGCGTCTCCGACGTGCGGATGGAGGAGGGTTCGCTGCGCTGCGACGTGAACACCTCGCTCAACCTGCCGGGCGCGGAGTGGGGCACCCGTACCGAGACCAAGAACGTCAACTCGCTGCGGTCGGTGGAGCGGGCGGTCCGCTCGGAGATGCTGCGGCAGGCGTCGGTGCTCGACGCGGGCGGCCGGATCACCCAGGAGACCCGCCACTTCCACGAGGAGACCGGCGACACCACCCCGGGTCGCTCGAAGGAGACGGCCACCGACTACCGGTACTTCCCGGAGCCGGATCTGGTGCCGATCGCCCCGGACCCGGCCTGGGTCGCCGAGCTGAAGGCCGCCCTGCCAGAGTTGCCCCGGGTGCACAGGCGTCGGCTCCAGGAGCAGTGGGGCCTCTCCGACCTGGACATGCAGTCGGTGCTGAACGCCGGCGCGGTCGAGCTGATCGAGGCCACCGTGGCCGCCGGAACCACGCCGGCGGCGGCCCGCAAGTGGTGGCTGGGTGAGTTGTCCCGCCGGGCCAACGAGAGCGGCGTGGAGCTCGCCGAGATCGGTGCCACCCCGGCCCAGGTCGCCGAGCTTCAGGGGCTTGTCGACGCAGGCAAGCTCAACGACAAGATGGCGCGTACGGTGCTGGAGGGCGTGGTTGACGGTGAGGGCTCACCCACCGAGATCATGACCAACCGGGGCCTGGAGGTCGTGTCGGACACCGGCGCGCTCACCGCAGCCGTGGACGAGGCGATCGCCGCGAACCCCGGCATCGCCGACAAGATCCGCAGTGGCAAGGTCGCGGCGGTCGGCGCGCTGGTCGGCGCGGTCATGAAGACCACCCGGGGCCAGGCCGACGCGAAGACCCTGCGTGAGCTGATCCTGGAGCGCCTCGGCGTCCAGGGCTGACACCCACCCGGAGCACGCCGCCGCCGCGACCCGGCGGCGGCGTGTCGCCACCCCCTGTCGACTACGCGGCCACCCCGCACCCCTCGCGAGGGCGTCAACGGCGACGCCTGGATGGAGCCACAGTGACCGAGCACGACCTCGATGTCCTCGACGAGATCCAGCGGCGGGTGCTCTGGCTCGCCACCCGGATCGTGGACGCCGCCAACCATGACCGGGCCACCGGCGACGGTGTGAAGGTCGGCGGCCACCAGGCGTCCAGCGCCTCCCTGGTCACGGCGATGACAGCGCTCTGGTTCGCGCACCTGGACGCCGAGGACCGGGTCGCCGTGAAGCCGCACGCGTCCCCGGTGTTCCACGCCATCCAGTACCTGCTCGGCAACCTGGACCGCTCCTACCTGCCCCGGCTGCGGGCCCGTGGCGGCCTCCAGTCGTACCCGTCGCGTACCAAGGACCCGGACGCTGTGGACTTCTCCACCGGTTCGGTCGGCCTGGGCGCGGCGGCGCCGCTCTTCGCCGCCGCCACCCGGCGGTACGTCGACGCGCACTTCGGGGCCCGCCCGCACTCCCGGTTCGTGGCGTTGATCGGTGACGCCGAGCTGGACGAGGGCAACATCTGGGAGGCGGTGGCCGACCCGGCGACCACCGGGCTGGGCAACGTCATGTGGCTCGTCGACTTCAACCGCCAGTCGCTGGACCGGGTGGTCCCCGGCATCCGGATCAACCAGTGGCGGGGCCAGTTCGAGGCGGCCGGCTGGCACGTCGTGGAGGTCAAGTACGGCCGTCGGCTCGCCGACGCGTACGCCCGGCCGGGCGGCGAGGCGTTGCGCGACTGGATCGACGCGATGCCCAACGAGCAGTACCAGTCGCTGTTCGGGCTGGCCGGGCCGGCGCTGCGCAAGCAGTTCCTGGACGGCGCGCCGGCCGGCATCGACGAGCTGATCGCCCACGTCAGCGACGAGGAGCTGAGCCCGCTCGTCACCGACCTGGGCGGGCACGACCTTCAGGCGATGCTGGACGCGTACGCCCAGTGCGACGCGGTCACCGACCGGCCCAGCGTCGTCTTCGCGTACACGGTGAAGGGTTGGGGGTTGCCCATCGCCGGCAACCCGCGCAACCATTCCGCGCTGCTCAGCTCGGAGCAGGTCGACACGCTGCGCGCCGCGCAGGGGTTGACGGCCGAGACCGAGTGGGACCGCCTCGACCCGGCGTCACCCGCCGGGATCCAGGCCGGCGCCCGCCGGGAGGCGCTGTCCCGCGCGCCGCGCGAGCGCGCGCTCGGGGTCACCGTTCCGGAGAGCACTGGAGTACGCGCCAACAAGCCGATCTCCACGCAGGAGGTCTTCGGTCGGGTGCTGGTGGACCTGGCGCGGGACCGGGAGGTGGGCCGCTACCTGGTCACCACCGCCCCGGACGTGGCCACCTCCACCAACCTCGCCGGGTTCATCAACAAGACCGGGGTGTTCGCCCCGACCGAGCAGCGCTCCTGGACCGAGGACCGGATGCTGCGCTGGACGGAGAGCCCCGCCGGGCAGCACATCGAGCTGGGCATCTCGGAGATGAACCTGTTCCTGCTGCTCGGCCAGCTCGGGCTGTCCTGGGACATGTCCGGGCAGCCGCTGCTGCCGGTGGGCACTGTCTACGACCCGTTCGTGCTGCGCGGCCTCGACGCGTTCCTGTACGGCACGTACTCCGGCTCGCGGTTCGTGGTCGCCGGCACCCCGTCCGGCATCACCCTCGCCCCGGAGGGCGGCGCCCACCAGTCCACCATCACCGCGTCGGTCGGTCTGGAGCTGCCCGGGGTGACGTTCCTCGAACCGGCGTACGCGGGCAGCCTCGACTGGCTGCTCTGCGACGCGCTGGGGCAGATCGCCGGCGGGGCGGCCCCGGCCGCGACGGCCGCACCCGCCGAGGACGGCGCGTACTACTTCCGGTTGAGCACCCGACCGTTGGACCAGGCGCCGTTCGAGGCGGCCCGGGCACGGCTCGGCGACGCCGTGCTGCGCCGACAGGTGGTCGCCGGGGCGTACCGGCTGGTCGACGCGCACCAGGCGTACCCGCACCTGGTCGACGCCCCGGTGGTGCAGTTGGCCGCCTCCGGCGCGGTGCTGCCCGAGGTGCTGGCCGCCGCGGCGGAGCTGGCCGACGAGGGCATCGCCGCGCACGTGGTGGACGTGACCTCGCTGGACCGGCTCTACCGGGCCTGGCAGCGCACCCTGCGCCAGGGCGTACGGACGGCCACGGTGCCCAGTGTGCCGGGCGCGCTGCGGTCCGCGTTCGCCGATCGGGTGCCGGTGGTGAGCGTGCACGACGCCGCGTCGCACGCGATGGCCTGGCTCGGCTCGGCGGTCGGCGCCCCGGCGGTGCCGCTCGGCGTGGACGAGTTCGGCCAGTCCGGCAGCGTGGCCGAGCTGTACGAACTGCACGACCTGCTGCCCGGCAGCATCGTCAACGCCGCCCTGGCCGCCATCGCACTCCGCTGACCGTCCGCGCCCGCCGGCGTCGGCTCAGCCGGTCGGCGTGGGTGTGGGTGTGGCCGGGACACCGTCGGTCGGCGTGGGTGTGGGTGTGGCCGGCACACCGGCGGTCGGGTTCTCCACCAGGCGTCGTTCCAGGTTGACCTGGGCCTGCCCGGTGCCGCCGACGGTGATGGTGTCGTACGCCTGGAGCATCTTCTGCTGGTCGAAGTAGAGCACGCTCATCGACAGTGGGGTGGGCTTCTCGCCCTCCAGGCCGCGCAGCCCGGCGCCGCCGGTGGAGCCCTCCACCATCAGCGTGGTGGGCTGCTGCCCGGGTGCCTGCGGCAGCTTGGAGACCTGCCGGGAGTGGGTGTGCCCGGCCAGCACCAGCGGGCAGGTGCCGGCGAGCGGTCCGGCCGACGCCGGGTCGTGCACGAGCGCGATGTTGACCGGCCGCGGTGAGCTGCGGACCGTCGCGGCGAGCTGGTTGCCGACCCCGATCACCTGGTCGGCCACCTGCTGGGTCAACCCGCTGCCGGCCGGGGAGGTGTTCTTGTCCGGGGTGAAGCGCGGGTCGCCGATGCCGGCGATGGTCAGCCCGGCGACAGTCGTGGTCGTGTTGTTCAACACGATGGCGTTCGGCTGGCGGGCCACCGCGGCGGCGGTCTTGCCGGAGTCGTGGTTGCCCCTGATGAAGACGTACGGCTTCTTCAGCAGGCCGATCGAACCGACGAAGGATGCCTCCGGCTCGCTGCCCCAGTCGGTGATGTCCCCGGTGTCGATCACCACGTCGATGCCGAACTGCTCCACGACGGTCCGGATCAGCTGCCAGCCGGTCGGGTTGAGGTGCATGTCGGAGACGTGCAGCACCCGCGTGGTGCCCGGGGTCGGCTCCAACAGGGGAAGCGCCGAGACGGTGGTGTAGAGCTGGCTGACGTTGCCGACCAGGCGCTGCAACTGCTCTGCGTACTTGGTGTAGTCGTTGGCGATCCGGCGGGCGTCACCGACGATGGCCGGCGCGTTGACCAGCAGCCCCTCGTAGCGGGGTTCCTCGATGGCCTGCGGGCGAAGGGTCGCCGCCGCCGTGCCGAGGCTGCCGGCGGTGACCAGCAGCGCCAGCCCACCCGCCCAGGCGGTGCGCCGGACGTCGCGGAAGATCAGCCCGGCCAGGACCAACGTGACAAGGACCGACGCGCCGAGGGTGCGCAGGCCGAGGCGCATCACCCCGGAGCGGACGTCCTCCACGGCGCTCTGGCTGGCCCGGCTGATGCTGGCCGGGTCGTCGATCAGCGCCTCGGTGCGCCCTTGGTCGAGGGCGCCCAGCCGGACGGTGAGGTGGGTCGGCCCGTCGTGGCTGTCGAGCAGCAGCGCGCCGAGCGGCGGGATGTCGACGGTGGTGCCGCCGTCCCGGGCGGGGGAGATGCTGAGGTTGGCCCGGAACGGGCCGATGTCGGTGCTCACCCGGCCACCGGCCAGCACCCCGAGCACCGCCCCGGCCAGGGCCACGGCGAGGACGGCGACGATCAGCCCGAGGCGGCGCAGCGGGCCGGCGGCGCCGACCCGCCAACCCCTCGGGCGCGGCCGGTCGTCGCCGGTCACCGGGTCGTCCCGGTCATCGGCGTCGTCGTGCCGCTCGTCGCGTTGGCCGTCCATGCTGAGAGTCTGACCTGCCCGTCGGAAGATCTTGGTAAACCTGAACGGATGGTGACGAAATCAGCTGCGTCCGCCGTCGCCGCCCGCGAAGACCACCCGCAGGAGCCGGTCGTCGTCGCCCGCCGGGTCGCCCCGCCCGTCGTGGTTGGAGGTGCTCACCCAGAGCGACCCGTCCGGCGCCGCGGCCACCGCGCGCAGCCGGCCGTAGCGGTTGGTGAGCAGCTCACTGGGCTGACCGAGCAGCGTGCCGGTGTCGGTCAGCTCCATCACCCAGAGGCGCTTGCCGCGCAGGCAGCCGGTGACCAGCAGCCGGTCCGTGGCGGCCAGACCGGAGCAGGACGCGTCCGACGTCGCCCACTGCGCGATCGGGTCGGTGAACCGCCTGTCCCTGGCCTGACCCTCGACCTCCGGCCAGCCGTAGTTGCCGCCCTTGGTGATCTGGTTGATCTCGTCCCAGGTGTTCTGGCCGAACTCGACGGCGTACATCCGTTTCGCGGGGTCCCAGGCGAAACCCTGGACGTTGCGGTGGCCCATGGACCAGACCGGGGAGTTGGGGTACGGATTGCCGGCGGCGGGCTTGCCGTCCGGAGTGATCCGGAGGATCTTGCCGCCGAGGCTCTTCACGTCCTGGGAGAGGGGGCGCTGACCGGCGTCACCGGTGCTGACGTAGAGCTGCTTGTCCGGGCCGAAGCCCAACCCACCACCGTTGTGCACATTGGCCTTGGGGATGCCGGTGAGGATCGGGGTGGGCTGCCCGCCGAGTCGCAGCCGGGCGACCCGGTTGTCCCGTTCGGTGGTGTAGTAGACGAACACCGTCTGGTCCCGGGCGAAGTCGGGGGAGACGGCGATGCCGAGCAGGCCGCCCTCGCCCGCCGCCGCCACGTCGGGGATGGTCTGGAGCGGGCGGACCCGCAGCCCGTCCGGCCCCGACTCGGGGCCGACCTGGAGGATCCGGCCGTTGTCCCGTTCGGTGACCAGCGCGCCGCCGTCCGGCAGGAAGGCGATGGCCCAGGGCACCCGCAGACCCTTGGCCAGCACTGTCGCCACCGCCTGCTGGCCGGCGCCGCCGGGGCTCGCCGACGCGGACGGGGTGGGCAGGTTTGGCGGTTCGCCGGCCGGGTCGGGCTCGGGCTCGCCGAAGCTGCAACCGGCGGCGAACAGCAGCGCCGCGCAGGACGCCGCGAGGGCCACCCGGAGGCGGCTGATGCGAGAGTACGGGGGGCGGGCGCTCACCCGGCCCAGGGTAGCCCGTCGCGCGGCCCGGCCGGGCCCGTCGAGATGCAACGGGTGCCGATGGACCCGCTCGGTGGCCCCCGGTGGACCGCTCACCGTGCCCGTACGGCCAGCAGCGCCGTGTCGTCCTCGCGGTGCTGGATCGAGGCGAGCAGCAGGTCGCACAGGTCGTCGAGGGGCAGCGTGTCGGTGCCGGTCAGCCGGCCCGCCAACTCGGCCAGCCCCTCGTCGATGGAGCGGTCCCGCCGTTCGATCAGCCCGTCGGTGTAGAGCAGCAGGGTGTCACCGGTGGCCAGGCTGGTCGAGTGGCTGCTCCGCGGCGACGGACGGGCCAGGCCGAGCAGCGGCTCCGGTGTGCCCTGAAGGACCTCGACCGCCCCGCCGACGCGGACCACCAGGGCCGGCGGGTGCCCGGCGTTGGACCAGGTCATCTCGTGCACACCGGCGCGCTGCGGGCAGATCCGCACCAGCGTCGCGGTGGCGGCGATCGGCAACCGCAGGCCACGGATGGCGCCGTCCAGGTTGCTCAGCAGTGACCCCACCGCGTCCGGCCGGCCGAAGGCGTTGCCGCGCACCAGGTTGCGCAGCTGGCCCATGGTCGCCGCCGCCTCGATGTCGTGCCCGGCCACGTCCCCGATCGCCGCGATCACGTCGCCGTCGGGCTGCACGAAGGCGTCGTACCAGTCGCCGCCCACCTCCACCCGGTCGGCGGCCGGCTGGTAGCGGGCCGCCAGCTCCAGTTCCGCCACCACCGGCAGCCGGGGGAGCATGCTGTGTTGCAGGACCTCGGCGACGTGCCGCTGCTCGCCGTACATCGAGCTGTTGCCGACGGCCTGGCCGGCCCGCCGGCCGATGTCGACGGCGGTGAGCAGGTCCCGGTCGTCGAACTGCTGACGTTGGCCGCCGTTGACGAGGGTGATCGCCCCCAGCACCGTGCCGCCGACACCCCGTACCGGCACGCTCAGGTAGGAGGCGATCCCCAGCCGACTGGCGATGGATGCCATCTCCGGGTCAGTGGTGCCCCGCGTCACGTCGGCCAGGGACGCCATGCTGCCCAGCCGGGGCTGGCCGGTCCGGAGCACCGCCCGGATGCTCGACTCGGGGCTCAGCCCAGTGCGCAGCAGTTCGCCGAAACGGTCGACGTCCGCCGCGCGGGCCGGGTCCCGGTGCACCGAGACCACCTCGCGGGGCAGGCCATTCGGCCCGATCAGGGTGAGCAGGCACCAGTCGGCGAGCAGCGGCACCATGGTGGCGGCGAGTCGGCGCAGCGCGGTGCCCACGTCCAGGGTGCCAGCGAGGGTCTCGCTCACCCCGGCCAGCAGCTCCAGCCGTTCGTGCGCCTGCACGACCCGCCGCCGTGCCTCCTGCGCGCCGTCGAGCGCGATCCGCAGTCGCAGCTCCGACGAGCAGGCGGCGGCCAGGTCGGCCAGGGTCCGCAGCTGCGCGGCCGTCCAGGCGCGGGGCTTGTTGTCGATGGCGCAGAGCGAGCCGAGCACCCGACCGGAGAGGTCGGTCAGCGGCATCCCGGCGTACGCGACCACGCCGAGGTCGTCGATGGCCAGGTTGTCCCGGACGCGGGGGTAGAGCCGGGCGTCCGGCAGCACCATCGGCGCCTCGATGTCCACCACGTGCTGACAGAACGAGTGGCTCAGCGGGGTCTGTCGGCGCTCCGACCAGGGCTCCGGCAGACCGACCGCGCCCGGGAAGAACTGCCGGTCGGCGGAGACCAGGGACACCAGCGCGACCGGCACGTTCAACAGGTCGCTGACCAGCCGCGCGAACCTGTCGAACGCCTCGTCCGGGGCGGCGTCCAGCCCGGTGTCGGCGAGCGCACGCAACCGCCCTGGGTCGCCGAGCACCGAAGGTGGCGCTATCGAACGCCGGGCGGTGCCGGGGGAGCCGTCGGTCATCGAGCACCTGTCTGCCGGGGCGGAGGCCGACCGGCCCTCCGACCCTTCGTTATACCTCGTCCAGGTCGGAGTCGAACATCGGTGTGCTGAGTCTCGCCCGCCCCGCACCCGCGCGCCATCCCCCGGGGCGCCGGTTCGCCGCCGTGCCTCCACCGGCCGCGGCATCGGGGACTATCGTCGGCGGACGTGAAGGTATGGATTCCGCACCAGGCCGGCCTGAACCTCCTGGGCGAGCTGCCCGCGGACGTGACAGTGGAGGTCTTCGAGCACACCGATCGGATGCCGTCCGAGGCGGCCGACGTCCGCTTCTGGGTGCCGCCGTTCCTGGGTGGCTCGGACGCGACGGCGGTGCTGGGTGACCTGCCCGACCTGGCGGTGGTGCAGTTGCTCTCCGCCGGGGCGGACGCGTGGGCCGGCCGGACACCCCCGGCTGTCACCCTCTGCGATGCCCGGGGCGTGCACGACCCCTCCACCGCCGAGTGGGTCGTCACCGCGATCCTCACCCAGCTGCGGGCGTTCCCGGCGTTCGTCCGCGCGCAGGCCGAGCGGCGCTGGACGTTCGCGGAGAACACCCCTACCGACGAGCTGACCGGCAAGCGGGTGCTCATCATCGGCGCCGGCTCGATCGGCACCGCGGTGCGTGACCGGCTCGCCCCCTTCGACGTGAGCTTCACACTGGTCGCCAGGACGGCCCGCCCGGAGCAGGGGGTGCACGCCGTCGAGGAACTGCCCCGGCTGCTGCCCGACGCGGACGTGGTGGTGGTGCTGGTGCCGCTCACCGACCAGACCCGTGGCCTGATCGACAAGGCGTTCCTGGCCGCGATGCCGGACGGGGCGCTGTTGGTCAACGCCGCCCGGGGTCCGGTGGCGCACACCGAGGCGCTCGTCGCCGAGCTGGGCGCCGGTCGGATCTCGGCGGCGTTGGACGTCACCGACCCGGAGCCGCTGCCCGCCGACTCCCCGCTCTGGGCCATGCCGAACGTGCTGCTCACCCCGCACGTGGGCGGGTCGGTGCGCGGGTTGTTGCCACGGGCCTACCGGCTGGTGGGCGATCAGGTACGCCGCTTCGCCGCCGGGCAACCGCTGATCAACAGGGTGGTCGACGGCTACTGAGGGGGCGCGTCCGCCGCGGCGCCCGGCAGCGGCTGGCCGGTTGCCGCGACCAGCCGCGGCAGATCTGCCCCACGGACGGCCGGCAGCGTGACCTGGCGGCCGTCGTCGAGTCGGGCGACCGCGCGCCCGCGCTGGTCGGTGGTCAGCTCGAGGACCTGCTCCCAGCCGATCCGACGCTGCCCGGCCAGCGCCCGCACGCGCAGTTCCCGTGCGTCGGCGTCGGTGCCGGCCCGCCAGGCCCACACCGCGACGGCGAGCGGGACGAGCAGCACCGGCAGCAGGTAGTCCCGGGCGTTGGCCAGCGGCAGGGCGCCCACGAAGGCGATGATCGCGGCCACCAGGATGGCTTGGTTGTACCGGAAGCGGACCGTGTCGGGCTTACTCACCCTCCGATGATCCCACTCCCTGTCGTTTCGGCTCGCGGCGGGCGGTGCCGGCAGCGTGCGGTACGCCGTACAGTGACACGGGTCGTTGTCTTCCCTGAGTGACCGGCAAGTAACCAATTCGGCCGTCCATCGTTGCCAATCGTGGGTAGCGGACTCGCAACGTCCGATGTCCCGCACCGCCGCACCGCCCCCGTGCCCCCTCACGAAGGCGACCGCCGTGCTCCTCGCGTACCCGTTCCGCGTCCTCGTCCCCCGCCGTGCGGCACCGGAAGCCGCCACGTCCGTGGCGGTGGCGCTGCTCCTCCTCGCCGCTGCCGCCGACCTGGTCCCGACCTCGGTGGTGATCGCGCTGGCCGCCGGTGCCGGCGCCACGCTCGCCGGGCTGCGACTCTCCCGGCTGGCCACCCGGCGCGACACCGACCCGACCCCGCGTGCGGCGGGTGTGCTGCTCGACGCGGCGGTGGTGGCGGCAGGTCTCACCGCCGTCGTGCTGCCCCTGACCGACCTCGGGCACACCCTCGCCGTGCTGATCGGGTCGCTGGTCGTGGCGGCCCTCGCGACGGCCGGTCTGCACCTGCTCCCCGGCCGCTCGCGGCCGGCGGCCTCGGTCCGGCTGCGCTGGCTGGTCGAGTCGACAGGCCCGGCCGTCGGTCTGGCCCTCGCCGGCTGGCTGCTGCTGCCCACCGACGGCCTGCCGGTCCCGGTTCGACTGGGCGCCGCGTTGACGCTCGGCGGGTTGGGGATGGCCGCGCTGAACGCGTTCGCGGGGCCGCGGCGGCGCTCGGGTGCGGCGGTCTGCCGGGGCGGTGTCCTGCTCACAGTGGGCGGGCTGGTGCTGCTGGCCACGTTGCCGTCCGCACCGGCCGGCCGGGTGGCCCTGCTGGCCGTACCCCCGTTGGTGTTCGGGATGTTGCTCGTCGCGGTCGGCGCGGCGGATGCGGCGGACGACGCGGAGCCGGCCGACGCGGCAGAGCCGGCGGACCCGGCCGCCGCGGCCTGGCCCCGGACGGTGCTTCCCGCGGCGGTGCTGTTGCTGGCGTCGGGCCTGCACCTGGGCGCCGGCCGCGCACCGGACCGGACGAGCGTGTTGTTGGCCCTGGTGGCGGTGCCGCCCCTGGTGCTGCGTGAGCTGCTGCGCGCGGGTGACGCGCCCACGTCCGGTCGGCGGGCCGCTCATCGCCGGCCGGCGGGCCGGTCGCTGCGGCACCGCCGTGCCACCCCGGCACGATGGCCGGGCACACCGGAACCGCCGCCCGAGCGAGGCCCCGGCGCGCCGGAGGGCACGTCCACCGCGATGGGTGCTGGCTCGACCTGGTCGCCTGATCACAGTTCCGCCTGGTGGGGGCCCAACCGGCGACCCTCGCTGACCAGCGGCACACCCGGCGACCGGGCTGCCCTGCTGGACGCCCTGGCCGCGATCGGCGAGGTTTCGGTGCCGGCCGGCGCGCTGCTGCTGGTGGACCTGCACGGCACCGAAGGGATCGGCCCGACGGCCCGGGAGGACGTGCTGGCCGAGGCGGTGCACCGGGCTCGCGCGGTCATCGCCGCCGACGATCTGGTCACCGGGTGCACGGGTACCGGCTTCGCGGTGGTCACCGCCGCCGGCCCGGTGCTGGCGTACGCCCTGGGCACCCGGCTGTTGAGCGCGCTCAGCCCGCCCTACCGGCTGGCGGGCGCGATGCTGCGCGTGCAGACGAGCATCGGTTTGGCCGAGGTGAGCGGCGCCGGGCCGGCGGACGTGCTCCGGCAGGCCGAGCTGGCCCGACGACGGGCCGTGCAGCTGGGCCGGGATCGGGTGGAGTGGTACGACGCGTTCCTGGAGGAACAGCTGGTACGCCGGCTCGACCTGGAGCGCGAGCTGCCCGGTGCGGTGGCGCGCGGCGAGCTGGACCTCGTCTACCAGCCGGTGGTCGATCTGGCCGACGGGCAACCGGTGGGCGCGGAGGCACTGCTGCGGTGGCGCAGCCCGGTGCTCGGCACGGTGCTCCCGGCCGAGCTGCTGCCGGTCGCCGAGGACCTGGACCTGGTCGGTGAGTTGGAGTGGTGGGTGCTGGACCGGGCCTGCCGGCAGTTGTCCGACTGGTCGGTGGGCGTACGGGAGCTGTGGATGGCGGTCAACGTCACGACCCGGGAGCTGACCACCCCCGACTTCGTCCAGCGGCTCGCAGCCGTGCTGGCCGCGTACGGGGTGCCGCCGGAGCGACTGGTGGTGGAGGTGAGCGAGCCGAGGGTCGCCGGTGACCTGCCGACAGTGGTGGCTCGGTTGGCCGGGCTCCGGTCGCTTGGCGTACGCACCGCGTTGGACGACTTCCGGGCCGAGCACGCCTCACTGGCCCAGCTGCGCCGACTGCCGATCGACCTGCTCAAGGTGGGCCCGGAGTTGGTGGGCGCACGGCCGGACGGGCAGCCGCCACTGATCGACGTGGTGGTCAACGTGGGCGAGCGGCTGGGCGTCGAGCTCGTCGCCGAGGAGTTGGAGTCGTCGACCCAGGTCGAGGGGGCGCGCCGGGGCGGTTGCCGGTACGGGCAGGGGTTCGCGCTGGCCCGGCCGGCGACGGCCGAGCGGGTCGAGGCGTACTTCGAGGAGTTTCCCTCAGCATCGCGCTGAACCGGTTCATCTGTTGCGGGGCGGTGCCGTGCTGCCGCGCGGTGTGAGATGGGGCGTCTCGTCCTGCACCCGGCCGGCCGGCTGCCCGGCGACGACGGCGAGCAGTTGCCGGGCGGCGTGCGCGCCGTACGCCGGGATGTCCCGGCCCAGCGCGGTCAGCGGCGGGTGCACCAGGCGGCACAGCGGCGAGTCGTCCCAGGCCACGATGGACAGATCGCCGGGCACGGTCAGACCCATCTCCTGGGCCACGGAGAGCCCGGCGATGGCCATCACGTCGTTGTCGTAGATGACCGCCGTGGGTCGGTCGGCCGAGCTGAGCAACCGGCGGGTGGCCCGGCCGCCCTCCTCGCCCGTGTAGTCGGACCAGACGGTGACCGCGTCGACCAGGCCGAGCCGCTGGCGGACGGCCGCGAAGGCGTCGGTGCGGATCTCGGTGTGCCGCAGGTCGGGCAGGCCGGCGACCCGGGCGATCCGTCGATGCCCGAGGACGACCAGGTACTCCACCGTCTCGGTCAGCGCGGCGGCGTCGTCGGACCAGAGACTCGCCAGCTCACCGGTGCCACCGGGGCCGCCGATCACCACCGCCGGCAGTTGTAGCTGCTCGAGTGCGGGGATGCGACTGTCGTCGGTGCGCAGGTCGCAGACCAGCACCCCGTCCACCCGTCGTTCGCCCCACCAGCGCCGGTAGACGGCGATCTCGGCGTCGTGGTCGGCCACCACCTGGAGGGTCAGCGCGTAGGAGCGGGCGGACAGTTCGGCCTCGACGCCGCTGATCAGCGCCATGAAGAACGGCTCGACGCCGAGTGTCCGGGCCGGTCGGCACAGGGCCAGGCCGATCGCCCCGGCGGTGGCGGCCGAGAGGGCGCGGGCGGCGCTGCTCCGGCTGAACCCGATCTCCGTGGCGATGGCCAGGATGCGCTGCCGGGTGGCCTCGGAGACGCCGGGCTGCCCGTTCAACGCGTAGGACACGGCGCCCTTGGACACCCCGGCGCGTTGGGCGACGTCGGCGATTGTCGGCCGCTTCACCGGCGTACTCCTTTGCTCCCTGGCCGTTGACAGCCCAGAATTCGAACCGTACGGTTTCTCAGCTTATCCGGTTCAGTAAGCGTCTTTCGATGCGGAAGGTGCGGTGAGGTCTTGCGCCGACAGGCACTCTACGACGGTTGGACAGTGCGAGCGGCCCCCGGAGCGCAGGTGCCCGAGGAGGTCGCCGGCCGGTCCGTGCCGGCGACAGTGCCCGGCTGCGTGCACACCGATCTGCTCGACGCCGGGCTGATCGGAGACCCCTACCTCGACGACAACGAACGAGCGCTGGCCTGGATCGGGCGCACCGACTGGGTCTACCAGACCACATTCGTCCATCGCTCGGGCGACGACGAGCGGGTCGACCTGGTCTGCGCCGGCCTGGACACCGTCGCCACGCTCACAGTCAACGGCGTCGAGGTCGGCCGCACCGCGAACATGCACCGCGGCTACCGGGTCGACGTCCGACCGCTGCTGCGCGACGGGAACAACGACCTGGTCGTCACGTTCGGCTCCGCGTACCGCTATGCCGAGGCGCAGCAGGAGCGGCTCGGCGACCGGCCCAACGCCTACCCGGAGCCGTTCCACTTCATCCGCAAGATGGCCTGCAACTTCGGCTGGGACTGGGGGCCGACACTGGTCACCGCCGGCATCTGGCAGGAGATCGGCCTGCACGCCTGGTCGACCGCCCGGCTGGCCACCGTCCGTCCACTCGTCACCATGGACGGTCGCGACGGCCGGGTCGAGGTGCACGTCGAGGTCGAGCGGGTCGCGGACGTCCCGCTGACCGTCCGCGCCGCCGTGGCCGGCGTCCGCGCCGAGGTGGTCGTCCCGGCCGGCCAGCGCACGGCCGTGCTGACCCTCACCGTCCGCGAGCCAGCACTGTGGTGGCCCCGGGGGTACGGCGACCAGACGCGCCACCCGATCGAGGTGACACTGCACGCCCCGGACGGAGACGCCCTGGACAGTTGGTCGCACCGGATCGGCTTCCGCTCGGTCCGGCTGGACACCACACCCGACGAGCACGGCACCCCGTTCTCGTTGTCGGTCAACGACGTCCCGGTCTTCGTCCGCGGGGTCAACTGGATCCCGGACGACGCGTTTCCCACCCGGATCACCCGGGCCCGGCTGGCCGAGCGGTTCGACCAGGCGGTCGCCGCCAACGTCAACCTGCTGCGCGTCTGGGGCGGCGGCCGGTACGAGTCGGCGGACTTCTACGACCTCGCCGACGAGCGTGGGCTCCTCGTCCAGCAGGACTTCCTCTTCGCCTGCGCCGCGTACCCGGAGGAGGAGCCGTTCGGCACCGAGGTGGCCGCCGAAGCCGCCGAGCAGGTGACCCGGCTCGCCCCATACCCGTCGCTGGTGCTCTGGACCGGCAACAACGAGAACATCTGGGGCTGGCACGACTGGGACTGGCAGCAGGCCCTCGCCGGGCGCACCTGGGGGCGCGGCTACTACCTCGACGTGCTGCCCCGGATCGTCGGCGAGCTGGACCCGACCCGCCCGTACTGGCCGGGCAGCCCCTGGTCCGGCAGCGAGGCGATCCACCCCAACGACCCGGCGCACGGCACCACCCACATCTGGGACGTCTGGAACACCGACGACTACACCAAATACCGGGAGTACGTCCCGCGCTTCGTCGCCGAATTCGGCTACCAGGCCCCACCGGCGTACGCCACGCTGCGCCGCGCGCTGAGCGACGAACCCCTCGCACACGACTCACCGGGCATGGCGCACCACCAGAAGGCGGCCGGCGGTGACGCCAAGCTCCAGCGCGGCCTCGACGCGCACCTGCCCACCCCGGCGGACTTCGACGACTGGCACTACCTGACGCAGCTCAACCAGGCCCGCGCGATCCAGCTCGGGGTGGAGCACTTCCGCTCCCACCGGAACGTCTGCGCGGGCACCATCGTCTGGCAGCTCAACGACTGCTGGCCGGTGACCTCCTGGTCGGCCGTCGACGGCGACGGCCGCCGCAAACCCCTGTGGTACGCGCTGCGCCACGCGTACGCCGACCGGCTCCTCACCGTGCAGCCCCGCGACGGCGGGCTGGCCCTGGTCGCGGTCAACGAGACCGCTGAGGTGTGGGCCGCGCCGGCCGCGGTCACGCGGTTCACGCTCACCGGGGAGCCGAGGGCGAAGACCTCGGTCGACCTCGACGTCCCGGCGTACTCGGCGATGACGCTGGCACTGCCGGCGGAGCTGGCGCGGCCGGAGGATGCCCGGCGCGAGGTGCTGGTCGCGGAGGCCGGTGGCACCGCGGAGCGCGCCCTGTGGTTCTTCGCCGAGGACCGGGAGGTGGACTGGCCGGCGGCGGCCTGGGACGCGACGGTCGAGCCGTTCGACGGCGGGCAGCGGGTCCGAGTCACGGCCCGAACGGTGCTGCGCGACCTGACGTTGTTCCCGGACCGCCTCGACGCCTCAGCCACTGTGGACACCGCCCTGGTCACGCTGTTGCCCGGCGAGTCGACGACCTTCACCGTGCACGCGGACGGGTTGCTGGACCCGGCGGCCCTCGTCGCCCGCCCGGTGCTGCGCTGCGTCAACGACCTCGCCTGAGACCGCGAGGTCGCGCACAACCAGCGCGAGTTGAGCGTCGATCTTGCAGTTTCGGTTGTCGGTATGGGTTGGTAAGCCCGTTGTGTCGGGGCAGAAAGTGCAAGATCGCCGGGGCCGGGGCCGGGCTTGAGGCCCATGATCGTGCTCGATGCATGAAGTAGTGGCCTCCCCGTTCAGGGAGGCCACTACTTCCATGTTCGAGCACGATCATCGCGCCCTGGGCGCGATCAGCGCCGTCAGGCGCGGGAGGCGGCGAGCACCTGGCCGACCAGGGCGCCCGAGGTGCCCGAGCGCTCGTACTCGGGTCGGTTCAGGCTGCCGCCCATGAGCGGCGCCGGGTTGCGGTGCACGGCCGGGCTGTCCGAGCTGACCAGGGCCGCGAAGTGGTACTCGTCGGCGCCGGTCGCCTCGACGATCCGGGCGATGTTGCGCGGGGTGATGCCACCGCCCGGCATGATGATGATCCGGCCGGCGGCCCGGCGCACGAGGTCGGCGATGAGCGGAGCGCCCTCCAGCACGCTGACCTCCTGACCCGAGGTGAGCACTCGCTGCACGCCCAGCTCGATCAGCTGCTCCAGCGCCGCGTGCGGGTCGCGGGTCATGTCGAACGCCCGGTGGAAGGTGATGCTGGCGTCGCCCGCGGCGGCGATGAGCCGGCGGGTGGTCGGCACGTCGACGTCGCCCTCGGCGGTCAGCGCGCCGATCACGATGCCGTGCGCGCCGGCCGCCACCGCGGCCCGGACGTCCCGCTCCATCGCCTCGACTTCGAACGGCGAGTAGATGAAGTCGCCGGCCCGGGGACGGACGATCACGTGTACCCGGATCCGGCTGACCGCGCCCACTGTCGTCTCGATGGTGCCCAGGCTGGGGGTCAGCCCGCCGTCGAAGAGCGCGGAGCACAACTCCACCCGGTCGGCGCCGGCCTCCTCGGCGGCGACCGCCCCTTCGACGCTGTCGATGCAGATCTCGAATGTGTTCATGACTCTTCCTTTTCCGTGCGAGACGTGCGAGGCGATGCTGTGGTCCAGTCGATGACGGCCGTGACGGCGCCGACGGGTACGCCGCCGCCGAGCACCGGCACCTGGCGCAGCGCGTCGGCCCCACCGACAGGTACGCCGACGGCGTCGAGGGCGGCGAGGGCGATGGCGGTGGTGGCGCGGGGTGAACCGTCGATCGCCTTCACCGCCACCGCGTGACCGTCCGGTGCGGCCACCGCGAGCACGCCCTCGGCTCCGCCCTTGGCGAGGACTCCGGGTAGCGCCCGCATCAGGTCGGTGTTGGGGTGCCCGTGCCAGCCGCCGACGTACTCCGGGTGTTGGCGCATGGCCTGCGCGACAAGCGCCTCGTCGCTCCCGGCGGGCGCGGTGACCAACGCCTGGAACGTGCGGGCCAGGCCGGTCAGCGGCAGACCGAACAGCGGTGCGCCGCAGCCGTCGACCGCGTGGTGCGCGATCGGCGTGCCGGCCAGCCGGGCGACGGCGGCAGCGGTCTCCCGCTGGAGCGGGTGGTCTGGGTCGAGGTAGTCGTGGGTGCTCCAGGACCGGGCGACGCAGGCGACGAGCATCGCGGCGTGCTTGCCGGAGCAGTTCATGCGGATCCGGTCACGCTGCCCGCCGGCGCGGATCAGCCGGTCCCGGGTCGCTTCGTCCTCCGGCCAGTCCACCGGGCAGCCGAGCGCGTCCTCGGTCAGGCCGGCCCCGGCCAGCATCGCCCGAACGACCTCGACGTGCCTGTCGTCGCCGGTGTGGCTGCCGGCGGCGAGGGCCAGCGCCGGGCCGGTCAGCTCGTCGCCCGCCGCGACCCGGCAGGCCAGCGCCTGCACCGGCTTGAGGGTCGAGCGGGGGAGCACCGGCTCGTCGGGTACGCCGGCGGCGAGGGCGACCTTGCCGTCCGGGGCGAGCACCACGACGCTGCCGTAGTGCCGGCTCTCCACGAAGCCGTTGCGCACGACCCGAGCCAGTTCGGCGTAGCGGAAGATGGTCACCGGGGGGTGTTCCCTTCGAGTAGCGGCGGGGGCAGCTCGGCGGTCCGCCGCCGACGCCGGGTGCCGAAGCGGCCGTTACGGGCCTGGAGTACGCGGGCGAACTTCGACAGCGAGGCGTTGACCACCAGGTAGATCAGCGCCACCACCAGGAACGTCTGGATCAGCAGGTGGGTGTACGAGGCGAGCACCTGCCCGCTGTAGAGCAGCTCGGTGTAGCTGACGACGAAGCCGAGCGAGGTGTCCTTGAGCAGCCCGACGAGCTGGCTGACCAGGGACGGTGCGAGTTGGAGCAGCGCCTGCGGCAGGACCACCAGTGCCATCACCTGCCCGCGGCGCAGCCCGATCGCGAGGCCGGCCTCGGTCTGCCCACGGTCCAGCGCCAGGATGCCGGACCGGAAGATCTCCGCGAACGCCGCCGAGTTGGAGACCACCAGCGGCACCACGAGCTTCCAGAACAGTGGGAAGTTCAGCCCGTACTGCGGCAGGGCGAACAGCGTCACGTAGATCAGCAGCAGGGTGGGGACGGTCCGGAAGACCTCCACGTACGCGCCGGCCAGCCAGCGCAGCGGTCGATGCGTCGACAGCCGGCCGAGCGCCAGGAGCAGCCCGAGCGCGGCGCTGAGCACGGCGGTCGCGGCGGCGGCGCGCAGCGTGGCCCACAGGCCGTTGAGCAGGTACCGCCAGATGGGCCAGGTGGTGAACGGTTCCCACCGGGCGGCGGCCAACTCGCCGTGGCTGGCGAACTGGTAGACGGCCGCGGCCAGGGCACCGGCCAGCAGAACGGCGCCCAGCACTGTGGCGATCCGGATGCGCCGTTGGGCGCGGGGGCCGGGCTCGTCGAAGAGGATCTGTTGCGTCTTGTTCATCGGACGATCGCCAGCCTTCGTTCGAGCAGGCCGGTGACCTGACCGATGATCAGCGCCAGCAGCATGTAGGCGAGACCCGCGCCGGTGAAGACGGCGATGGGTTGGGCCTCGACCAGGTTCACGTTGTTGGCCGCCTGGGTCAGCTCGACCACGCCGACGGCGGCGGCCAGTGAGGTGTTCATCAGCAGCGCGATGCAGATGTTGCCGATCGGCTGGATCACCGCCCGCAGTCCCTGCGGCAGGATCACGTGCCGCAGGGACTGGCCGAAGGTGAGCCCGATGGCGCGGGCCGCCTCGGCCTGGCCCACACCCACCGTGTTGATCCCGGCGCGGATCGCCTCCGCCAGGTACGCCCCCTCGTACACCGCGATGACGATCGCGGCGGAGCTGAACAGCGGGAACGTGATGCCGATGGTCGGCAGCGCGAACACGAAGAGCACCAGGAGCGCCAGCAGCGGCAGGTTCTGGAACACCTCGACGTACGCGGTGCCGATGGCGCGCAGCAGCGGGACGGGGGCGATCCGCAGGGTGGCCACGACGATGCCCAGCAGCATCGCGCCGACGGTGGTCACGACTGTCAGTTCGACAGTCGTGACCAGGCCGTGGCCAAGCTGGCTCAGGTGGGCGGTGAGGGCTTCCATCGGTACGGGAGACTGCTCAGGAGCCGTCGGCGGATCCGAGGGCGGGCGGGGTGGGCGCGCCACCCTCCACCACCGAGCCGAGGGTGCCCTCCCAGACCTTCGCCCACGTGCCGTCGGCCTGGATCTTCTTCAGCCAGTTGTTGACGAACTCCTTGAACTGCGCGTCCGCCTTGTTGAGGCCGATGCCGTACGCCTCGGTGGTGAACGGCTCGCCCACCACCTTCATCCCCGGGTTGGCCTTGGCGCCCGAGGCGAGCAGCGTAAAGTCCTGCACGTACGCGTCGCCGCGCTTCTGCAGCAGCGCCTGCAACGCCTGCGGGTCGGTGCCGAAGGCGATCTGCTTCGAGCCGGGCGCGGCGGAGGGCAGCGCGGTGACGGCGGGGGTGTTCGCCCCGACGATCACGGTCTTGCCGGCGAGGTCCTTGACGCTCTTGATCGAGGTGTCGTCCTTGCGGACCCCGACGGCGAGGCCGGAGGTGAGGTACGGCCCGGCGAAGGCGACCTGGGTGGCCCGCTGCGGGGTGATCGTGTACGTCTGGAAGACCGCGTCCACCGACTTGGCCTGGAGCATGGCCTCCCGGGTCTGGGTGCCGATGGTCGTCGTCTTCACCTCGGGCTTGCCGATGATGTATTTCGCCAGCAACTTCGCCATGTCGGCGTCGAAGCCCTCGATGGTGCCGCTGACCGGGTTCTGCTGGGCGAGCAGCGGCGCGTCCAGGGATCCGCCGATGTTCAGGTAGCCGCGCTTGCGGATCGCCTCCATCGTCGAACCGGCCGGGATGTCTGCGTCGGTGGCGACCGGTGCGGCGTCGTACACCGACTGGGCGATGACGCCGTCGCCGCCCAGGCCGGGGTTGCCGGGCAGCGCCGGAGTGCTGCCGCCGCTGTCACCGCCGCAGCCGGTGGCGGCGAGGGCCACCGCCACAGCGGTGGCGGTGAGGGCGAGCGACCGCCGCCCGGTGAAGCTCATCTTGAGGATTGACATGACACCCTCCCGTTGGGGGCTAGTGCTGGAGGATCTTGGATAGGAAGTCGCGGGCCCGCTCGGTGCGCGGAGCTGCGAAGAAGTCGTCGGGAGCGCCGGATTCGACGATCCGGCCGTCGTCCATGAAGACCACCCGGTCGGCGGCGCGACGGGCGAAACCCATCTCGTGGGTCACCACGATCATGGTCATCCCCTCGGCGGCCAGGGAGACCATCACGTCGAGCACCTCGTTGACCATTTCCGGGTCGAGGGCCGAGGTCGGCTCGTCGAAGAGCAGCACCTTCGGTTGCATCGCCAGGGCCCGGGCGATCGCGGCCCGCTGCTGCTGCCCGCCGGAGAGCTGGGCCGGATGGTGGTTCGCCTTGTCGGCGATACCGACGCGCTCCAGCAGGGTCATCGCCTGCTGCCGCGCCTCGGGTCGAGCGATCCGGCGGACCCGGGTGGGGCCGAGGGTGATGTTGTCCAGCACCGTCTTGTGGCCGAAGAGGTTGAAGGACTGGAAGACCATGCCGACATCGGCGCGCAGTCGGGCCAGTGCGCGGCCCTCGGCGGGCAGTGGCTCGCCGTCGATCTCGATGCTGCCCTTCCCGGCGGTCTCCAGCCGGTTGAGGCAGCGGCACAGTGTCGACTTGCCGGAGCCGGAGGGCCCCACCACGACGACCACCTCGCCGGCGGCCACCGTGAGGTCGATGTCCTTCAGCACGTGCAGCGGACCGAACCACTTGTTCAGACCGCGTACCGACACCATCGGTCGGTCCGCACCCGTCGTCTCCGGTGCCACCAGGTGGCCTCACTTCCTTCGACTATAAAACTAAGTCAGCTTCATATCGAACCAACAGCGCCATCTAAAGGTAGCCAGCAAACTAAGTCAACCGGTTGCTTGAACAAACTCCGGGTGCTAAGAAGCTGACGTGACGATTGACGACGCGCCACGCGAAGCCCTCCGGGGCGGCCCCCGGGAGCTACTGCGCTGGGTGGCCACCGGTGCGGCCGTCAGTCGGGCCGACCTGTCCCGCCTCTCCGGGCTCTCCCCGTCGACGGTGTCCCAGCGGGTCGAGGCGTTGATCAGCCAGGGGTTGCTGGAGGAGACCGGCGCCGGGCGGTCCCGGGGTGGGCGACGGCCCCGCCAGCTGGCCGTGCCCACCGGCGGTGCCGTTGTCGGTGCCATCGACCTCGGCGCACATCACGCCCGCGTCGGCACGCTGGATCTCTCCGGGCGGGTGGTCCAGGCCCGCACCCTGCCGGTCCGCATCGAGGACGGTCCGGAGGCGGTGCTCGGCGCGCTGCTGGCCGAGGTCACCACGCTGGTGGGCGGCGATCCAGCGGCCTCGGCCGACGGCTCGGCGGCGGACGCGCTCCGCGGCATCGGCATCGGGATTCCCGGTCCGGTGCAGCACGCCACCGGGCGGATCGTCAGCCCGTCGCGGATGCCCGGCTGGAACGGCTTCGACGTCGCCGCGTTCTGCGCGGGCCGGGTCGACGTGCCGGTCATCGTGGACAACGACGCCAACCTGATGGCGCTCGGCGCGCACCGCACCGCTCATTCCGAGTTGGACCACGCCGTCTACATCAAGGCTGGCACCGGGATCGGCTCCGGTGTGATCTCCAGTGGACGGTTGCACCGGGGCGCGCAGGGCTCGGCCGGGGACATCAGCCACTGCCGGGTCGTGGCGGACCCCGCGCCACCGTGCACCTGTGGAAACGCCGGTTGCCTGGAGGCGGTGGCCAGCGGCGCCGCACTTGTTACCGCCCTCCGGGGTCAGGGCGTACAGGTCTCCGACCTGACCGGTGTGATCCGCCTGATCGACGACGGTGACCGGCAGGCCACCGCCCTCGCCCGGCAGGCCGGCCGCGCCGTCGGCGAGATCCTGGCCGTGGTGGTCAACTTCTTCAACCCGCAGGTGGTGGCCATCGGCGGCCGGCTGGCCGACTGCGAGCCGTTGCTGGCCAGCATGCGGGCCACCCTCTACGAGCGGTGCCTCCCGCTGGCCACCCAGACCCTGCTCATCGAACGGGTCGCCGCCGGCCAGGACGTCGGCATCACCGGTGCCGCCCACCTGGTGATCGACCACGTCGTAGCGGCCGCCTGACCTCGCTCAAAGCGACAGCTTCCATCACCTAGGGTGACTTTCCTGTGGTGCTGCATGCCGGATCTATGCGCTTTTGCGGCTGTGCCTCCACCGATCATCCTGACATTTTCCTTACAGGCAGTCACGTAGCCTTCCGGTGTTCCTCACTCACCCGTGATTGCTCCTGGAGGTTTCGACGTGCGGATCAACGGACGGCTGCTCGTGCCGATCTCGTTGGCAGTGATGCTGGCGACCGCCGGGTGTGGCACGTCGACACCGGCTTCCGGGCAGGCGGATGTCCCACTCTCCGGGCTGAGCACCCAGAGTGCGGACCCCGGCGATACGCCGACCACCAGCCCAACCCCGGAGATCCCGACCGACAAGCAGATTCCCACCAGGGCCGCCGGCACCTTCACCACTGCCAGCGGCAACGGTCGCGTGATCGGCAAGGGCAAGAAGCGGGTGCGCTACAGCGTCTCGGTGGAGAAGGGCATCGCCTGGGGTGAGGTCCCGGCGTGGAAGCCGGACCGGTTCGCCGCGAGCATCGAGCAGGTGCTGGCGGCACCGAACGGGTGGGCCACCTCGGCGCAGCACCCGGTCACCAACACGGCGGTGAACCTGACCCGGGCGTCATGGTCCTTCCAGCGGGTCGGCGCCTCCACTGTCGACGTCGACGTGCGGCTCGCGACACCGAGGACAGTGGACAGACTCTGCGGCGCGAGCGGCGTCGACACCGAGGGCGTCTACTCCTGCAAGTACGGCAAGACCATCATGATCAACCTGAGGCGTTGGCTCCAGGGCTCACCGGGATACCCGGTCAGCATCGACGACTACCACGCCGGCGTGATCAATCACGAGTTCGGCCACTTCCTCGGCTTCGCCCACATGAAGTGCGGCGGTCGCGGGAAGCCGGCCCCGGTCATGATGACCCAGACGATGAGCCTGGGCGGGTGCGTGCCAAACGTCAGCCCGTTCGTCGGCAACGGGCAGTTCGTCAGCGGACCGTGGGCACGATCCTGACCTGGTGATCCCCCAGAGCTCAGGCGAGGTAGCGGTATGCCCGTCGTGAGCGTTTCGGGCGGATTCTCCTGATCATGGTGGTATAGGTCGGGCGCGGCCTTTCGGTGATCATCGAGGTGTCGAAGCCGAAAGATCATCGAGGACCGCGCCCGTTGGGTACGTCATCGCTGATCGGTGTGCTGGCTATGCACGTGGATCATGTCGGAGTGTCACTGCCTGCCTCGTGCCGGCCGAGTCTGGTTTGAGGCGTTGACGCGTGCCGGACCGACGGGACCCGCGGGACGTGGTGAATCCCCTCGCGGGAGTCCTGGCTACCGCGGTCGCGGCGGTGCTGGACGCTGCCCTCCGGCGCCCGCTGGCACATCCGCAGGATCAACCGATGCGTTTCGGTAGGAACATCGACCGGATACGTCGGAAGACGGCTTCTCTGACGGCACGAGAGCGGGCAGTGGCCGCTTGACGACGTTCGGCATCCATCTGCTTTTCCTGCTGAAGGGCCTTTGCGCCCGCGTCGTTGCGCACGCGCCCCCACTGACCGCTACCACCCATCATGCTCATCAATGCACCCCCTCGGGGGTCCCATCGTAGGCCGTCGCATCGAGATGGCTGCGAATAAGAGGTCCTAAATACTCCAGCCGCACACAGTGGAGGGGGTCTGTGGATCTAAGCCGCGATCCGTGGATGTGGGTCGAGTTGGTCTCGCGTCGATGGGCGAACCTTTCTCCACCGCCACGACGAGGTGGTGCTCAAGCCACGGCTCAATCCGGAGTCCTTCGAGCTAGACTCGACTACCTGCACGAGGGCATCGACGTGCTCGCCGCCCGAGCGCCCGGCCTGCACGGCGCGCTGCTGGCCGCCAAAACCGCTGGGCGCTGCCACGTGAACATCGACGGCACCCTGATCGAGACCGATCGGTGCCGCACCCCAGGCCCGACACAGGGGGTCGATCTGTGGTGGTCAGCCAAGCACGACAACCACGGCGGCAACGTCCAGGTGATCACCGTCGGCGACGGCTGGCCGATCTGGACCTCGCCGGTGCGACCCAGCCGCGAGCACGACACCACCGCTGCGCGTACCCATCCCGAGATCCTCCCGGCACTGCGAGCCGCCGCCGGCGACCTGCGCACCCTCGGCGACCTGGGCTACGAAGGCGAGTCCGACACCATCACCGTGGCGTTCAAGAAACCCAAGGGCGGCCGGCTCACGGCAACCCAGCAGCAGCTCAACAAGGCCCAAAACAGCCTGCGCGCCATCGGCGAACGCGGAAACTCGCTGCTCAAGACCACGTTCAAGGCACTTCGCAACGTCAGCCTCAACCCATGGCGCATCGGCGAGATCGTGGCAGCCGCCCTCGCCCTGCTGCACTTCGACCATGCCCGAACCACATGATCACCACCCGTGATCAAGTCCTTGGGCCGAATGGCTCACTGAGCCTCGGTGTCAGATTCCGTACGCGGCCAAGCTTCAACGCCGGGCCGCCGGGGTCCGAGGGCGTGCAGGTCGACCGCGGGTGTGACCGTCAATGGGGTCGGATGGCCGGAAAGGTCACCCGATGCCGTCACCATCTGGGGACTGCGCACCGTCCGAAAGCGAAGGTATCGCCGGCGGATCGGCTGTTGCCGCTGCTGGCGGGCATCGCGGAGCTGGGGCACTGGCTGCACCAGTGGTGGGCCGACGAGCGGCCTGGTCCCCTGGCTCGCCGGCCCAATTCTTCAGCGACCTGATCGGCGTGGAGCTGTCGCAGCTTGGCGCTGACCGGGCCGTCCTGGCCGGGCTGCGGGCTAGGACTCACTCTTGCGCAAAAATATATCCCTATGTAGGTCGATCAATGGAAATCGCTCGGCAACATGCTCCTGCTGATTTTTGACTTTGTTTGGCCTATGTCTCAACGCGGCAGCAGGTCAGAATGAACAGGCATTGACCCTTCTCGCAGGAGGTTTCTATGAGTCGTGTTCAACGGATAATGCTCGCGCTGGCGCTTGTCGTAACCGCGACACTGCTGGTGCCAGCCACTCCGGCCAGCGCTGCTGGTCGGCCGGTGACAGTCTGTTTCATAGTCGGCAATATTGGCGGCCGGCCGATCTTCGACTGTTTCACGATCCTTTTGCCGGACTTCACACCGAAGCCTATCGGGCCGGTCGGGTGTCTCAGTTGCCCGCCGGTTATCGACCTGTGGGACCGGATCGACCCGCAGGAGCGATTCGAGTATCTGGACCAGTTGGGTCGAGGGCTGTCGCTGCTGGGGGAGTCGGCGCAGGCCGTGGACCCGGGCAAGGCGAAGCACCTACGGGAGGCGGCAACGGAGAACTTCTGGTCGTCGGCGAAGCTGCTGGACGGCTCTGAGGTAAAGCTCGGCCAGGTCGGCTGGGCGGATCTGAAGAACGAGAAGTTCTACGGCGACCCGGATCCGGAGCCGTCGCTGGTAGCGAGCGGGGAGAACCTGGCCGGCGGGCTCGGGCTGATGCAGAAGGCGCTCGGTGATCCGCATCCAGAGCCCAACATCGAGGCGGCTATGGCCCGCTTCGACGAGGCGTACAGGGACTTTGGGGCACTGTTCGCCGGGTGATCCTCACGGTCGTCACGGGTGCGGCGGCCCCGAGCAGGGGGGCGTCGCATCCCGGTCCCAGGTGCCCCCGGTTGGTGGGGCGCGTCGGCGGCAACAGGCAGCCTGGTCGAACACCCGCCTATGCCTCTATTGGAGCAGGTCAGAGCCGTTCGATCGTCCGCGTTGCCCGTTGGTGCTGACCGAGGAAGCGTCGGCTCACACTCGGCTAGCCAGCGCTGCAGCCTCAGCGAGAAGTGCCTCCAGATCGTCGTCGGCAACGGCGTCATTGCTCAAGATGGCGAGGATGACCAGACCCTGGATTCGTCCGGCCATCTGTGGATCAATGGCCGTCTCGACATCGGGATCCACAGCGGCTCGGATCAGCGTCTCGGCGGCATTGGCGTCGATTTCTGGTGTACCGGTCTGAGTTGCCGCACGTATGTCGGCCACGAACCGCATGATCGCACCGGGGGGTGTCCGCTCATCAAAGCGTCGGTTGACTGCGAAGTAGAAGACGGCACCAAGGAGAGTAGGGAAGCCGTCCCAGCCGATTTGGTCAAGGCGGGCCTCGATTCGGTCGTTGGCCTCATGGTCGCCTCTGACCATCGTTCGGATGTAGTCGACCATCTCAGGGCTGCTCATCAGATCGTTTCCTCTCGCGGCGTTTCTTTACGATGTTCCAGACACCTCGAAGTCCCACGACGACCGCGCCAGCAGCCATGATGATGATGTGACCGGATGCTCCAACTGAGGACGGTCAACCGGCGTGCCGGGGTTGGCGGGTGTGGAAGTCGTGCTACCACTCGATCCCGAGCCCTTGAGACTTTTCTGTAGCTCGCGAAGGCCAGTGGTAATCGCCTGTTCGGTCTGCTTGAGGGTGTCCTCGGAGCCGTCTGCCCTCTTGACGTGTCGGCGGAGGAATGCCTCGCCCTTCCGGCTGCGACCTTCTGCTGCCTCCACCAGACGTTCCCCGGACGGGAAGGCGTCTTCCTCCGCCGGCCCGGACGTGGCGGCACCCGGTGCGATGGTGTTGACGTGGCCGGCAGCGTCGGCCAGAAGGCGGGTGTAGCGGCGGGATTTGTCGCGGGCCACCTCGGCATCCGCGACGGCCGCCCGCAACCGCTGGTCGCTGCTGCCCTGCTGCGCGCCGGCCAGGTGTGCCAGTGCCTGCTCCGCGTCCGTCCGGGCGCGCAGCGCCGTGATGGCGGCGGCATCAAGCTTTCCGCGTACGGCGAGAAGCTGCGCGACGACCTCGCCGATGCTGTCGCTCATCCGAGCCGGGTGAGGTAGGCGGTTGCGTGCTTGGCGGTGTTGTCGAAGCGGCGGCGGGTCGGCTCGACCTCTGCGCTGGCAGCGGCAAGCGCCTGATGTGCCGCTTTCACGTCGTCGTTCCGGCTGCCCCGCAGCACGGCGTCCGCCATCCGGGTCGCCGCCTCCGCGTCATAGGCTGCCTGGTCGAAAACCCGCCGTCCCTGGCGGGCGGCTTCGATGGCGGCGCGAAGCGACACCTTGACGTCGCCAACGCTCATCGCTGTAGCCGATGCTCAGCCGAGGACGTTGATGTAGCGGCGCGCCGCCTCCGAGCTGCCCTGCACCAGGGCCATGGCTTCGGCCAGGCGCTGCTTGCTCTGTTCGCCTCGGGCGATGGCCTCGGCGATGGTCGGGTGCCCGGTGCCGGCGGAGATTGCGCGTAGCCGGGCCAGCATCTGTTCGGTGTTGTCGGCGGCGGCTCGGATCTGGTTGATGGTGGCGTTGCCCTGCTCGGCGGCCTGCATCAGCGCTGCCTTGACTTCCTCGATGCTGGCCATGCCGCCTCCGTCTGCCGATCGCGCTAACGGTTCACGTCTGCGTGGTCGGACGGACACTATCCGACAGCAAGTCGGCGCGCAGCCCTGCATTCACGAGTCAAGATCAGGTGCTGCCGCTACGGATGGGATGTCCGGTGCGGTAGGCGACGGTAGCTTCACGGGGTGCAAGAGAACACGACGGGCGAGCCAGGGCCATGGCGGATTCTGGGCGAGCGGACGGTGTATGAGGACCGTTGGCTACGACTTGAGCTGGTCGACGTGGAGCCGCCAGGACTCGAACCCTTCGCCCACCATGTCGTTCGGCTGGATCGTGTCGCCGTCGTCGCCGTGCTCGACGAGCACGATCGAGTTCTGATGTTGCGGCGCTACCGATTCATTCCTGGTGAAACAAGATGGGAGCTGCCCGGCGGCATCGTCGAACCAGGCGAGGAGGCGGTAGCGGCGGCAAGCCGAGAAGTGGAGGAGGAAACCGGCTGGCGGCCCTCGCCTCTGACCCGTGTGGTGACCTACCAGCCGATGATCGGCATGGTCGACTCGCCGCACGAAATCTTCGTTGGGCGTGGTGCCACTTATGTCGGCCCGCCAACAGACGCAGAGGAGGCCGGTCGCGTCGAGTGGGTGCCGCTGAGTGAGATACAGGACCTGATGGCGCGCGGCGAGTTGGCGGGGTCGGGAACCTTGGTCGCCATCCTGCACGTCATTGCTGGCCTGACGCCCAATCCGTCAAGCCCTTGATCCGATCTATCCGGCGTCGGTATCGCACAGATCCGGTCAGGTTCACCAGCGAGCCGGCCTCTCGTAGATGAGAGCGGGCCTCCTCACTTTCTCCCCGAACCAAATGCGCCTGCGCGAGATCGCAGCGCATTCCCGCCGCGGCTCGCACGAAGGTGTCGTCCATCGCGACCAAAGCCGCCGACAACTCGTCGATAGACCGAGGGTCGCCCAGCAGCGCAAGCGAGTGTCCCCGCCATCGACGGAGGTGAGTTTCGTCGAGGAAAATCCCTGGCAGATCGGGGTCGCGAACTCCTGTGACGCCTGAGAGATGTCGGCTCGCTCGGTCGAGTGAGTGCCGGCACTCGTCCGGGCGTCGGTTGAGCGCCCACAGCTCTGCTTCGGCGGCGGCCAACCAGGACAACAGTCGAGGCGACAACCGACTTGCTCCGTAAGCCTGTGCTTCCTGCACGAGCTGTGCCCCCAGCTCCGGTCGACCGGCATCGGCCAGGACGTATGCCTGCTCGCCCATGGCATGGGCGAGGTGAAACGGGTCGTCAGCCTCCCGTGCGGCGCTCTTCGCCAGTTCGTAGTGCCGCCAGGCGCGATCCGCCGCTCCGACGTCGAGGGCCTGCCACGCCGCGAGCGATGCGGCTTCTGCCAGCGCGCGGGCGAGCGGTTGCCTGGCAGATGGCAGCACGGTAAACGACAGGCTCTCCTGAAGACGGGACAGATGGCTCTGCATCTGGTCGACAAACTGCGCCGCCCCGAGCTGACGGTCCATGGTGCGAAGGAGTTCCGTCTGATGCCGAAGGGTGTGCACCATCGATTGACCGACCGACTGCGAGGCATCGAGTTGTTCGACCAGTCGTGCGTAACCGTTCCTGTCGTCGTCAACGGGCACGTCATCGGAAAATAGTTCGTCATCGGTCGTGCCGAGGAGGCTCCGCAGGATGGCCGCGTAACTGCTTGAGATCTTCCGCCGGCCGTTCTCCCATTCGGAGACGTAGACCCCAAGGCTATTGGTGGAAGCGATCATAACCATGCGTCGGCGGCTGTACTGCTCGATCTCATGGACCAGCCTTGCCTGAGACCATCCCCTGGCAAGACGAGCGCGACGCAGGTTATTTGCCATAGCTCCCTGCCGATCGATGATGGCGGGTTCAGCCTGCCGTAACCGCGTCCCTATTCCAAGTGGCAGCGGTTAACAGCAGCGGGTTAACCCCTGTTGTCTATCGCAGACCTATGACATCCGGTCTGCTTTGGACAGCACTCCGCTGCTTTACGGCTGAACAAGCTACGGCGATGGGGTGGGCGACGCCGCCTGAGCGATGCTGCTCGGGCGACGTCGCTTCCAGGGTCACCTGCCAAGGAGGACACTGTCGTGCGCGCGTTTCTCCGTCATCTCCGGGCCGAGCCACCCCGGCCGGTGCCCTATCGGGCGGCCAACTACGTACCCCTGAAGCCCTGGCAGGTCCGCGGGCGCCGGTTCACCCGCCGCGGGCGGCATGGCGTGGACGCCGTGGAGGTCGCCGAGTTCCTCGACCGCGTCGCCCATGATCTGGCGGAGGTGTACGCGGCGCTGGGCAGCAGCCGGCGGGAGACCGAGCGGATCAAGGATGCGCTGACGTGCTGGCAGTCACGGCGGGCCCGCGAGGACCTGGCGGCCCGCCGATGAGCGCCCGTTGGGTGGCGCACCTGCCGTTCACCGCTGCCGACCTGCCGGCCGCCCAACACTTCGCCGGCACCCTGGCCCGTTCGCTGACCTTCCTGTCCGAGGTGGACGCGGGCGAGACCACGGTGTCCGCCGAGGACGCGCAGGGCGTACGCCATCGGGTGTTCTGCGACCTGCCCCTCGACGGCGGTCGGCGGTGCGTGCGGCGCGTCGAGCACGACGGTGACTGCGCGGCCCGGCGGTGTCGGTGACCGCCGTGCCCGTCGTCGTCTGCCCGGACTGCGACGGGATGACCTTCACGCTGGAACCGTGCCGGTGCACCACCTACGGCGACCGGTTCCTCGCCGACGCCGACGTGCTCGGGCCGCGCCGGGAGGCGTACCGGAGCTGCGAGCAGTGTCGCGGCGCGGGCAGCGTCGCGCATTCCTGTTACCGCTGCGGGCGGCGCGGCCGGCGGCGGGCACAGCTCGTGGTCACCGTCGCCAACCTGGACACCGGCGCGGTCGCGTCCCACCAGGTCGTGCCCGGCGGCCTCGACCCCCACCGCGACCCGGCGGGCCGCTGGGTGGTCGACCTTTCTTCCCGGGTACGCGAACTCGCCGCTACCGTCGGCGCGGTCCTGGACGAGGCCGACGTGCCTTCGCTGTGGCTGGACCGGCAGTGGCGGCCCGACCTTCCCGCAGCGCTTCGGCATGAGCTGGAGGCCCACGCCATCCTGCGGGCCGATCACGCCTCCTGGCGGCTGGTGCTGGGCCGATCCACCGCACCGGCGACCGTCGACCCGACCGCACGGCTGGCCTGGCTGTGTGCGCTGGCCGACCTGCTGCTGCTGGACCTGGTCGTCGAGGCCCGCCGGCAGGATGCGGGGTTCTGCTGGGCCATCCGGTACGAGGTGCCCGGCTCCCCGGTGCCGCTCGGGTCGCCCGGCTGGTGCCGGGAGCTGCCGGAGGTGTTGGCCCGCACCGATGTGGCCAAGGCGCTCAGCGGCCTTGCCGAGCGCGGCCTGACCGCTCCCGCCCGGCTGCTGCGCCCCGACTCGCCGCGCCCGCCCGCCGCCCCGGCCGTGGACGTCGACCAGCTCGAACGACGCGTTCTCGCTGACTGCGTCGACCTGGCCGGGGGCGAGTTGCCCGGCGCGCAGGCCCTGTGGCGCAACGGCCGCTGGTGGCACACGACTCTGCGCGCCGGCGAACCGGTGGAGACCCTCGCGGAACAGTCCACCGGCCAGGTCGTCCGCCGGGTGCGGGTGCCGGTGAGCCGCGGCTACGAACCACCCGACCCGTCCTGGCTGGGTGAACCCGTCGACTGGCGGCAGTGCCCGGACTGCCGACCATACAGCCGGCTGCGCGCCTGCGACTGCCGGATCGGCGGTCGCGCGCCCGACCCCGACTGCCCGCACTGCTGCGGTGCTGGGCTACGCCCGTCCGCGCTGCACTGCTTCACCTGCGGCGACACCCAGCGCCTGCACCAGACAACGCTGGTCACCGTCACCGACCTGCGGCACCGGGTGGTGCACCTGGCCTGGCAGGCCGGTACGCCCGAAGTCGCTCCGCTGGTCGCCACCCAACCGGGCGGCAAGCCCGTCGTCCAGCTTCCGGACCGTTACCGGCTCGGCTCCTGGGCGGCGGTCCTCGGCGCGCGGCCCGACGACCTGGCCGACGCCGACGGCGGGCAGCAGATCGGCAAGGACCTCCGCGACGGTTACGTAACCCTGCCCTGGGCCGGAGCCGACCCGGTCGGGGAGCACGTCCGCAGCACAGGCCGGGGTACGCCGGCCGGCCGTCTGATCGTGGTGGCGACGCCTCCCGACGCGCCACCGCTGGTCGAGTTGCTGCGGCTCGCCCTCGGCCTTGACCTGGCCCTCGTAGTGGCCATGTGCGACCTACGGCACAACGCCGCAGACCCACTGCTGGCTGACGGATTGCGCTGGTCGGTCGAGGTGAAACCGCTTGATGCACCTGTCCGCCCCGACGACTTCCCCTACCGGCCGAGTCTGGCCGCGGCGCTCTCCTGGTGCGTCGAGTGCCTGACCGACGCCGTAGCTGGGGCCGCCCCTACCGACCCGATGGTGCCCATCCCGGTGCCCGGCTCGGGGCCGCGTGACGTCGCCAATCCCGAGCCGGAACTGCTACGCCTGGCGGCCCAGCACGCCGGACATGTGGTCACCGTTCGCTTCACCCGCGCCGGCTGCACCGTGCACCGACACGACGAAGACGGCGTACGCCTCCTCGCCAAAGCTCCTGACCTGCGCGACCTTCGGTTGACCTGAAGGCTGAGGGAACATATGTTCGAACATGTGGGGCGATCTGAGGTGCGCCGGGCTTCTCTGCCGGCTCCGTGTGGCCGGTGGGCTGAGCGGCCGGGAGTTGCCACTACGATCAGGGGGCATGGACCGGGTGACGGTGGAGCGGGCTGCGCTGATCGCGCTGCTGCGGCAGCCAGACCTCGGCTGGTCTGATGCCGTGCACGACATTCAAGAGGTCGGCACCGCGCTGGCAGTCCTGCGCCGGGTCGTCGGGCAGACCGACACGCTCTTTCCCGACACCCGCTCCGTCGACTCGCTGATCGAGGCCGCGGCCGGCGACCTCGCGGGCTGGCGGCATCACCGTGCGGGCCTTCTTCGACGACGACTACCCCGCCCAGCTGCGTGACATCCGCGAGATGCCGCCAGTGCTCTTCGCCCGAGGTGAGTCGCGCCGCGACGCTCGGGCCATCGCGGTGGTCGGCAGCCGCGAAGCGAGCGATCGAGGTGTCGAGATCGCCAGCTCGGTTTCAGAATCGCTGGCCCGCCGTGGTGTGACGGTGGTCAGCGGTCTGGCGAGAGGGATCGACACCGCGGCCCACCAGGCGGCACTCGCGGCAGGGGGCCGCACCGTCGCGGTCATCGGCACCGGAATTCATCACCACTACCCGATGGTCAACCGCGCGCTCCAAGAGCACATCGCAGAGGTCGGATTGGTGCTCAGCCAGTTCTGGCCCGACGCCGCCCCGACAAAGCAGAGCTTCCCAATGCGAAACGCGGTGATGAGCGGCTACGCCGCTGCCACCGTGGTCATCGAAGCCGGCGAACGCAGTGGAGCCCGGATCCAGGCGCGGCTCGCTCTTCAGCACGGTCGGCCCGTGGTGCTCACCAGTCAGGTGATGCGGCACGACTGGGCACGCGCCTTCGCCGCCCGGCCCGGCGTCCACGTCGCGCACGGGACCATGGACCTGGTGGAGGCGGTCGACGCCATTCTCGACCGTTCACCGGCTGCGGCCGACTTGGAGGGCTTTCCTGATTTCGCCAGCCTCTGACCCGTGGGCCAGGGTCCGCGAGTACGTCGAGACCCAGCGGAACTTCCTTCGAAATCCTCTGCCCACCCTTTCCTGGATCTGCCCGACGTGTCGTGGTGTCCGCACTCCCGGGTTCGACTACTGCTACCCCTGTCAGGAACACCAGACGGCGTCTGGTGGCCTGCTCGCCGACGTGGTCGTTCCAATCGCTTACTCGCCGCGTACCGGTCAGCATCACCACCACCTGCGCTTGGCCGGAGCGTGGCACACGCGATCTGTGCGGGATTACCTTGCACCTTCGGTGGATCTTGTTGTGGGTCGGCTGTTCGGAGCTGGACGAGTTCCTGTTGGCCCGCGCGTTGGAGCATGACTCGCCGCTGCCGTTGTTCCGGCCGGCAACATCAACTTCTTCGGCTCGATCGACGTCGACATCGAGGGCGAGTTGGCCCAGCTCGGCCCGACCGGAAACCGACCGCTGCGGGTACGCGACACCTTGTTCTGAACGGCCGAGCGGCTTTCAGTGCGCACCGGTCAGCCTGCGCGCTCGGCATTGTTCAACGTGCCCTGGGGCTGCTCGTTCTGGCGTCGGTCGGCCTGCACCCAGTTGTGAAGGGTGTGGGGGCTGACCCCCAGGTCTCGTGCGACCTGAGCGACCGGCTTGTCGGCCTCGACCACGATGCGCGCCACACCGGCGCGGAACTTCGGATCGAACCGGCGTCTGGTATTTCCACGACCTGATCATCTCTCTTGGTTCAGTCTCCACGGTACGAGGAGAAGTACAGGGGCGGTCCCTGCTCCCTGGGTCCGCAGGACGGCCTACGTCTCGTCGTCGGGTTGTCAGGCGTGGGAGTAGGCGCCTGTGTTGAGGTCGTCCAGGAGGGTGGGGCCGGTGGGTGTCCAGCCGAGGATTTCCTGGGTGCGAGTACTGGAGGCGGGGATGTCCATGCCGAAGAATCCGCCGATCCAGCCGAAGTGAGCTGGTGCGTTCTCGGCCGAGATGGAGGCGACGGGCAGGTCGAGCGCGTGGCCGATCGCCTCGGCGATCTGGCGTGTCGGGACTCCTTCCTCGGCGATCGCGTGCAGGAGCGAGCCCGCGGGTGCTTTCTCCAGTCCGAGGTGGACGAGGCGGGCGGCATCGGAGCGATGCACTGCGGGCCACCGGTTCGTACCGTCGCCGATGTAGCAGGCAACGCCCTTCTCCCGCGCGATGCCGACGAGAGTGGTCATGAGGCCGTTGTCGCCCGCGCCGTGCGTGGTGGGGGCGAACCGCACCCCGACCACGTGCACGCCTCGGGCGAGGTAGTCCAGTGCGAGGTTCTCGCCGCCGCCGCGAGGGGTGTCGGGGCCGTGGAACGGGGAGGCATCGTCTTCGGTGGCGGGACGGCCACCGCCGACCGGGATGATGCCCGAGGCGAACAGGAACGGCCGACCCGAGCCTTCGAGGGTGCCCCCGATTGCCTCGATCGCGGCTCGCTCGGCCTTGTTCGAGACGGCGGGGTTGTCGAAGTCGTGCTTGTTGGCGAGATGAATCACGGCCTCCGCGTCCGCGGCGCCCGCGCGGATGCCGTCGAGGTCGTCGAGGTCGCCGCGCCGGACCGTGACGCCCATGGCTTCCAGAGCGGCGGCGGAGGTGTCGGAGCGGGCGAGGCCGACGACGTCGTGACCGGCCGCGAGCAGCTCGTCGACGGTGGCGGAGCCGATCCAGCCGGATGCCCCGGTGACGAAAACGCGCATGGATGGATCTCCTTCTTGATGCCCGCCAACCAACACCCCGATGATGTCAGTTGCTGTCGTCACCTTAGCGCATGATGTCAGCCGCTGTCATCAGTATGCTCTCGCTATGGCGCGATGGGATCCAGGTGCGAGGCAGCGCCTACAGATAGCGGCACTGGAGCTCTATGTCCGACAAGGCTTCGAGAAGACGACCGTCGAAGAGATCGCCCAGAGCGTCGGCCTGACCGAGCGCACGTTCTTCCGTCACTTCGCCGACAAGCGCGAGGTGCTGTTCGACGGACACGACATGCTGCAACAGGCATTCCTGGACGGCGTGCGCGCGGCCCCGCCGTCCGCGTCGCCGCTGGAGATGGTCACCGCAGCCCTGGCGGTCTCGGCGGAGTCCTTCACCGACGAACGACGACCCTGGTCACGTCAGCGCCACGCGGTCATCACGGCGAACCCCGGCCTACTGGAACGCGAGCTGCTGAAGAGGGCATCGCTCGCGGCGGTGGTAGCCGGCGCGTTGCGTGCGCGCGGCGTCGCCGAGCGAGCGGCCGTCCTCGCGGCGGAAACCGGCGTGACGGTTTTCAACGTGGCCTTCTCCGAGTGGATCACCGAGGACGAACAGAGGTCACTAGCCGAGGTCGAGCGTGAGGTGCTGGAAGAGCTGAAAGCACTGGCAGCTTGACATTCTTCGCCGTCGAAGCCCCGATGGGGGACCGCCTTTTGCGCCGGCGCATAGAGATCGTTGATATCGGGGTGTCCCGTGGACGCGTACACCCCGATATCGCTCATCTCTCTCTTGTGGATCAGGCTGGTGGTTACTCCGGGACGCGCCGGTAGGCGCCGTCGCTGGCCGAGGTTGCCATCGAGGCGTACGCGCGCAGCGCCGCCGACACCGGGCGCTGTCGATCGGTCGGGGTGTACGGCTTGTCGCGCTTCTCCTCGGCCACCCGTCGCGCTTCCAGCTCCTCGGCGGGCACGTTCAGCTCGATCGACCGGTTCGGGATGTCGATGACGACCTCGTCGCCGTCGCGGACCAGGGCGATCATTCCGCCGGAGGCCGCCTCGGGGGAGACGTGCCCGATGGAGAGCCCTGAGGTGCCACCGGAGAAACGGCCGTCGGTGAGCAGCGCGCAGGAGCGGCCCAGCCCGCGTCCCTTGAGGAACGAGGTGGGGTAGAGCATCTCCTGCATGCCGGGGCCGCCCTTGGGCCCCTCGTACCGGATCACCACGACGTCCCCGGCGACCACCTGCTTGGCGAGGATCGCTGTCACGGCGTCGTCCTGCGACTCGTAGACCTTCGCCGGGCCGCGGAAGGTCAGACAGTCGTCCGGCACGCCGGCGGTCTTCACCACGCTGCCCTCGGGCGCCAGGTTGCCGTGCAGGATGGCCAGCCCACCGTCGGCGGAGTAGGCGTGCTCGCCGTCCCGGATGCAGCCGCCGGCCGCGTCGGTGTCCAGCGACGACCACCGGTTGGTGGTGGAGAACGGCTCGACGGTACGCACCCCGCCGGGGGCGGCGTGGAACAGCTCGACCGCCGTCGGGGTGGGGGAACCGCCGCGCACGTCCCAGTCGGTCAGCCACTGCGCCAGCGAGGGGGAGTGCACGGCGTGCACGTCCCGGTTGAGCTGCCCGGCGCGGTCCAGTTCACCGAGGATCGCCGGGATGCCGCCGGCCCGGTGCACGTCCTCCATGTGGTAGTTCGGCGAGTTCGGCGCGACCTTGGCCAGGCACGGCACCCGGCGGGAGATCGCGTCGATGTCGGCGACGCCGAAGTCCATCTCGGCCTCGCGGGCCGCGGCGAGCAGGTGCAGCACCGTGTTGGTGGAGCCGCCCATCGCCACGTCCAGGGCGACCGCGTTCTCGAAGGCGGCCTTGGAGGCGACGACGCGCGGCAGCACCGAGTCGTCGTCGCCGTCGTACCACCGCTTGGAGATCTCCACGATGGTCCGGCCGGCCTCGACGAAGAGCGACCGGCGGGCGGCGTGGGTGGCCAGCGTCGAACCGTTGCCGGGCAGCGCGAGCCCGATCGCCTCCGTGAGGCAGTTCATCGAGTTGGCGGTGAACATGCCGGAGCAGGAGCCGCAGGTCGGGCAGGCGGAGCGTTCGATCTCACCGAGCTGCTCGTCGGTGACCGCCTCGTTCGAGGATGCGATCATCGCGTCGATCAGGTCGATCTTGCTGTGCACGACGCCCTCGATCGCCATCGTCTTGCCGGCCTCCATCGGGCCGCCGGAGACGAAGACGGTCGGGATGTTGAGCCGCAACGCGGCCAGCAGCATCCCGGGCGTGATCTTGTCGCAGTTGGAGATGCAGACCAGGGCGTCCGCGCAGTGCGCGTTGACCATGTATTCGACAGCGTCGGCGATCAGCTCACGGCTGGGCAGCGAGTAGAGCATGCCGCCGTGGCCCATCGCGATGCCGTCGTCGACAGCGATGGTGTTGAACTCCCGGCCCACCCCGCCGGCCTCGGCGACCGCGTCGGCGACCAGGCCACCCATGTCCTTGAGGTGTACGTGACCAGGCACGAACTGGGTGAAACTGTTGGCGATGGCGACGATCGGCTTGCCGAAATCGTCGTCGGTCATCCCGGTGGCCCGCCAGAGGGCCCGGGCGCCGGCCATCGTCCGACCGTGTGTGGAGGTCCTCGACCGCAGCTCAGGCATACACACCAGCATGACACCGTCGACGCGCCGGCCCACCCGGGTATCTGCCGTGTCCCAACAGATGCACACTCAGCCCCCCACGACGTGCGCCCATCCGGCACTCTTGGAGGCGTGCATCTTCCACCGGGCATGGTCGCTGTCGCGGCGCTCAGCGGGCTCGTCGCCGCGGTGGCCGCCGTGTTGCTGACCGTCGTCGCCCGGCGGCGGACGGGCCCGCGTCGACCGGCACACGTGCTGCTCGCGGTGGCCGCCGGGGGTGCCCTGCTCAGCCTCCTCATCGGGGTGGTCGCGGCGCTCAGCGCGAACGACCACTGGGCTCACGAGCAGGGGCAGCGCACCGGTTGGGCGACAGTTGTGGCGATCGGCATGGCGGTGAGCGGGCTGGCCTTCGCCGCCGGTCTGCTCCGGTTGCCCGGGGTGGCCGCCGGCGCGGCGGGAACGGCCCGGCTCGCCCTGGACGGGTTGGTCATGGCCGCGGCGCTGTGGTTCGTCGGTTGGGTGCTCTTCTCCGAGCCCACCCGGTTGCTCGGTGCCGCAACCCCGATGGCCTGCCCGGCGATCCTGGTGGCCACGGTGAGCGCCGCGCTCGGCGCCGGGCTCGTCGTGATCGTCGTCTTCCGGGCCGCCACGCCACGTCGGCGGCTCGCCGCGCTCGGCGCCGGCATCAGCGCGGTGACCTGCGGTGGGCTGGGCCTCAGCGCCGGGCTGTGCCAGGCCGGGCCGACCATGGCGCTGACCGGTGCGGCGATGCTCGCCGCCGGCCTGCTGACCGTCGCGCTCGCGGTCTACCGGGCCGACCGGCCGGGGCAGGTCGACCTGGACCTGGTCGGGAGCGACGGCGAGTACGCGATCGCCCCGATGCTGGCGATGGCCGCCTCGGCGATGTACCACCTCGCCCAGGACGGCCGATTCACCGCGGCGGGCATCGTGGCCGGCAGCGTGGAGGGCTTCGCCCTGGTCGCACGGCAATACCTCACCCTTCGCGACGTCCGGGGGTACGCGGGCCGCCTCGCCGAGCGGGAGGCGCACTTCCGTGAGCTGGCGCACACCGATCCGCTGACGTCGTTGGCCAACCGGCGCGGGCTGCTCCGGGCGCTGCACCGCAACGCCGCGGACCACAACCCGTGCGTGCTGCTCGGCCTCGACCTGGACGGCTTCAAGAACGTCAACGACATGCGGGGCCACGACGTCGGCGACGCCGTGCTGGCCGAGGTGGGCCGGCGGCTGCGCGGCAACCTGCGCCCCGGTGACGTGGCCGCCCGGCTGGGTGGCGACGAGTTCGCCGTACTCATGCAGGGCCGGCCGGTCGAGGCGGACCGGGTCGCCGAACGGCTCCTCGGGGTGCTCAACCGGCCGTACGACCAGCCGGAGGGGCCGGTCTTCCTGTCGGTGAGCATCGGGGTCGCCGACTGGGCCGACGAGCCGGACGTGGAGCTGTTGCTGCGGCACGCCGACCTGGCGCTGCGCTACGCCAAGCAGCGGGGCAAGAACCGGATCGAGCGGTACGACGCCGCGTACGACAGGCTGCTGCGCCGCCGTACGACGGTGGAGCACGAGCTGCGCGGGGCCATCGACCGCGACGAGCTGCGGTTGGCGTTCCAGCCGGTGGCGTCGCTGCCGTCGGTGCGGCCGGTCGGCGCCGAGGCGCTGCTCCGCTGGCACCATCCCGAGCTGGGCAACGTCCGTCCGGACGAGTTCATCCCGCTCGCCGAGGAGTGCGGGATGATCGCCCCGCTCGGCGCCTGGGTGCTGCACCAGGCCTGCTACCAGCTCTCCCGGTGGCTGGCGGACGGGCACGACGTCTGGGTGTCGGTAAACGTCTCCCCGCGCGAGCTGCACGCCCCGGCGTACGTGGTCCAGGTCGCCGAGGCGCTGCGCGCCCACCACGTGCCGCCGCAGCGGTTGGTGTTGGAGGTCACCGAGCACGCGGTCGCCACCGACCTGGACGAGCTGATCCGGCGGCTCACCGCGCTGCGGTTGACAGGTGTCCGGATCGCGCTCGACGACTTCGGCGCCGGCTACTCGTCGTTGGGGCAGCTGCGCCGGCTGCCGATCGACATCCTCAAGATCGACCACAGTCTGGTCGCCGAGCACGAGCCGGTCCGCCCGGTCGACCAGGACGGCCCGGCGTTCGCCCCGATGGTCGACATCGTCATGCGACTGGGCCACCAGTTGGGGCTGGAGGTGATCGCCGAGGGGGTGACCACCCCGACCGAGTTGGCCGCGGTGGTGGCCGCCGGTTGCCGGTTCGGCCAGGGCGCGCTCTTCGGCTGGGGGGTGCCGGCCGAGCACCTGGAGGCGATGCTGGAGGCGGCCACGTCCCCGGGTGCGCGTCCCGCTCCGATGCCCGCGCCACGTCGCGCTCCGGGTGGATCCGGGCAGCTCACCCCGCCTGCCGATGGCGCGTCGTCGGCAGGCGCGCCGACCTCCGTTAACCAACATGTGGGATCAGTTGACTCATCGCGTGAGATGCGTCAGGCTTAGCCGCATGTCGTCGTACCGGTCGCTGCGAGTACTTACCTGAGCGCACTCTCCCCCATCGAGAGTGCGCTGGCCCCGTGCATCTGCACGAGGGCCGTTTTTATTGCCATCGGAACCTGGCGAAGCGGGCCGCGCCCGCCTCGCATCGCTTGACTAGCCACCAGCCACTCCAGCCGAAGGCCAGAACCGCCATGACGAGACCCACGCCCGAGACCCTCGCCCACACCGCCCGCCGGGCCCGCGCGGCCGCCGACCCGACCGTCGACGTCGACCAGGCCGCCACGCGCACCGCCACCCCGGCCGTCCCGGCGGTACGGCCCACCGCCGCGACCCCGATCTCCGGTGCCGGCTCGCTCGTGCGGTCCCTTGAGGCGCTCGACGTCGACGTCGTCTTCGGCATTCCGGGCGGCGCGATCCTGCCGGCGTACGACCCGCTCTACGACTCGACTGCCCGGCACATCCTGGTGCGGCACGAGCAGGGCGCGGGGCACGCGGCGACCGGCTACGCACAGGCCACCGGCAAGGTCGGCGTCTGCATCGCCACCTCCGGCCCGGGCGCGACGAACCTGGTCACCCCGATCGCCGACGCGTACATGGACTCGGTGGCGATGGTCGCGATCACCGGGCAGGTGGCCAGCCCGTTGATCGGCACCGACGGCTTCCAGGAGGCCGACATCCAGGGCATCACCCTGCCGATCACCAAGCACAACTTCCTCGTGCAGAACGCCGAGGAGATCCCCCGGGTGCTGGCCGAGGCGTTCCACCTGGCCAGCAGCGGGCGGCCGGGCCCGGTGCTCGTCGACATCCCCAAGGACGTGCTCCAGGCCCAGACCACCTTCGCCTGGCCGCCCACGCTGGACCTGCCCGGGTACCGACCCACCCTGCACCCGCACGGCAAGCAGATCCGGGAGGCGGCGCGGCTGATGGCCGCGGCCCGACGTCCGGTGCTCTACGTCGGCGGAGGGGTGCTCAAGGCCGGTGCCGCCGACGGGCTGCGCCGGCTGGCCGAGCTGACCGGCATCCCGGTGGTCACCACGTTGATGGCGCTCGGGGCGTTCCCCGACTCGCACCAGCAGCACCTGGGGATGCCCGGCATGCACGGCACGGTCGCTGCGGTCTACGGCCTGCAGAAGGCGGACCTGATCGTCGCGCTGGGCGCACGCTTCGACGACCGGGTCACCGGCAAACTGGACTCGTTCGCCCCGGACGCGGCAGTGGTGCACGCGGACATCGACCCTGCCGAGATCGGCAAGAACCGGCACGTGGACGTGCCGATCGTCGGCGACGCCAAGCACGTCATCGACGAGCTGATCGTCGCGTTCACCGCCGAGCGGTCGGCGGGGCACGACACCGACCTCGGTGACTGGTGGACGCAGCTGGACGACCTGCGCAACCGTTACCCGCTGGGCTACGACGAGCCGGTCGACGGGACCCTGTCCCCGCAGTACGTGATCAAGCGGCTGGGCGAGATCGTCGGCCCCGACGCGATCTTCGTGGCCGGGGTGGGCCAGCACCAGATGTGGGCGTCGCAGTTCATCTCCTACGAGAAGCCGTACACCTGGTTGAATTCCGGCGGCCTCGGCACGATGGGTTACGCGGTGCCGGCGGCGATGGGCGCCAAGGTCGGCAAGCCGGACACGGTGGTCTGGGCGGTGGACGGTGACGGTTGCTTCCAGATGACCAACCAGGAGCTGGCCACCTGCGCGCTGGAGGGCATCCCGGTCAAGATCGCCGTCATCAACAACGGCAACCTCGGCATGGTCCGACAGTGGCAGACGCTCTTCTACAACGAGCGCTACTCCAACACGGAGCTCGGCACCCACAAGCACCGCATCCCCGACTTCGTGAAGCTCGCGGAGGCGCTGGGCTGCGTCGGGCTGCGGTGCGAGAGCGCCGATGACGTGGACAAGACCATCGCCGCCGCCATGGAGATCAACGACGCGCCCGTGGTGATCGACTTCGTGGTCGGCAAGGACGCGATGGTCTGGCCGATGGTCGCCGCCGGCACCAGCAACGACGAGATCATGTTCGCCCGTGGCGTCCGCCCGACCTTCGACGAGGATGACATCTGATGACCATGCACACCCTGTCCGTGCTTGTGGAGAACAAGCCCGGCGTGCTCGCCCGGGTCTCCGGCCTGTTCTCCCGCCGCGGGTTCAACATCGACAGTCTCGCCGTCGGCGAGACCGAGAACCCAGACGTCTCCCGGATCACCATCGTGGTCAACGCGGAGTCGTCCCCGCTGGAGCAGGTCACCAAGCAGCTGAACAAGCTGGTCAACGTGCTCAAGATCGTTGAGCTGGACCCGCAGGTCTCGGTTGCTCGGGAGTTGCTGCTGGTGAAGGTTCGCGCCGACCGGTCCGCGCGGTCGCAGGTGCTGGAGACCGTCAACCTTTTCCGCGCCCGGGTGGTCGACGTCGCACCGGACACGCTGACCATCGAGGCCACCGGCACCCCGGACAAGCTCGACGCGCTCCTGCGCGACCTCGAGTCCTTCGGCATCAAGGAAATGGTCCAGTCCGGGTTGGTGGCCATCGGGCGCGGCTCGCGTTCGATCACCGCCGGCCCCGCACTGCGGGCCGCCTGACCCGCCGCCGGTCGGCCCCGGCGGGCCGTACCGGAATCCATCCGCACAGACCACGACGGGCCGCCCCGGCCGTCGTACGAAAGGGAAGTTCTCATGAGCGTTGAGGTGTACTACGACGACGATGCCGACCTCGGCCTGATCCAGGCCAAGAAGGTCGCGGTGATCGGTTACGGCAGCCAGGGCCACGCCCACGCGCTGTCGCTGCGTGACTCCGGCGTCGACGTGGTGATCGGTCTGCCGGAGGGCTCGAAGAGCCGTCCCAAGGCTGAGGAGCAGGGCCTGCGGGTGGTCACGCCGGCGCAGGCCGCCGCCGAGGCCGATGTGATCATGGTGCTCGCACCGGACACCGCCCAGCGCGGGATCTACGCGGAGTCGATCGCACCGAACCTCGCCCCGGGCAAGGCGATCTTCTTCGGCCACGGCTTCAACATCCGGTACGGCCTGATCAAGCCGCCGGCCGAGGTGGACGTGGCGATGGTCGCGCCCAAGGGCCCCGGCCACCTGGTCCGCCGCCAGTACAGCGACGGCAAGGGCGTGCCCTGCCTCGTCGCCGTCGAGCAGGACGCCAGCGGCAACGCGTTCGCGCTCGCCCTCGCGTACGCCAAGGGGATCGGCGGCACCCGGGCCGGTGCGATCAAGACCACCTTCACCGAGGAGACCGAGACCGACCTCTTCGGCGAGCAGGCCGTGCTCTGCGGCGGTGCCTCGGCGCTGGTGCAGACCGGTTTCGAGGTGCTCACCGAGGCCGGCTACGCCCCGGAGATCGCCTACTTCGAGTGCCTGCACGAGCTGAAGCTGATCGTCGACCTCATGTACGAGGGCGGCATCGCGAAGATGCGTTACAGCATCTCCGACACCGCCGAGTACGGCGATCTCTCCCGTGGTTCGCGCATCATCGACTCCCGCGTCAAGGACGAGATGCGCAAGATCCTGGGTGAGATCCAGTCCGGCGAGTTCGCCCGCGAGTGGGTCGCCGAGGACGAGGCCGGCCGGCCCAACTTCACCAAGTGGCAGGCCGAGGGCGCGGCGCACCCGATCGAGGAGACCGGCAAGAAGCTGCGCGGCATGATGAGCTGGGTGGACCGCCCGATCACCGAGACCGCCTGACCGTCCGGCTCGGCCGGACGACGATTCACCGACAGCCCCTGGGCTGGCGCTCTCCCCAGCGCCGCCCCGGGGCTGCCCGGCATGCTGCCGCCCGTCGATGCGTCGGGCGGCAGTGCTCGTGCGCCACGACTCCCCTGGACTGCCCGGGTGCCCGGCGTCACCGGTGCCCGGCGCGGCCGGAGCAACCGTTTCGGTGCGGTGAACGGCCGATGTCCGTCGCTCGACCGGGCGTGTGAGGGCACTCACCCCGAAGACCAGAACACGCCGACGAGCGGGCCCCCTACGATCGCCTGTAGGTGCAGCAGCCGGCACCTGACGGCCACGGCACGGATCAGCGCAGGGCGCAGTGCGGCGCCCGGCCGCCCGGGCCGATCGCAAACACGACCTCTACGAGGACCGATGAATCCTGTCGTACTGATCGCCGAAGAACTCGCCCCTGCCGCCATCGAGGTGCTCGCCCACGACTTCGACGTCCGTCACGTCGACGGCACCGACCGTCCGGCCCTGCTCTCGGCGCTCTCCGAGGCCAACGCCGTCATCGTGCGCAGCGCGACCCAGATCGACGCCGAGGCGATTGCCGCCGCGCCGCGACTGAAGGTGGTCGCCCGGGCGGGCATCGGACTGGACAACGTCGAGGTGCCGGCCGCCACCGCGCGGGGCGTCATGGTCGTCAACGCGCCCACCTCCAACATCGTCTCCGCAGCCGAGCAGGCCGTCGCGCTGCTGCTGGCCGTCGCCCGCAACACCGCGAGCGCCAGTTCGGCGCTCAAGGCGGGGGAGTGGAAGCGGTCGAAGTACACGGGTGTCGAGGTGCAGGGCAAGACCGTCGGCGTGGTCGGGCTCGGTCGGATCGGGGTGCTCTTCGCACAGCGCATCGCCGCGTTCGGCACCCGGCTGATCGCGTACGACCCGTACATCCAGCCGGCCCGTGCGGCGCAGCTCGGCGTTCGCCTGGTCGGGCTGGAGGAGCTGCTGCGGGAGAGCGACTTCATCTCCATCCACCTGCCGAAGACGCCGGAGACGGTGGGCCTGATCGGTGAGAAGGAGTTGGCGATCGTCAAGCCCGGCGTGCGCATCATCAACGCCGCCCGCGGTGGGCTGGTCGACGAGCAGGCGCTCGCGGACGCCATCGCCGAGGGGCGTGTCGCCGGCGCCGGTGTCGACGTGTACAGCAAGGAGCCGTGCACCTCGTCACCGCTGTTCGCCTTCGACAACGTGGTGGCCACCCCGCACCTGGGTGCCTCCACCCACGAGGCGCAGGACAAGGCCGGCCTCGCCGTGGCCAAGAGCGTCAAGCTGGCGTTGCAGGGCGAGTTCGTCCCGGACGCGGTGAACGTGCAGGCCGGCGGCGTGGTCGCCGAGGACGTTCGGCCGCTGCTGCCGCTGGCGGAGAAGCTCGGCCGGGCGTTCACCGCGGTCGCCGGCGTGGTCGCCGCGAGCGTCACCGTCGAGGTCCGCGGTGAGATCGTCAACCACGACGTGTCGGTGCTCAAGCTCGCCGCCACCAAGGGCCTGTTCAGCTCAGTGGTCGAGGAGCAGGTCACCTACGTCAACGCCCCGCACCTGGCCGCCGAGCGTGGCGTCGAGGTCACCCTGGTCACCCTGGCCGAGACGGCCGAGCAGCCGACCCTGGTCACGGTGCGCGGCGCGCTGCCGGACGGCCGGACGGTGAGTGTGTCCGGCACTGTCACCCACTCCGGCGCTCGGGACGTCCTGAAGCTGACCGAGGTGGACGGCTTCGACGTGGAGATCGGCGCGGAGGGCATCCTGCTCTTCCTGCGCTACGCCGACCGACCCGGTGTGGTCGGCACGGTCGGCACCCTGCTTGGCGAGTCGGGCATCAACATCGCCGCCATGCAGGTGGCTCGTCGGGAGGCGGGTGGCGAGACGCTGATGACGCTCACCGTCGACCAGGCGCTCGGCGCCGACCTGCTCACCTCGGCCGCCGAGTCGATCGGCGCCACCGCGGCGAGCGCCGCGGACCTGCGCGACGAGTAGTAGACGGCAAGCACCGTGGGGGGCCTGGCGATTCGCCGGGCCCCTCTTCGTTTCCCGTCCGTGCCGCCGGTCGACGTCAGCCGGGCAGCCGCGCCGGGGGCGGGTAGACCGAGCCGTCCTGCGGGTCGAACAACATCAGCCCGTGCTCGCCGGCCAGCCGCTCGATGTCGAGCAGCACCTGGTCCGCGCAAGTCGGGTGCAGGTTCAGCTCGACGTGGTCGTGGGCCGCGTGCAGCGGCGCCACCGCCCACGGGCTGTTCGGGCCGGGGTGACGGTCCGGATAGGAGGCGGTAATCGCCCGGTAGAAGCTGACCACCCGCGGGTCGGGGTAGCGGTCCACGTGCCGACCCTGCCGGCAACCGTTGACCGCTGTCCGCACGTCCTCGGGCGTCGCCCCGTCCTCCAGGGCCCACACGCTCAGATCGAAACTCACGGCGGATAGCGTGCCATCCGCCGTTCACCATGTCGAAACTGCCTCGCCGCCGGTCAACCATCGATCACAGCGGTCTCCGGTCGCGACGGTCCGGTGTGGAGACTCTTGCGTCGAGTTGCGTCGATTCGCTAGCGTACGCACTGCGGTCACTGGCCGAGTTCGAGGCGCCGGCCCGTCTTCGGGTGGCGCGGTCGACGTCCGGCCCGACCGGTCCGCACCCCTCGGTTGTGCGAGCCACGCGCACTCGTCGCTGACCGGCCCCCACTGTCGTTGCCGAGACCGTGGGGGCCGATCGCGGCTCGACCAGCTCAGCGACGGTGTGCGAAGAGCGCGCGATAGTCGGAGCTGCCCCGGAACCACGCCAGGCCGGTGGGGCCGGCGGCGTAGAGCGCGGTGGCGTAGGCGTCGGCGATCGCCAGGTCGGGGCCCACGACGGTGGCGGCGACGAGGTGGTCGGCTGGCTCACCGGTGTGCGGGTCCACCACGTGCTCCTGCCGCCCGGTCACCCCGGAGGTGCCGACCGCGCCGGCGGTCATCTCCAGCACCAGCGGCGCGCGCTCGGGTGCGGTCGGGTGGTGCACCGCGACCCGCCAGGGTCCGCCGTGCGGCGCGCGGCCCCGGACGACCAGGTCAGCGCCGGCCAGCACGGCGTAGTCGTGGATGCCGGCGGCGCGCAGCCGCTCGGCGGCGCGTTCCACAGCCCAACCGCCGAGCATCCCGCCCGGGTCGAAGCCGCCGGGCACCGCCCAGGCGTCGAACCACCCGTCGGTGGCCGCGCGCATCGCCGCGCAGCGGTCCACCAGATCGGCGAGCGGAGGGTACGAGTCCGGGCTGATCTCGCCCCGACGCAGCCGGGAGACCAGGCTCTCCGGCCGGTTGGGACCGTAGGTGAGGTCGATGGCACGCAGCTCGGCGACGCTGTCCCGCAGCGCCTCGCCCACACCCCGGCGGCCGAGCCACTCGGGGGCGTTGAGCAGGAGGGTGTACTCGGCGGTCGCGGTGCGTACGGTGTGCTGCACCGCGATCCGGCCCTCGGTGGCGGCGGTCGGGTCGATCCGGTGCCGGCGGCTGCCGAGTCGAAGGTCCGGCCGGCGGTTGCGGAACGCGGACGGGTCCGGCCAGCGGGTTCGCGGCTGCTCGTCGATGCGCATCGCATCTGCCCCCTCGCACATGGCGCCGCGTCATCGCGACCCCGTTGGTCAGCGAGCCCCCGCGACCCACTGAGCACTACGGTAGGCAGCGGAGATGACCGCCCCATGAGTCCCAGCTGAGAGGGTGCTGTGCATTCCGCCTCCCAAATGGTGGACGCCGCGTACCGGGAGGCGGGACGGCGACGTACCGTTGCCGGGTACGGAACCGTTGAGCAGAGGAGTGCGGTCGTGGCGCGGATCGCGGTGGTGGCCGGAGACGGCATCGGGCCCGAGGTGGTCGCGCAGGCCCGCAAGGTCCTCGACGCGGTGCTGCCCGACGTGCAGGCCACCGAATACGACCTCGGTGCCGCCCGCTGGCACCGTACCGGAGAGGTGCTGCCCGACTCGGTGCTTGCCGAGCTGGCCGGGCACGACGCGATCCTGCTCGGCGCGGTCGGTGACCCGACGGTTCCGCCGGGCGTGCTGGAGCGGGGGCTGCTGCTCAGGCTCCGCTTCGCCTTCGACCAGTACGTCAACCTGCGCCCGTCCCGGCTCTGGCCCGGGGTCGCCGGCCCGCTGGGCAACGTGAAGCCGGGCGAGGTCGACCTCGTGGTGGTGCGCGAGGGCACCGAGGGGCTCTACGCCGGCGCCGGTGGTTCCCTGCACCGGGACACCCCGGCCGAGGTCGCCACGGAGGAGAGCCTGAACACCCGGCACGGCGTGGAGCGGGTGATCCGCGACGCGTTCGCCCGCGCCGGTCGCCGGGAGCGGCGCAAGGTCACTCTCGTGCACAAGACCAACGTGCTCACCCACGCCGGGTCGCTCTGGGCCCGCACGTTCGACGCGGTCGCCGCCGAGCACCCGGACATCGACACCGAGTACCAGCACGTCGACGCGGCGGCCATGTTCCTGGTCACCCAGCCGCAGCGCTACGACGTGGTGGTCACCGACAACCTCTTCGGCGACATCCTCACCGACATCGCCGCGGCCGTCACCGGCGGCATCGGGCTGGCCGCCAGCGGCTGCATCAACCCCGAAGGGGCGTACCCCTCGATGTTCGAGCCGGTGCACGGCTCGGCGCCGGACATCGCCGGGCAGGGCATCGCCGACCCGGTCGCCGCGGTGCTCTCCGCCGCGTTGCTGCTGGAGCAGCTCGGGCACAGCGAGTCCGCCGCCCGGGTCAACGCGGCGGTCGCCGCCGAGCTGGCCAGCCGGGTTCCGGGCGTAACGCTGCGTACCGAAGAGGTCGGCGACCGGCTCGCGGCCAACGCCGTAGCCTGACCGTCCCGGCCCGAGGGGCGACCGACCTGGCGTCGGTCTGCCCGGGGCAGTCCGCCTCGCCCGACCGGCGCTACCTTCTGAACGACCGTTCGGGGTAAGTTTCTGGCACAGCCATGTCGGTGTGCGGTCCCGCATGCCGTTGTTCCGCAGGGAGGTCAGCGCGATGAGCGGTGGTGACAAGCTCGACTTCGAGATCCGTCCGAATCCCGCACCGGTATCCGCCGCCGACCGGGCCGCCCTGCTGGCCAACCCGGGTTTCGGCCGTGTCTTCACCGACCACATGGTCACCGTCCGCTACGCCGACGGCAAGGGCTGGTACGACGCCCGGGTGGAGGCCCGTGGGCCGATCCCGATGGACCCGGCCAGCGCGGTGCTGCACTACGCGCAGGAGATCTTCGAGGGGTTGAAGGCGTACCGGACCGCCGACGGCGGCGTGACGATGTTCCGGCCGGACGCCAACGCGGCTCGCTTCGTCACCTCCGCGCAGCGGATGGCGATGCCGGAGCTGCCGCCGGAGGTGTTCGTCGACTCGTTGCACAGGCTCATCGAGATCGACCAGGAGTGGATCCCCACCGGCGAGGACGGCAGCCTCTACCTGCGACCGTTCATGTTCGCCAGCGAGGTCTTCCTCGGCGTCCGCCCGGCCAACGAATACCTCTACGTGGTGATCGCCTCACCGGCCGGCTCGTACTTCACCGGTGGCGTCAAGCCGGTCACCGTCTGGGTCTCCCCGGACTACACCCGGGCGGCGCCCGGCGGCACCGGCGCGGCCAAGTGCGGCGGCAACTACGCCGCGTCGCTGGCGGCCCAGGCGGAGGCCATCGAGGCCGGGTGCGACCAGGTCGTCTTCCTGGACGCGGTGGAGCGCCGGTACGTCGACGAGCTGGGCGGCATGAACGTCTTCTTCGTCTACGACGACGACACGGTGGTCACCCCGCCGCTGGGCGGCACGATCCTGCCGGGCATCACCCGCGACGCCATCCTCACGTTGGCCGGGGCGGCCGGGCACCCGGTCGAGGAGCGGGCGGTCAGCTTCGCCGACTGGCAGGCCGACGCCGCCAGCGGTCGCCTCCGGGAGGTGTTCGCCTGCGGCACCGCCGCGGTGGTCACCCCGATCGGTGGGGTCCGCTTCCCGGACGGCGAGTTCCTGATCGGTGGTGGCGAGCCCGGCCGGGTCACCATGGCCCTGCGTCAGCAGTTGGTCGACATCCAGCGTGGCAAGGCGGCCGACCCGCACGGCTGGGTGCAGCGGGTCCTCTGACCTCAGTCGCCGCGCCGGCCCGTCCATCTGGACGGGCCGGCGCGGGCGGCCTACGCGTCGGTGGGCTTCGCCCTGGTGGGCTCGTCGAGCAGGTGGTCGCGGAGCGCCGCGAGCTGCTCGTCGGTCACCCCGGCGTGACGCAGGTACGCCTCGACCGAGCCGTGCCCCTCGCGCAACTCGTTCAGGAAGATCTGCATCGCCTCGGCGGGTGAGCTCAGGAACGGCGCCGGCACGTCCACACCGCCCGGGGTGACGGAGGCCAACCAGGCGCTGTACCGGGCCGACGCCGCACTGCTCAACGCGTAGTCCGCGGTGATGTCCGCGTCGTCGACGCCGAGTACGGCGAGGGTCAGCGCGCAGACGATGCCGGTGCGGTCCTTGCCGGCGACGCAGTGCACCACCACCGGTGCGTTGGCGGAGTCGGCGATCAGCCCGACCGCCTCGGCCAGCCCGGCGGTGCCGGTCTGGGCCAGGTCGGCGTACCGGTCCGCGAGGTACTGGGCGAGGCTCGCGCCCTCCTCGTGCGGCGTACCCGCCCAGTCGGCGTGCTCCGGGTGGATGTGCCGGTAGGCCAGCCCCTGGTACGCCGGCACCCGGCCGTCCCGCTCCACCTCGGTGGGGCGGCGCAGGTCGATGACGGTGCGGATCCCGATCGCGGCGAACGCGTCGCCGTCCTGCTCGGTGAGGCGGTGCAGCGAGTCGGAGCGGTAGAGCCGGCCTCGGCGTACGGAGCGGTCGTCGTGGCCCAGGTAGCCACCGACGTCGCGGAAGTTGAAGGTGGCGGGGAGCGAAAGCGGGGGGTTGTCCTCGGTGGCGTCCACGTTCACACGGTAACGGCCGGTGGGACAGTGCCCCACCGGCCGTCGGGTCGAACGGTCACCGTGCCGTGCCGGGTGGGAGCGCGCCGTACGTCTCGTCGTAGTAGCCACCCAGCTGATCCCGGTAGCTCGGGTCGCTGTGGGTGGTCTCGTCGTACTCCGGGGCGGCCTTGATCTGGTCCCGGGTCCGGTCGACGGAGACGGTGCGCTGGTCGTGGTCGACCTGGTTGACGGTGCCGGCCGGCAGCATCACCTTCTTGCCGAAGATCCATGGCCCGGTGTCCACGACCAGGTAGCTGCCGTCCACCTCGTGGCTGGCGCTGTCGATCTTGCCGATTCCACCGTCGGTGGCCTCGACCTTGTAGCCGACCAGGTCGGCGTCGGCCACGCCGGCCTGGTCGCGGTAGCGCCAGGGGTCGAACGTGCCGGCCGGCGCGCCGCCGGGCACCGAGCCCTGGCCGCCGCCGCGCAGCGGATCCGGCCCGGCGTGGGTGGCGTGCGGATCGATCCTGTCCATGCCGTTCACTCCTGACTGTCACCGATCAGATCGTGTCTCCGCAGGAGCTACCCGGCCGTCGGGGGCCGGAAACGGTGAGAAATCGAGGCGCAGTGCGGCCTCGGCGTCCAGGGTGACCGCCGCGGCGTGCACCACGGCGGAGATCCGTAGGGCCTCGTGCAGCTGCTCCCGGGTGAAGCCGACGCGGCGCAGCTTCTTCTCGTGCAACTCCAGGCACACCCCGCAGCCGTTGATGGCCGACACGGCGAAACACCAGAGCTCGAAGTCGCCCTTGTCCACCCCCGGCCTCGCGACGATCTGCATCCGAAGGCGGGCTGGCATCGAGGCGTACTGCTCGTCGCCGATGAGGTGCTTGGCCCGGTAGTAGATGTTGTTCATCGCCATGATCGCCGCGGCGCCCTTGGCCGCCTCGACACCCTCCGGCCCGAGGTGCCCGAGCGCGTCGGCCGCGATCTCCCGCAGTACCACCGGGTTACGGGCGGCCACCGCACAGGCCAGTGCCGTGCCCCAGCTCTGCGCGGGGGTCAACGTCGAGGCGCCGACGGTGGAGCCCAGGTTGAGCCGGATGTCCTTGGCGTAGTCGGGCAGGGCCGCCCTGATCGCGTCCAGACCCATGATCAAACCCCGGCGATCTCCGTCGGGCTGATGGAGACGAAGTCCATCGGCCCGACGAAGACCACACGCCACGTGCCCTCGTGGGACGTGTGGCTGGTTGTCTTGGACGCGTTGTTGGCGTCCAGCGATCCGCAGGCGGTGAGTCCGTGCTCAGGTAAGCGGTCACTGACGGTGAGCACAGGTCCTCCTTGCAGACGGCGCGGTGGCCATCATTGGATCCGTTGCCGATGCTTCCGCATGGCCGTTTGCGCCGTTGAGTGGCCTGGTGGGCTTGTGAAGCCGATCACGAGCGGCGGTTCGGGGTGAACGAACCCTCAGTCACCATCCCGCCATGTGGATTGTTCCTCCCACATTCGGGGGAGGGGTGGCAGAGTGGCGAGCGTGACCAGCACCGTCCTGATTATTGCGACCTAGCGCGCCGGCCCTCCCCTCTGCCGAGCGCGCAGACCTCCCGCATCCGCGGGAGGTCTTTTTGTTGCTCCGAGAAAGGATCCTGATGACGTTCCAGGTCTTCGACACCACGTTGCGCGACGGCGCCCAGCGCGAGGGACTCACCTACTCGGTGGTCGACAAGCTGGCCGTGGCCCGGCTGCTCGACGAGTTCGGCGTCGGCTTCATCGAGGGCGGCTGGCCGGGCGCGGTGCCCAAGGACACCGAGTTCTTCCGTCGCGCCCGCACCGAGCTGGACCTGCGGCACGCCGTACTCGTCGCGTTCGGCGCCACCCGCAAGGCCGGTGTTCCGGTCGCGGACGACCCCCAGGTGCGCGCCCTGCTGGACGCGCAGACCCCGGCGGTGGCCCTGGTCGCCAAGGCGCACTCCCGCCACGTCGAGCGCGCCCTGCGTACCACCGGCGCGGAGAACCTGGCGATGATCCACGACACCGTCAGCCACCTCGTCCGCGAGGGCCGACGGGTCTTCGTCGACGGCGAACACTTCTTCGACGGCTACCGGCACGACCCCGCGTACAGCGCGGCTGTGGTGCAGACCGCGCTCGCCGCCGGCGCCGAGCGGATGGTGCTCTGCGACACCAACGGCGGCATGCTGCCGTCCCAGGTGACCGCCGCGGTCCTCGACCTGACCGACAAGCTGGGGATCGACGCCGGGTTGCTCGGCATCCACGCCCAGAACGACACCGCCTGCGCGGTGGCCAACACGATCGCCGCCGTCGAGGCGGGCGTCCGCCACGTGCAGGGCACCGCCAACGGGTACGGCGAACGCCCGGGCAACGCCGACATCTTCGCGGTCGTCGCCAACCTCCAACTCAAGCTGGGCATGCCCGTCCTACCGGAGGGCTGCCTGGCGCAGATGGTGCGGGTCTCGCACGCCATCGCCGAGATCGCCAACATCGCCCCCGACACCCACCAGGCGTACGCCGGGGCCGCCGCCTTCGCCCACAAGGCGGGGTTGCACGCGAGCGCGATCAAGGTCGACCCGTTGCTCTACAACCACGTCGACCCGTCGGTGGTGGGCAACGACATGCGGATCCTGATCACCGAGATGGCCGGTCGGGCCAGTGTCGAGCTCAAGAGCCGCGAGCTCGGCCTGGACCTGGCCGGCAGCCCGGACGCCCTGACCCGGGTCACCAAGCGGGTCAAGGAGTTGGAGGCAGGTGGCTGGTCCTTCGAGGCGGCCGATGCGTCCTTCGAGTTGCTGGTCCGCTCCGAGCTGCCGGAGGGCAGCCCGGCCCGACCGTTCAAGCTGGAGTCGTACCGGGTGTTGGTCGAGCACCGCGAGGACGGCGCGGTGGTCTCCGAGGCGACCGTCAAGATCCGGGTTCGCGGTGAGCGGGTGATCGCCACCGCTGAGGGCAACGGCCCGGTCAACGCACTCGACGAGGCGCTGCGGGTGGGGCTGGCGCGGCACTACCCGCAGCTGCGCGACTTCGAGTTGGCCGACTACAAGGTGCGCATCCTGGAGGGCAGCCACGGCACCGGCGCTGTCACCCGGGTCCTGCTGGAAACCTCCGACAGCAGCGGCCGAGACTGGACCACTGTCGGCGTTCACCCCAACGTGGTCGAGGCCAGCTGGCACGCCCTGGTAGACGCCCTCACCTACGGCCTGGCCCCCACCACGGTCTAACCCCCACCCCCACCCCCGCGATCTTGCACTTTGTGTTGGCGTTATGAAGCCCTTTGTCGCTGATGCCGGGACAGTAAGTGCAAGATCGACGGGGTGGGGGGCGGGGGTTTAGGGGGTGGGGAGGGTGAGGGTGGCTTGGACGGGGCGGTGGTCGGTGTTGGGGAGGTTCAGCACCTTCACCGAGCGGACCGCTATGCGGTGGTCGACAAGTACGTGGTCGATGGTGACCGGTGGGATGAGGTCACCGTCGTACGGACCCCAGGTGCCGGTCAGGCCCCGTCCGGTGGCGTCGGCGGCGTCGACGTAACCGGTGCGCAGCAGGGCCCGCAGTGGACTGTGGTCGAGGGTCGCGTTGAAATCCCCGGCGAGGATCCGCAGGCCACCGTCCGGAGTGGCGGCTGGTTGGGCGGTCAGGTCGGCTCGCCAGGCGCCCACCTGGTCCAGCGCGTAGGGCGCCGAGGGGTGGGCCGACTCGACCCGGACCGGGGGGCCGCCGGGGACGGACACCATCGCGTACGCCTGGGTGAAGCCCCAGCCCTCGAGGTTGCGCCGGACGCCGACGTCGCTGATCGGCCACCGCGAGTAGAGCCCGGAGCCGGCGGTGCCGATCACCGGGTTGAGCTGCCGGTGCGGCAGCAGCGTGTCGAGGCCGAGCTGATCCAGGGCGGCCTGCGCGTCCGGTGTGAACTCCTGCACGGTGAGCACGTCCACCTCGTATCGCTGGACCAGCTCCACAAGCGTCCGCGCGTCGGCGGCGCCGGCGAGCAGATTGGCGGTGAGCAGCCGCACTGTCGGCCCGGCCGCCGCCGGCTGAGAGCTGGCCAGCGCCCGAGGTGCGACGGCGCCGAGCAACGCCACCGCCGCCAGGGCCGCGAGTGCCGCCGGCCACCAGCGCCGTAGGGCGAGCGCGAGGGCCAGGACCAGCACGCTGACGCCCGCGACATACGGCGTGAAGGCGAGCGCCTGCACCAACGGCCCCCGGTCCAGGCCGAGTAGCCGGACGGCCGCCCAGAGAGCTGTGGGTACGACGGCAAGCCAGCAGAGCACCGTGCGGAGCCGAGCGCCCCGGTGCGCGGGTGGAGCGTCGACGATCACGACGATGATCGTAGTCGGGCCGGGGCGAAGCCATTTCATGAATGGTGTTGGGCTCACATTTCACAATTATCTGACGGTTGGTTGACACCCCGGAAAAGCGAGATCAACTATTGACTGGCGGCTTTTTCCGGTGCTACGTTCCATCTGGCTTAAACGACGCAACTCTGAGTAGTAACCGCAGCTCAGGTGGGATGTAGATTGCTGAGAAATCAATCTCATCGGGTGTGAGCGAGGCAGCTTTCCCCCGCCCAACTGTTGTCGTACGCCTATTTATGGGCAGTCATCCGTCCCGCCCCGCGGGTCGGCCGAATTCGCACGGTCACACAAGGGGGACCTGTCATGAGCACATCCTTCCGACGTAAGGTGGCGGCGGTCACGTTCGCCGTCCTGGCGCTCAGTCTCGCCGGCGGGGGCATCGCAATCGCCCAGCCGTCGGCGAAGGCGCCGCAGGAGGCCGTCCAGCCGGCGGCACGCGGCACGAACTCCCAGCCGCCGGTCAGCGCCGAGTCGGCGCGTCTGGCGAAGGCCGCGCTGAAGACGGGTGCTGCCACCCCACTGGTGGCCACCAACGTCTTCACCGTCGTCAACTCCAACGGCACCAAGGCCCGCGGCAGCGGCACCGTGGTCAAGTACGGCGTCGGGGAGTACGAGGTGATCTTCGGTTACACCGTCTCGGCGGGCGCCTTCCTGGCCACCCTCTCCCTGTCCGGCTCCTGCTGCATCCCGCCGGGTGGCGAGGTTTCCGTCGCCCCGCGGCTGCTGACACCCAACGCGGTCTTCGTGCAGACCCGCAACTCGGCCGGGACGCCCGCCAACCTGGGCTTCACCCTGCTCACCCACACACCCTGACCGAACCGACAGTCCGGCCCCCGTCGCCGCTGGCACGGGGGCCGGACTCTGTCTGCCCGGGCGCGCGCACCGTCCGCCGGGATCGGCGGCCGGGGGAGGCGGTCGGGCCGTCCTCGACCGCTTCGTGCCGATCGGGCGCACACTGGCCGGTCACCCGCCGGTTGTCCGCCCCTCGGCATGCTCGCGACGGTCGTCACCCTTCCGCGCGGCTCATCCCCATTCCGGTCACTCCGGGCCGGTCCCTGCCGCACAATCCCACGTTTGCCGGGCGTGTGCCCGGGAAGCAAGCACCGTGACGGACATCTCGGACACCCTGGCCAGCATGCCCAGCCCGGTCGATCCGGAGCCGACCGGCATCGAGCTGGAACAGACCCTCTTCGAGGTCAAACGCGTGATCGTCGGGCAGGATCGCCTCGTCGAACGCCTGCTCACCGCCCTGGTCGCCAACGGACACTGCCTCCTGGAGGGGGTCCCCGGCGTGGCCAAGACCCTGGCCGCGCAGACCCTCGCGACAGTGGTCGGCGGCACCTTCTCCCGGATCCAGTTCACCCCGGACCTGGTGCCCTCCGACATCGTCGGCACCCGGATCTATCGGGCGTCCAAGGAGACCTTCGACATCGAGCTGGGCCCGATCATGGCCAACCTGGTGCTGGCCGACGAGATCAACCGGGCCCCGGCCAAGGTCCAGTCGGCGCTGCTGGAGGCGATGGCCGAACGGCAGGTTTCGATCGGCGGGCGCAGTTGGCCGGTCCCGGAGCCGTTCCTGGTGCTGGCCACCCAGAACCCGATCGAGTCCGAGGGGGTCTACCAGCTCCCGGAGGCGCAGCGTGACCGGTTCCTGATGAAGGTGGTGGTCGACTACCCCAGCGACGCCGACGAACTGGCCATCCTCTACCGGATGAGCACCGACCGGCCGAGCCCGCGCCGGGTGCTCGACGCGCAACGGCTGCGGGACCTCCAGATCCACGCCGAGCGGGTCTTCGTCCACCACGCGTTGGCCGAGTACGTGGTGCGGCTGATCCTCGCCACCCGCGAGCCGGGCCGATTCGGGCTGCCGGAGATCGCCCCGCTGCTGGCGTACGGGGCCAGCCCGCGGGCCACCCTGGGCCTGGTCGCGGCCGCCCGGGCACAGGCCCTGCTGCGGGGGCGGGAGTACGTGCTGCCCGAGGACATCCGGGAGCTGGCCGTCGACGTCCTCGCCCACCGGCTGGTGCTCTCCTTCGACGCGGTGGCCGACGGGGTGTCGGCCGAGAGCGTGGTGCGACGGCTCGTCGAGGCGGTGCCGCCGCCCCGGCTGGCCACCGGACACCCGCAGCAGACACCGGATCTGGCGGCGGCATGAGACGCGCGAACGTCGCGTCGGCCAGCACACCCGCCGACCCCGGCCTGGCCGAGCTGGCCCCCGACCAACGCCTGCGCCGCCTGGAGCTGACCGTCACGCGCCGGCTGAACGGCCTGCTGCACGGCCAGTACCGCGGTCTGCTGCCCGGTCCGGGCAGTGAACCGTCCGGCAGTCGTGAGTACCGGCCGGGCGAGGACGAGGTCCGGCGGATGGACTGGGCGGTGACGGCCCGGACCGGGGTGCCGCACGTCCGGCAGGTCGACGCCGACCGGGAACTGACCACCTGGCTGCTCGTCGACGGCAGCGCCAGCATGGAGTTCGGCACCGCCGAGCTGGACAAACGGGAACTGGCGGTGGCCGCCGTCGCGGCTGTCGGTTTCCTGACCGCTGGCGTCGGCAACCGCCTCGGCGCCCAGGTGCTACGCGCCGACGGGATACGCCGCTTCCCGGCCCGCAGCGGGCGTACCCATCTGCTTGCCCTGCTCCGCACGCTGCTCGCCGCCCCGCGTGCCACCGCGCCCACCGACCGGCCGGGGCGGGGGCCGTCGGCCCGGCCGCCCGACCTGGCCGACGGGCTCGACGCGCTGCACCGGATCGCCAACCGGCGGGGGCTGGTCGTGGTGGTCTCCGACTTCCTCGACGGCCTACCCGACGAACCCGCCCAGGCGGCGCCCTGGGAACGGACCATGCGCCGGCTGTCCGTCCGGCACCAGGTGCTGGCGATCGAGGTGACCGACCCGCGTGAGCTGGAACTACCGGACGTCGGCCTGATCACGCTCGTCGACCCGGAAACCGGTCGGCACCGCGAGGTGTGCACATCGGACCGTGGGCTGCGCGAGCGGTACGCCGAGGCCGCCGCCGCCCAGCGCGAACAGGTCCACCAGGCGTTGCGCCGCAGTGGGGCCACCCACCTGCCGCTGCGCACCGACGGGGACTGGAGCGCGGACATCGTCAGGCACGTGCACGCCCAGCGTCGGATGGCCGCCGCGCCGGCCGGCCAGCCCCGGGGCGGTGCCTCGTGATCTGGCAGTCGCCGTTGCGACTCTGGCTGCTGCTCGGCGTGCTCGCCCTCGTCGTCGCGTACCTGGTGCTGCAGCGGCGACGCAGCCGGTACGCGGTGCGCTTCACCAACCTGCGGCTGCTGGACCGGGTGGCGCCGCAGCGGCCGGCCTGGCGTCGACACGTGCCGGCCGGGCTCTTCCTGGCCATGCTGGCGCTGCTCGTGGTCGGCTTCGCCCGCCCGACCGCCGAGGTCCGGGTGCCCCGGGAGCGGGCCACGGTGATGGTGGCGGTGGACGTCTCCACGTCGATGCTCGCCACCGACGTCGAACCGGACCGGTTGGCCGCGGCGAAGGAAGCTGCCCGGCGCTTCGTCGAGGGACTGCCCGACGAGTTCAACGTGGGTCTCGTCGCGTTCGCCGGCAGCGCCGCCGTGCTGGTGCCCCCGGGCACCGACCGGGACGCCCTCGACGAGGGGATCGGTCGGCTCGCCGAGGGGATCACAGGCGTGCAGGGCACCGCGATCGGCGAGGCCATCAACACCTCACTCGGCGCGGTCAAGAGCCTGGACAGCGAAGCCGCGAAGGAGACCCCACCGGCCCGGATCATCCTGCTCTCCGACGGCGCCAACACCTCCGGGATGGACCCCATGGAGGCGGCGGCGGAAGCGGTGAAGGCGGAGGTGCCGGTGCACTCGATCTCGTTCGGCACACCGTCCGGGTTCGTCGACCGCGGCGGACGCCCCATCCAGGTGCCGGTGGACGGGCAGACCCTCAAGGCGGTCGCCGAGGAGACCGGCGGCATGTTCCACGAGGCCAGTACCACCGACGAGCTGCGCGCCGTCTACGACGACATCGGCAGCTCGGTCGGCTACCGCACCGAGCGGCAGGACGTCTCGGCTCGGTTCATCGGCCTCGGACTGGTGTTCGCGATGGGTGCCGCCGCCGGCTCGATGCGCTGGTTCTCCCGGCTGCCCTGACCGCCGCGCACAACCGACGTCGACAGTGAGGAGTACGCATGGCAGTGCAGACCGGACTGGGCGAACCGCGCGGTCCCTGGTTCATCTCGCCCGAACTCGACCCGGACGGGCGCGGGTGGTGGGACGCGCCCGAGCGCGACCCGGGCGGGCGGCGGCCTCGCCGGCTGCTCGCCGCGCTGGCCGTGGTGGCGCTCTCCGCCGTCTCCGGCGCCATCGCCGGTGGGGTGGTGGCCGGCCGGGACGGGGCTGGGGGGCCGGCCGCGGCGTCCGCCGCCCCGGTGCCGGCCGAGCTGGTCACCGCGGCCGAGCGGACCGTACCCGGGGTGGTGTCGGTGCTGGCCGGCGGTGCGACCGGCGGATCCGCGACCGGCTCCGGCTTCGCAGTGGACGACCAGCAGCACCTGATCACCAACGACCACATCCTCGCCAAGGGGGGTGGCGGGCCGGTGACAGTGGAGCTGCCCGACGGCCGCCGGTTCGCCGCCGAGGTGGTCGGACGGGAGCCGCGCAGCGACCTGGCGGTGCTGAAGGTGCCGGCATCGGCAGGCCTCACCCCGCTGCCCCTGTCCAAGCCGGGCGCGACCCGGGTCGGTGAGCCGGTGCTCGCTGTGGGTTCGCCACTCGGTCTGGCGGGGACGGTCACCGCCGGCATCGTCAGCGCGCTGGACCGCGAGGTGCGGCTCGGCAACAACCGGCACAGCGCGGTGCAGACCGACGCGTCCATCAACCCCGGCAACTCCGGCGGACCACTTGTCAACGCGCGCGGGGAGGTGGTCGGGGTGAACACCGCCATCGCCACCATCGATGGAAACGGATCGATCGGCATCGGGTTCGCCATCCCGATCGACCAGGTGCAGCAGACCGCCGACACGATCATCGGCAAGGGCGGCTGAGCTGCCCGAACGCCCTCGTAGAGGGCTACCACTGTCAGATATCCGGCCGGACGGCATCGGACCATGGAAATATTACGCTCGGTATGGATACTGGCGGAGGTGGAGCGTCCTCTTCTCACGGTCCTCCTGCTGGTGGGCCTGGTCATCGGATGTGCAGTGGGGTCGGCGTACGCCCGGGCACGACGCGGGTGGAACGATTACCAGACCGTCAAGAAGTCGGTGCCAGGCGCCCGCCGGGGCGCCTGGTCGCTGATCCGTGGGGTCGCCGTGAAGGCCGCGGTGATCGGGCTGCTGCTCTTCGGCGCGGTCGCGTACGCGGCGGTCGGCTCCGACGAGGAGACCGCCGGGCCGGCGCCCAGCCAGTCACCGACCCAGAGCCAGCCTCCGAACCGATAACCCCTGGCGGGTCGTCGCGGGTTAGCCTCGGGGCGTGGACGACGGACTGCGGGTGACCGACCGGTGGGTCGTCCCCGCCGGAGAGCTGCGGGAGCGTTTCTCCCGATCGTCGGGGCCGGGCGGGCAGGGTGTGAACACCGCGGACTCCCGCGTCGAGCTGAGCTACGACCTGGCCAACTCGCCGGCAGTGCCCGATTGGCTGCGGCCGCGGGCGCTGGCTCGGCTGGCCAACCGCCTCGTCGACGGGGTGCTGACGATCGCCGCCAGCGAGCACCGGGCCCAGTTGGCCAACCGGGAGGCGGCCCGGGCGCGGATGACCGCCCTGCTGCGGGAGGCCGCCGCGCCCCCACCGCCGACCCGCCGAGCGACCCGCCCGTCCCGTGGGGCCAAGGAACGCCGGCTGGCCGAGAAGAAACGTCAGTCGCAGCGCAAGCGGGACCGCCGCGCCGACGACGACTAGACCCTAGGCGGGGACGGCGGCGAGTAGCCGGTCGCGCAGCATCGCGGCCCGCTCGGCGAACGCGCGCTGCGCCGCCGCGTACTCCGCCCGGCCGTCCGGAGTCTCCACCCGCACCGGCGGGTAGCCGAGTGCCGCCAGGTCGTACGGGCTGGCCCGCATGTCCAGAGTGCGGATGTCCCGGGCCAGGTCGAACGCGTCGGCCACCAGCTCCGAGGAGACCAACGGCGACAGCTTGTACGCCCACTTGTACAGATCCATGTTGGCGTGTAGGCAGCCCGGCTGCTCGTGCGCGTGCTGCGTCTCCCGGGTCGGGGTGAGCAGGTTCAACGGGCGGGCCGGCGGTGTGAAGAACCGGAACGCGTCAAAGTGGCTGCACCGCACGCCCCGCTCCTCGACGACCGCGGCGGTGCGCTCCGCGCTCAGCCGCAGCGGCCAGGCGTTGTGCCGCAACTCCTCCCGGGTCTGCCGGTAGACCATCGCCCACTCGTGCATCCCGAAGCAGCCGAAGTGCGGCGCCCGTCCACGCGTCGCCGTCAACAGGGAGCGGATCCAGGTGATCGACTCGGCGCGCCGCGCGCGTACCCCATCGGTGTCGAGGGTGACCCCGGCGGTGCCGGCGCGGTAGTCGCGGCCGAACTCGGCCGGATCGGCGTCGCGCAGCTCGACCCCGGGCCCCGGATGCCAGCGACGCAGCTGGGCCGGGCGGTGCGAGTAGTAGGTGAACAGGAAGTCGGCCACCGGATGCCGCTCGCCGCGTCGCCGCCGGGCCAGGTGCGGCGTCAGCCAGACATCCACCCGCTCCTCGTGGGCCCGCCGGCGGGCCTGCCACTGCGCCACGTCGAGGACGGCGGGGGCGAGGGCGGCGGTCACGCACCCAGGGTACGACCGCCGCCCGGAACACAGGTCAGGGCATCTGCACCCGCACGCCGGCGGAGAACACCCCGCTGCGCAACTCCAGATGCTGGGGCGGGTCCCGCCCGTCGACGGTGAAGACCAGCGGGAGCACCATCCGGGTGCCCGCCGCCATCGGGTCGGCGAAGACGTCCCGTCCCAGGTTCGCCGTCCGGGTGGCCGACTCGTCGGTGCTCACCCAACGCCCGCCGGGCAGGTACGCCCGTTGCAGCTCACTGTGCCAGGGCTGGTGGTCGCCGGTGACGTTGCGCACACCCACGGTGGCCTCGCAGCGTCGACCGTTCGCCGGTGCGGCACCGCCGCCGGCGGTCTTCCCGGCGGTGCCGGGCGCGCCGCAGGTCATCCGGTACACGGTGAACTCGAACGCCGACTCGCGCAGCGGCACGCCCAGCGGCCCGTTGACCCCGGTGCCCGTCCACGCGCCGCTGGTGGGCTGCTTCTGCGTGTCGATCGCCGCGACCTGCCGGGTCGCCGTCCAACCCGCGGTGCCGACCACGCCGGCCAGCACCACGACGGCGGCGCCCACCAACATCCAGACCGGCGGGGTACGCCGACGGCGCACCGGGCTCGGGGCTGCCGGTCGCGGATAGATCGTCCCGCGGTCACCCCCGGATCCGCCGCCGGTGGACAGTGCGGCAGCCGTCACCCGACGCCCGCGCCGACGCCGCCACACCCACACCAGGGCGGCACTGATCAGCAGCAGGACCGCCAGTCCGGCGAGCAGCACCGGGTAGCGGCGCCACGGCGGCGCCTCGGTCACCTCGGCCGCCGGTGCGGCTGCCGCCTGCCAGGTGGCCGTGGCGCAGTCGTACGGCCGACTGCCGTCACTGGTGAACGCGCAGGTCGGCGCGGTCAACGGCCGGCCCGGCGCGGTCGCGGCGAGCGCGGTGCCCAGCGTGGTCGTGCTGTGCGCGGGCAGCCGCAGCCGCCAGGTCACCTCGGTGGTCGATCCGCCGGCCGGCGTGGACCGGCCACCACCGCTGATCGCGGTCGTCGACGAGCCGGGCGGCAGTTCCTGACGCACTGTGGTCTCCAGCGGCGAATTGCTGACGTTGCGCACCTGGATCCGGTACCTCGGTGCCGGGCTGCTCTCCGTCGCGACCGCCACCGTGACCTGTTGCGGGGGCGCCGACGCCGGTGCCCGGGTGGGCGGTGCCAGCGCCGGTGGCGCCGAGGGCGGGGTGGGCTCGGTCACCCGGGCGACCATCGCCACCGGTGACCGGGTGGCCACCGCTTCTGGTGTGGCGGCTGTTGGTCGTGGTGTGGCGGCCGCTGGTCGTGGCGCGGCCGCCGCCTCCGGAGCCGCCGTCGGCAGGGCCGGCACGGCGGCGAGGATGCCGAGGCAGTGCACGAACACTGCGAGGGCTCTGTGGTGTCGTGTCGATGCAGGCATACGAACGAACCTCCGGAGCCGACGCTAGGGGCGAGCAGCCTCCGTGCGGGTACGAAGTCGGGAAGCCCGCCCCGGTCACCTCCAGCTCCGATAGGGTGCCGCGCGCTGACGGGTTGAGCACACCCGACCGCCGGTCCTGGCCGGTTGGGGTGCCCGCGGGGCTAGATTGGCCGGGTGCGTATCGCTCGTTTCGCCCATGCCAAGGGAATGTCGTTCGGTGCCGTCGAAGGCGAACCGGAGGCCGGGCCGCAGGGCCTGACCATCGCCGAGATCGAGGGCCACCCGTTCGGCAAACTCTCCTTCAGTGGGGCCCGGTGGGCCCTTTCCGACGTTCGGCTACTCTCGCCGATCCTGCCCAGCAAGGTCGTGTGTGTCGGTCGCAACTACGCCGACCACGCCGCCGAGCTCGGCAACGACGTGCCCAAGGAGCCGCTGCTCTTCCTCAAGCCGTCCACCTCGGTGATCGGCCCCCGGGACGCCATCCGCCTGCCGATCTTCTCCAAGCAGGTCGAGCACGAGGCCGAGTTGGCTGTCGTGATCGGGGCGCCGGGTGCCCGTCGCGCCGACCGGGCCGCCGCCGAACGCGCCATCTTCGGCTACACCTGCGCCAACGACGTCACCGCTCGGGACCTCCAGCGTTCGGACGCGCAGTGGACCCGGGCCAAGGGCTTCGACTCGTTCTGCCCGATCGGCCCGTGGATCACCACCGGGCTGGACGTCTCCGACCTGGAGATCAGGTGTGAGGTGGGTCGCAACCCGGAGGAGATGGAGGTACGCCAACTCGGCCGGACGAAGGACATGGTCTTCGACGTGCCGGGCCTGGTCTCGTACATCTCGCACGTGATGACTCTGCTGCCCGGCGACGTCGTTCTCACCGGCACTCCGGCCGGGGTTAGCCCGCTTGTCGAGGGGGATACGGTCACCGTGCGGATCGACGGCATCGGCGAGCTCACCAACCCGGTGGTTCCCGTCGCCTGATCCGTCTGATGCCCCTGTTTCCGCAGCTCACGGGTGGTTCGGGGGGATCGGATTTGGCCTCTCGGCACCGGGAGGGTAAAGTTCACTCCCGGCGCCGCAAGGGGCCAATGGGGTATGGGGTAATTGGCAGCCCGACTGATTCTGGTTCAGTTAGTCTAGGTTCGAGTCCTGGTACCCCAGCGCTGCTGGAGTTCGCGAGAATTTCCAGACGCTGGATTCTGACGGAGTTCGACTCCGCCCCTCCGGGGGCGGAGAGCGGTCTTCGGTAGAGTGCAGCTCCTCCGCCGCCAAGGTGGGGGAGCGAAAGTTGTTCTGGCCCCGTCGTCTAGTGGCCCAGGACGCCGCCCTCTCAAGGCGGTAGCGCCGGTTCGAATCCGGTCGGGGCTACATTGTGCACAGCCCGTCTCACCCTGGTGAGGCGGGCTGTTTCGTGTCCACCGCCGGGTCTCGTTCCGGCCCGCCGCCAGCTCCGAAGGCGAGCCCGCACCCCGCGCTCGTGCCCGGGTACGGTGCCGCTAGACTACAGTCGTACCGCCCGCGAGGGTGGTGAACGGAAAAGTTCTGGCCCCGTCGTCTAGTGGCCCAGGACGCCGCCCTCTCAAGGCGGTAGCGCCGGTTCGAATCCGGTCGGGGCTACAACCAAAGGCTCATCTCGCCAAGCGAGATGAGCCTTTCTCGTCCCCCCACCCCGACTGCCCTCTCCTTCGGTTGATCATGAGGTTAGCGTCACGACACGCCGATGCCGGTGTCGCTAACCCCATGATCAACGCGGCCAAGGGGTGGGAGGAGGGGGAGTGGGGGTGGGGTTAGTCCCTGTCGCCTCTGGCGATGCGGCCCGTTCCGGGCTGAAAATCGTGGTGGTCGCTCGCTGACGTCGTATCTCCTTGGTCCGTGTGAGGTCGTGGGTTAGTCGGACGCTGGTAGCCGCGTTATGGGCCCTTCACTGTTGCTGCGAGCACGCGAGTTAGATTCACCCGTTCTGTGGCTGCCGCGAGCGACCGCCCTGATGTTCGCGCTGGTGGGGAGGGGTTCGGTTGTTGGAACAGGCCCAGGATGAAGAGCAGATCATCACGCGTGTGGCGGGGTTGGATATCGGTAAGGCGTCGTTGGTGTGTTGCGCGCGGGTGCCGGACGAGGCGAATCCGGGACGGCGGCTGCAGGAGGTGCGGACCTACCCGACGATGACCCGTTCGCTGACCGGGTTGGCGCAGCGGCTGGCCGTGCTGGGGGTGACCCGGGTGGTGATGGAGGCGACCAGCGACTACTGGAAGCCGGTGTTCTACCTCCTCGAGGCGCATGGGTTCGAGGTGTGGCTGGTCAACGCCCGTGACGTGAAGCATCTGCCGGGGCGGCCGAAGACCGACAAGCTGGACGCGGTGTGGTTGTGCAAGGTCGCCGAGCGGCAGATGATCCGGCCGAGTTTCGTGCCACCCGCGCCGATCCGGATGCTGCGGGATCTGACCCGCTACCGGGTTGATCTGATCGCCGAGGCCGGCGCGGAACGCAACCGGGCGGAGAAGCTGCTCGAAGACGCGCAGATCAAACTGTCGGTCGTGGTCAGCGACCTGTTCGGCACCTCCGGGCGGGCGATGATGGCCGCGCTGATCGCCGGGCAGCGTGACCCACACACCCTGGCCGAGCTGGCCCGTTCCAGCCTGCGCCGCAAGATCCCCGACCTGCGGGAGGCGTTGACCGGGCACTTCACGGATCATCACGCGTTCCTGCTGGGCAAGATGATCACCCGGATCGAACAGATCGAGGCCGACATCCGCGAGGTCGACGCCCGGATCGAGGCGCACCTGGCCCCTTTCGCCCCCGCGGCGGCCCGACTACGTGAGATCCCCGGGATCGGCTCGGCCGCCGCTGCCACGATCATCGCCGAGATCGGCGTGGACATGACCCGCTTCCCCACCCCCGCCCACCTGGCCGGCTGGGCCAAGTTCGCCCCCGGCGTCAAGGAATCAGCCGGCCGCCGCAAAGGCAACGGATCAACCGGGCACGGCAACCGCTACCTCGCCCGCGTCCTCGGACAGATCGCGGTCTCCGCCGCCCGCACCAACACGTTCCTCGGCGAACGCTACCGGCGCATCGCCCGACGACGCGGCGCCAAACGCGCGATCGTCGCAGTCGGCCGCTCGATCCTGACGATCATCTGGCACCTGCTGTCCGACCCCGCAGCCGGGTTCCGTGACCTCGGCGCCGATTTCTACCTCAGCCGCACCGACACCGAACGCCGCAAACGCAACCACATCCACCAACTCGAAGCCCTCGGCTACCGCGTCACCCTCGACCTCGCCGCCTAACAGCCACACCACAACCCATCCCACGCCGCTTCGCGACGCGGGATGCTGCCGCGTGTCTACGCACGGTTCGATTTTCGAGTTAGAGGCCGGATAGGCGTTGGCCGGCTCTTACTACGGCCATCGCGTGGCGTTCGCCGGGGCGGCGACCCAGGCGCTCGATCGGGCCGGAGATGCTGACCGAGGCGATCACCCGGCCCGTGCGGTCGCGGATCGGGGCGGAGACGCTCGCCACACCGGCCTCCCGCTCGGCGACGCTCTGCGCCCAGCCGCGGCGGCGTACCTCGGCGAGGGTGCGGCCGGTGAACTTGCTACGCGGCAGCAGCGGCATCACCGCCTCCGGCGGTTCCCAGGCGAGCAGGATCTGGGCCGCGGAGCCGGCCGTCATCGGCAGCACCGAGCCGATCGGAACGGTGTCCCGTAGGCCGCTGGCGCGCTCCGCCGCGGCCACGCAGATCCGCTCGTCGGCGCGGCGCAGGTAGAGCTGCGCGCTCTCACCTGTGGCGTCGCGCAGCGCGGCCAGCAGTGGCTCGGCGGCGGTCAGCAGAACGTCCGGTGCGGCGTTGGCCAACTCGCCCAGACGGGGGCCGGGCCGCCATCTGCCCTGGGTGTCCCGGACCAGCATCCGGTGGATCTCCAGGGCCTGGGCCAGGCGATGTGCGGTGGCCCGGGGCAGCTTGGTGCGTTCAACGAGTTCGGCCAGGCTGGCGCCGTCGACGCAGGCGGCCAGGATGACCACCGCCTTGTCGAGAACGCCGACACCGCTCATACTGTGTCCCACAAGCCGAAACTTACCTCCCAGAATTTAGGATGTCCAGATGGTGGGAGTCACTCCTGAGCCGAGGACCCTGGCCGAGAAGGTCTGGGACGCGCACGTCGTACGGTCCGCCGCTGGTGAGCCGGACCTGCTCTTCATCGACCTGCACCTGCTGCACGAGGTGACCAGCCCGCAGGCGTTCGACGGGCTGCGGCTCGCCGGGCGCCGGGTGCGTCGTACCGACCTGACCCTCGCGACCGAGGACCACAACACCCCGACCGGGTACGCGGACCCGGCGTTCCGCCTCCGCCGTGGTGACCTGCTCACCATCGCGGACCCGACGTCGCGTACGCAGATCGAGACGTTGCGCCGCAACTGCGCCGAGTTCGGGGTGCGACTGCACCCGCTCGGCGACGACAACCAGGGCATCGTGCACGTGATCGGCCCGCAGCTCGGTCTCACCCAGCCGGGCCTGACGATCGTCTGTGGCGACTCGCACACCGCCACCCACGGCGCCTTCGGCGCGCTCGCCTTCGGCATCGGCACCAGCGAGGTGGAGCACGTCCTGGCCACCCAGACGCTGCCGCAGAGCCGGCCGAAGACGATGGCAGTCAACGTCACCGGCCGCCTCGCGCCCGGCGTGACCGCCAAGGACCTGGTGCTCGCGCTGATCACGCAGGTCGGCACGGGTGGGGGTCGCGGGCACATCGTCGAGTACCGAGGCGAGGCGATCCGTGCCCTCTCCATGGAGGGGCGGATGACCATCGCCAACATGTCCATCGAGTGGGGCGCCAAGGCCGGCATGATCGCGCCGGACGAGACCACCTTCGCGTACCTCAAGGGTCGACCGAACGCGCCGCAGGGCGCGGACTGGGACGCGGCGGTGGCGTGGTGGCGGACGCTGCCCACCGACGAGGGCGCGCGCTTCGACGCCGAGGTGACCCTGGACGCCAGCCAGATCACCCCGTTCGTCACCTGGGGCACCAACCCCGGCCAGGGCGCCCCGCTGAGCGCCCCGGTGCCGGACCCGGAGGAGTTCACCACCGACTCGGAGCGCTCCGCCGCCCGTCGGGCCCTGGAATACATGGACCTGCGTCCCGGCACCCCGCTGCGGGAGCTGCCCATCGACGTGGTCTTCGTGGGGTCCTGCACCAACGGCCGACTGGAGGACCTGCGGGCCGCCGCCGACGTGCTGCGCGGCCACCGGGTCGCCGACGGCGTCCGGATGCTCGTGGTGCCGGGTTCCGCCGCGGTGCGCGAGGCCGCCGAGGCCGAGGGGCTGGACAAGGTCTTCGCCGACGCCGGGGCCGAGTGGCGGTTCGCCGGCTGCTCCATGTGTCTGGGGATGAACCCGGACACGCTGAAGCCGGGTGAGCGCTCCGCCTCCACCTCGAACCGCAACTTCGAGGGCCGGCAGGGCCGGGGTGGGCGTACCCACCTGGTCTCCCCGCCGGTGGCCGCCGCCACCGCAGTGGTCGGCCGGCTGGCCGCACCCGCCGACCTGTAGAAGGGACCGACGAGATGGACAAGTTCACCACCCACACCGGCACCGCCGTGCCGCTGCGCCGGTCCAACGTGGACACCGATCAGATCATCCCCGCCGTGTACCTCAAGCGGGTGACCCGGACGGGTTTCGCCGACGGGCTGTTCAGCGCTTGGCGGGAAGATCCGGCATTCGTGCTCAACGATGAAAACTATTCCGGGGCGTCGATCCTCATCGCCGGCCCGGAGTTCGGCACCGGCTCCTCGCGGGAGCACGCCGTCTGGGCGCTCCGGGACTGGGGCTTCCGCGCGGTGGTGGCCCCGCGCTTCGGTGACATCTTCCGTGGCAACGCCCTCAAGGAAGGTCTGTTGCCGGTCGAGTTGGAATTGAAAGCCGTCGAAGAGTTGTGGGACCTGGTCGAGGCCGATCCGACCACTCCGGTGACCGTCGACCTGACCTCCCGGCAGCTCCGGGCGGGGGACGCGAGCTGGTCGTTCCCGCTGGACGACTTCAGCCGTTGGCGCCTCCTGGAGGGCCTCGACGACATTGGACTCACCCTCCGGCACGTCGCCGACATCGACTCCTACGAGGCGCGCCGACTGCCGTTCCTGCCCGCCGTCGCATAGCCGTTAGGCCGCTCGCACAGCGGATTTCACCCCCATCGGTCCATCCGGTGGGGGTGAATCCGTTACGACACAAGGGCTTTTTTCTACCGAATGTTTGTGTCCCGGCAGCACAGGGCATACCGTGCGCGCAGAATGGCTCGCGACGAGTCAGTTGCACAATCGGGAGGAAGTCGTGAACAAGGCCGAGCTCATCGAGGCGCTCGCTGTTCGCCTGGGGGACCGGAAGATGGCGACGGCCGCGCTCGACGCGGTCCTCACCGAGGTCCAGGCGGCGGTCACCAAGGGCGAGAAGGTGGCGATCACCGGATTCGGAGCATTCGAAAAGCGTGTGCGTGGCGCGCGAACAGCGCGCAACCCGCGTACCGGCGAGGCGGTGAAGGTCAAGAAGACGTCAGTCCCGACCTTCCGCCCCGGCGCCGGGTTCAAGGAGATGGTGGCCAGCGGCAAGGTGCCGAAGGCCACGGTGGCGGCGAAGAAGACCGCCACCAGCACCGCCACGGCCAAGGCGGCGGGCACGAAGGCGGCCAGCGCGAAGGCCACGGGCGCCAAGGCCACCACGGCCAAGGCGGCCAGCAAGAAGACCGCCCCGGCCAAGGCCAGCAAGACCGCCACGGCGACGAAGACGGCCGCCAGCAAGAAGACCGCCCCGGCCAAGGCGAGCAAGAGCACCACGGCGACCAAGACGGCCGCCAGCAAGAAGACGACCGCGGCGAAGAAGACCACCGCGGCGACCCGGTCGACCGCGGCGAAGAAGACCACCGCGTCGGCGAGCAAGAGCACGGCGGCCAAGAAGGCGCCGGCGAAGAAGGCTCCGGCCAAGAAGGCGGCCAGCAAGCGCTGACCGACCGGCTCCGCAAGGGCGTCCACCCGTGGGTGGGCGCCCTTGCGGCGTACCGAGACCGTCTTTCGGCATACGGGGGCCGTTGACCCGGTTGCCTCGCTCGCGCAGAATCGCCGTGCCGGCCACCCCTGGGCCGGCCCGTCGACGGGAAATGGGGCGCCGGTGCGCTACCGCCAGCTCACCACCGGGACGCTCGCGCTGGGGGTGCTCCTCCTCATCGACGTGCTGCGGGTCTGGCTGCCCGGCATCATCACCATCTTCGGTCAGGCGGCGTCCACCCCCGCCGAGCTGATGGGGGCGTTCGCCCTCGGCTGGTTCGTGCTCGCGCTGGGCGCACCCGCCGTGGTCCGCCGCGTCGGAGCGCGCCCGGTCACCGTCGCCGCCGCTGTCGCGCTCGCCGTCGCCCGGCTCACGCTCACCGCCGCACCCGGCGGGCGTACGCAACTCTGGGTGGCCACCGCCGGGTTGCTCGCCGGGCTGGTCTGGCTTGTCGGCGTCGCCGCCGACACCGACCGGCCGGTCCCGGGGCTGGCGTTGGGGTTCGCGGCCAACGCGGCAGTGCACGCGGTGCTGGACACCGCCGACCTGGTCTGGCGGGGTGACTGGGTGGCCTGGCTGCTCAGCGCCGTCGCGGTGGCGGTGTTCCTGGCCGGCACGGCGCAACCCGGCCGGCGCGGCGGCGCAGGTGGCGCCCTCGCTGGCCCCGCTGACGCCCCTGCTGGCCCCGCTGACGCCCCGGCCGGCGCTGGTGGTGGCCGAGCCTGGCTGCTGGCCGGGCCCGCGCTGCTGCTGGCCGGAATGGTGGCGCTCTCTCCGGCGCTGGCCCGGACCGGGATGTCGTACCTGGTCGCCGGAGATGGCGTGGCCCGTTCGCCGCTGTTCGGCCTGGCGCCGGTGCCGGTGGCGGTCGCCGGGTTCCTGTGCGCCGCGTTGACCCGGCCGCCGCCCGGGTGGGCCCGAGCGTACGGCCCGGTGGCGCTGCTCGGCGGCGCCGTGCTGTTTGCCCTCGACCGGGGCGACCTGCTCCTCCCCGCCATCCTCCTCGCCGCGGTCGGCCTCGGCGCCTGCCTCGCCCTCACCGACGACGCCAGCACCGACGACGGCCTCGCGAACGTCAGCACCGGTGGGGGCGCCAGCGCCTCGCGGCGGGGGTACGCGGTCGCCGCCGGCATGCTCGTCTTCGCGCTGGGGGCGGTCGGCTACTACTCGGCCTACGACCTCGGCTATCCCAACGCCCCGGTGCCCGTGGTGGTGGCCGTGCTGGTCGCCGCCGTGGCGTTCACCGCCCGTCCCGTCGTCCACCGGCTCGCCGGGCCGTTCCCGCCGCTCCGGGCCGCCGCCGCGGTCACCGCGCTGGCCCTGCTGGCACCGGTGCTCGCCGACGAGGTGCCGGTCGCCAGCAACCGGGACGGCCCGCCGGAGCGGTTGACAGTGGTGGCGTACAACATCCGGATGGGTTTCGGGCTGGACGGCCGGTTCGACCTGACCGGCCTCGCCGAGGTCGTCGTCCGGCAACGGCCCGACGTGGTGCTGCTCAGCGAGGTGGACCGGGCGTGGCTGCTGAACGGCGGCCACGACACTCTGGACCTGCTCGCCGACCGGCTCGGTATGCCGTACGTCTTCGGGCCGGCGGCCGACCCCGTCTGGGGTGACGCGGTGCTCAGCCGTTGGCCGGTGCGCGATCCGCGGACCCTGCCGCTGGCCGCCGTCGGCGCGCCCACCGGTGCGCAGGCGCTCGCCGTCACGCTGGACCTCGGCGACGGTGTCCGTACCGCGGTGGTCAGCACCCATCTGCAGCCGCCACCCGGCAGGGGCCCGGTGGTCCAGGCCCGCGCGGTCGCCGACTTCGCCATCCGGTACGCGGCCGGTCGGCCGTTGGTGGTGGCGGGTGACCTGAACACCGAGCCGGGCGACGAGGCGTTCACGGAGTTCGTCGACGCGGGACTTGTCGACGCGTTGGCCGCCGCCCGACCGCTGGCGACCAGCCCGGCGGACGACCCGCGCCAGCAGATCGACCACATCTTCGTCTCGCCCGGCCTGGCCCCGAGTGATCCGGTCGCGCCGCGCAGCACGGCCAGCGACCACCTGCCGGTCGCGGTGACAGTGACCCTGCCGCCCCGCTGACCAAGTGGCCCGGGGCGAACGCGGCCGCGGGCCCTACAGGCGATCGGCGGCCAGCAGCCGGTCGGCGGCGAAGGCGAGCAGCCAGCCGCCGCCCTTCGGCGTGGTGAAGTCCTCGTCGGTGCGGCCGGTCAGCCGCTCCAGGGCACCCGGCAGGACCTTGCCCTGGCTGCACACCGCCGCCTGCCCGCCAGTGCCGGCCAGCTCCAGCAGCCGGGCGGCGGTGGCCAGGATCTGCTCGTCGCTCTGCTGGCCGGGTTGTGGCTCGTCCAGGTCGCCGCAGACCTCGATCGGCAGGTCGAGCAACACGGCGGCCGGGTCGAGGGTCTGCACGCACCGTCGCGGCGACGCCGACACCAGCCGGGCCGGTCGGATCAGGGCGATCAGCCCGGCCAGCGCGCTCGCCTGGGCCCACCCCTCGGCGTCCAGGGGTCGCCCGACGTCCGGGCCGGACCAGGTGGCCCGCTTGCCGGCGTGCGCGTGCCGCACCAGCGCGACCGTCGCCGTCACCGACGGCAACACGGCGAACGCCCCCAACACGTCGGCGTCATGGGAGTAGCTCACCAACCGGATCGCGTCGTCGACCGCTAGCCAGCGGATGTCGTCCACCTCGGTGCCCGGTTGGAAACCGCCGCTGGCCACCGCGAGCATCGACCAGTAGTCGACAAGCTTGGGCTGCCCCTCGCTGCGGTACCGCACCGACGGCAGCCGCACCTGCGGCACGCCCCGCACATCGGCCTCCTCGGCCACCTCACGGACCGCCGCGGCCAGCGCGTGCTCGCCCGGTTCCAGCTTGCCCTTCGGCAGCGTCCAGTCGCCGTAGCGGGGGCGGTGCACCACGCAGACGCGTACGCCGTCGTGGGTCGGCCGCCAGGCCACCCCGCCCGCCGCCCGGATGCCGGTCACGGCAGCCAACTGGTTCGCCGTCGCCGGGTGGCCCGGTGCCAGGCGGCCGGGAAGAGACCCCGCATCCGGCGTACCGACAGGCGTTCCCGCTCGGCCAGCCGCCCGGCGGTGACCGCCAGCTCGTGGTCTTCCGGCCGCTCGGTGGCGATCTGCAGCCAGGTGTCCGCCGCCACCGCCGCGTCCTGGTGCTCGCCGAGCACGTCCTGCACACGGGCGAGGGCGCGGGACAGCCGGCGCGCGCCCTTGCCGACCGTCGGGGCCACCGCGTTTACCGCGTACCGGGCCTGCTTGCCCTCCTTGCGAACGGCGTGCCAGCGGTCGTCCGGCGACTGCGCGTCGAGCCCCTCGACGCCGTCCGGCCCGGTCAATCGCCGCCAGGGGCGCGCCACCAGCGCGGGTAGCGCCTGCGCGGCGGGAGCGGCCGCTCGGCGGGTGAGTCGGGGCGCGCGGGCGGCCAGCACCAGGGAGTCCACCAGGGCAACGTAACGCGCGGAGCGCAGCGTCTCGTCGATGGCGGTGAGCGCCTGCCGCTGCCGGTCGGCGAGCACCTCGTCGAGCCGGTTCACCGCGCTCTGGTCGAGCGGGCTCAGCGGATCGGCGTCGGCGGTACGGCGCAGCCGCGCGCGCAGCACCTCGGCGTCGCGGGCCGCGCCGAGAACACCTGCCAACCAGCCAAGCTCGGTACGCAGCGGGCGGGACCAGGTCTTGCGCAGCAACGGTTTGAAGGTGCGCAGATCACTGCGCAGGCGTCGACAGGCCACCCGCATCTGATGCACTGCGGTGTCGCCACCGGCCGCCGGGGCGCGCAGCCGGACCAGCGGGTCATGCGCCAACAGTCGGCGGATCTCCTTGCGTACCGCCTCGGTCACCACGTCACCGGCGCTCGGCTCGGCGGCCAGCCCGGCCGGCGCGACCAGGTCCGGATCGGCCTGCGCCGTGGCGCCGAGCGCCCGTACGTGCTTCGGCGTGAACGACCCGCCCTGGGCGCCAGCCTCGCGCAGCACACCGCCGACCCGGTCGAGCAGCTTCCGGTCGCCGGCCTTCAGCTCCACCTCCACCTCGCGGAACGTGTCGGTGGTGGTGCCGGCGTCGTCGAGCACTGTCACCCGGTCGTCCACCACCTCGGCGAGCACCGTGCCGGCCGGGTCACACACCTCGTACGCGTGCCGCACCGTCCGCACCACAGTCACCGGGGTGAGCGGCGCTCCCCGGTGCAGAGCGGTGACCAACTCCACGAGCTCCGGTGGCGGCTGCCCCTTCGGCCCGGCCCGGGAGATCTCGTGCCGGACGCCCGGTGTCCCGGTCGGGAGTTTCACAGTCCAGGGCAGCTCGTCACCCCGGCGGTGGCGCAGCGAGGCACCGGCGCGGGCCAGCCGCAGGTCGACAGTGTCGAGGTAGCGGGCGACAAGCGTCACCGGTGGCAGCGCCCGGACCCGACCGCCGGCCGGAGCCGTGCCGGCCAGGTCCGGCAGCACGTAGGCGTCGTCCACCTCGTACTTCTGCTCCTCCTCGACCATCAGCTCAGCCTATGCGCTGGGCGGTCAGCTGGCCGTGCCACCGACGCGGCGCAGCAGCAGTTCCTGCAGATGCGCCCGGACGGCGTCGTCATCGCCGGTACGCCGGGTCCACGTGCCGTCTCCGGCCAGCTCGAACGCGTCCACTTCGGGGCTCATCGCGGCGGTGAGCACCTCATCCAGCTCGGCGCGGGCGATCGGGTCGCTCACCTGCACCAGCGCCTCGACCCGACGGTCCAGGTTGCGGTGCATGAGGTCGGCCGAGCCCATCCAGAACTCGGCCTCACCGTTGTTGCCGAACCGGAAGACCCGGGAGTGTTCCAGGAACCGGCCGAGGATCGAGCGGACCCGGATGTTCTCCGACAGCCCCGGCACCCCGGGGCGCAGCGTGCACATGCCCCGGATGAGCAGGTCGACGTGTACGCCGGCCTGGGAGGCGCGGTACAGCGCGTCGGTCACCCCCTCGTCGACCAGCGAGTTGACCTTGAACTGGACCAGGCCGGGCATGCCCAGGCGGACGTGCGAGATCTCCCGTTCGATCCGCTCGATGAGCCCGCTGCGGATGCCCTGCGGTGCGACGAGCAAGCGCCGGTACGCGGTCTGTCGGCTGTACCCGGTGAGCACGTTGAACAGGTCGGTGAGGTCCGCGCCGACCTCCGGGTCGGCGGTGAGCATGCCGAAGTCCTCATACAGGCGGGCCGTCTTCGGGTGGTAGTTGCCGGTGCCGATGTGGCAGTAGCGACGGATCTGGTTGCCCTCCTGCCGCACCACCAGCGCGGTCTTGCAGTGCGTCTTCAAGCCGACCAGGCCGTACACCACGTGGCAGCCGGCGCGTTCCAACGTGCGGGCCCAGCCGATGTTTGCCACCTCGTCGAAGCGGGCCTTCACCTCCACCAGCACCACCACCTGCTTGCCGGCGGCGGCCGCGTCGACCAGCGCGTCGACGATCGGGGAGTCGCCGCTGGTCCGGTAGAGGGTCTGCTTGATGGCCAGCACGTTCGGGTCGGCGGCGGCCTGCTCGATGAAGCGCTGCACGCTTGTGGCGAACGAGTGGTACGGGTGGTGCACCAGGATGTCCCCGTCGCGCAGGGTGGCGAAGACGCTGCGCGGCACCTCACCCTCGGCGAGCCGGGGATGGGTGGCCGGCACGAACGGCGGGTCCTTCAGGTCCGGCCGGTCCGCCTCGCCGTAGACCTGCCACAGCGCGGACAGGTCCAGCAGGCCGGGCACCCGCAGGACGTCCTGGTCGTCCATGTCCAGCTCGCGGACGAGCAGCTCCAACATGTGGTCGGAGATCGACGCGGCGACCTCCAGGCGGACGGGGGGACCGAACCGCCGCCGGGCCAGCTCCCGTTCCAGGGCCTGGAGCAGATCCTCGTCGCGGTCCTCGTCGACCTCCACCTCGGCGTTGCGGGTGACCCGGAACAGGTGGCACTCGACCACCTGCATGCCACTGAACAGCTGCCCCAGGTGCACCGAGATCAGGTCCTCCACCGGCAGCATCCGGACGCCCGGCTGGTCCCGGTCCACCCGGACGAAACGGGGGACGTTGTTGGGCACCTTCACCCGGGCGAACAGCTCCGAACCGCCGTCGGGGTCACGAACCGCCACCGCCAGGTTCAGCGACCGCCCCGAGATGTACGGGAACGGGTGCGCCGGGTCCACCGCGAGCGGGGTCAGCACCGGGAAGATGTGCTCCCGGAAGTAGGTGCGCAGCCGTTCCCGCTCGCCGTCGCCCAGCTCAGCCCAGCGCAGGATCCGGATGCGTTCGTCGGCGAGCTTGGGCAGCACGTCGTCGACGAAACAGGCGGCGTGCCGGGCGCCCAGCGCGGCGGTCCGCTCGGCGATCAGCTCCAACTGCGTACGCAGGGGCAGTCGGTCCCCGCCGCGCACCGGCAGGCCGGCGGAGAGCCGCCGCTTCAGCCCGGCGATGCGCACCATGTAGAACTCGTCGAGGTTGCTGGCGAAGATGGCCAGGAACTTGGCCCGCTCCAGCAGCGGTGTGTTCTGGTCCTCGGCCAGGGTGAGCACGCGGGCGTTGAAGTCGAGCCAGGACAGCTCCCGGTTGAGGAAGCGGTCCTCCGGCAGCGGCGGAGCGGGGGGCGCGTCGTCGTCCCCCTGCCCGGCACCCGCCGACAGGTCGGTCGGCAGGACCGGGTGGAGGTCACCGGCGGCCGGGCCGTCCGCCTCGATCTTCGGCGCGGGTTCGATGACCTCGTCCAGCCCGGAGGAGGCGGCGCCGGGATCGTCCGCGAGGGTGTCGGCGCGGGCGGCGCTGGCGCGTTCGGCGCGGGACGGGCGGAAGCGTCCATCGGTGCCGCGCGCGCGGGAGCCGTTGCGGAGGTCGGTGGTGGGCGGGTGGACCGGTTGCTCGCGAGGGGTGCTCACCCGCTCATAATCACCCGATTACGGTAAACGCAAAATGAACTTGGGCTCGCCGGGTCAGATCATCGTCGGCAATGTCACCCGGACAACCTCTCCGTCGGGATCGGTGTCGATGCGAACCCGCTGACCGAGCCGGAGAAGTCGCAGCCCGGAGGCGTCGAAGGCCCGGGCGGGGAAGCGCATCTCGGTGCCGTCGTCGAGCAGCAGGACACCGCTGCGCGTCGCCGCATCGTAGCTGGCCACCGTGCCCTGCATGCTGGCACCGTACACCCGGGGGTTCAGCCCGCGGAGCCGGCCGGGTGAGCTCAGCCGGCGGAGCCGGCAGGGTTAGCTCAGCCGGCGGAGCCGGCAGGGTTAGCTCAGCCCGCGGCGCGGGCGGGGTGAGCGGCGGCCACGAGCGCGGCCGTGCGCGGCCCCAGCCCGAGCCGGGCGGCGGCGGCCAGGTCCGCGGAGGTGTCCACGTCCCGGCGCAGGCTGGGCCAGTCGCCGTCGAGCGGCAGCGCCCCGCTCGCCGCGTGCGCGACCGCCGACCCCACCCCGAAGCGGGGATCCAACGGCACGCCAGGCGGGGCGGTGAGCAGCACCGTGCCCCCGCCGGGTGCGTCCGGCAGGAAGCGGCGTGCCGCGGGATGGCCGTTCTGCGCCGCGAGCAGCGCGCCGGCCAGCTCGGCCGGGCGTAGCGCCGGCACGTCCCCGGTGATCCCGGCCACCCACCCGGCGGCGGCCCCGGCCGCTCCGTGCCGGAACGCGGCGTTCAGGCCGGCGCGTGGCTCGTCCGGCAGCACCCGCGCGCCGGCCGCCCGCGCCGCCGCCGCCACCCGGGGATCGTCGGTCACCACCAGGGCCTCGGCGACCGCCGGGCAGGCCAGCACCGCGCGGAGCGTGTCGGTCGCCAGGGCCAGCGCCAACTCCTCATGGGGTACGCCGGGCAGCGCGCCCCGCAGCCGGCTCTTGGCCGCGGCAAGCTGCTTCACCGGCACCACCACGGCCCACCTCGGCTGACTCACGTCCGCAATCCTGCCAGCCGGACGGCGGGCCCCTCGCTGGCCGTACCGGGGGCGAGCAGGCATGATTTCCGCTGCGGGTGTCGCGGGCGGGATTTCGCGGCGGGGTTGGGGCGCGACGAGGAGGCACAGTGGCACGGCGGAGGCTGGGGTTCTGGCAACGGTTCGCCGTGGGGCTGGTGAAGCCGGTGATGACCGTCTGGACCCGGCGTACCTGGCGTGGTCAGGAACATCTCCACGGCGACGGCGGCGTGATCGTCGTGGCGAACCACATCTCGCACGCCGACCCGTTGGTGTCCGCGCACTTCATCTACGACTCCGGGCGCTGGCCGCAGTACCTGGGCAAGGCCAGCGTGTTCCGGGTGCCGGTGGTCGGCTGGATCCTGCACCGGTGCCGGCAGATCCCGGTCGAGCGGGGCAGCACCGACGCCGTCCGCTCGCTGGACGCACTGGTCGCCGCGCTCGACGAGGGCGGCGCGGTCGTGATCTACCCTGAGGGCACCACCACGCGTCAGCCGGAGCTCTGGCCGATGAAGGCCAAGACCGGTGCGGCCCGGCTGGCCCTGGCCACCGGCGCCCCGGTCGTACCGGTGGTGATGTGGGGGCCGGAACGGATCTTCGACCCGCGGACGACCCGTGTCAGCCTGCGCCCCCGGATCCCGGTGACCGTTGCCGCCGGGGAGCCGATCGACCTGAGCCGGTGGGCGGACGCCCAGCCGACCCGGGCCACCCTCGAGGAGATGACGGACACCATCATGTTGCGGCTGCGGGACATGCTCGCCGAGGTCCGTGGCGGTACCCCGCCGCCACTGTGGGAGCGACCGGCCCGGTCCTCCGTCGCCCGCGAGCAGCAGGATGACGCGGCATGAGCGGTCACGTCGCGGTGCTCGGTGCCGGTTCCTGGGGCACCGCGTTCGCCAAGATCCTCGCCGACGCGGGGCGGGACGTGACGGTGTGGGCCCGCCGCGCGCCGGTCGCCGAGAGCATCCGGGCCGACCGCCGGAATCCGGAGTACCTGCCCGACCTGCTGCTGCCGGCCCGCGTCACCGCCACCGCCGACGCCGCCGAGGCGATCACCGGCGCCGAGGTGGTGGTGCTGGCCGTGCCGTCGCAGACCCTGCGCGGCAACCTCGCCGAATGGGCCGGGCACCTGCACCCGGATTCCACACTGGTGTCGCTGATGAAGGGCATCGAGCTGGGCACCACCAAGCGGATGAGCGAAGTCATCGTGGAGACCGCAGGGGTCGCCGCGGACCGGGTGGTCGTCGTGTCCGGCCCGAACCTGGCCCCGGAGATCGCCGCCGAGCAGCCCGCCGCGACGGTGGTCGCCGGGACGAACAGCGCCCGCGCCACGCTCGTCCAGTCGTCCATCCGGACGCCGTACCTGCGCCCCTACACCAACGACGACGTGATCGGCTGTGAGCTGGGCGGGGCGGTCAAGAACGTGATCGCCCTGTCGTACGGCATCGCCACCGCTATGGGGTTCGGCGACAACACCCGGGCCATGCTGATGACCCGTGGGCTGGCCGAGACGGCCCGGCTGGGCGTGGCGCTCGGCGCGGACCCGATCACCTTCGCCGGCCTCGCCGGCATGGGCGACCTGGTCGCCTCCTGCTCGTCCCCGCTGGCCCGCAACCGCACCTTCGGCGAGCACCTGGGCCGGGGCGAGACGCTGGAGCAGGCCCAGGCCGCCACCCGGCAGACCGCCGAGGGCGTGAAGAGCTGCCTGGCGATCCGCGACCTGGCCCGGGCGCACGGCGTGGAGATGCCGATCACCGAGCACGTGGAGCGGATCTGCCACGAGGGGATGGACCCGCGCCTCGCCGTGGAGACCCTGATGAGCCGCACCGCGAAACCCGAGTCGTACGAGTGAGGAACCCGATGACCGAGTGGGGAGACGGCACCCGCTGCGTACGCGCCGGCCTGCCCGAACCGGCACCGGGGGACCCGTTCCTACCCGGGCCGGTCTTCGCCGCGCCGTACCACCTCGACCCGTTCCAGGGTCAGGGCGCGTCGCCGAACGGCTACGGTCGCCCCGACAACCCGACCCGGCGGCTGCTGGAGGCGGCGGTCGGCGAGTTGGAGGGCGGTGACTGCCGGGTCTTCGCGACCGGTCAGGCGGCCATCACCGGCCTGCTGCTCAGCCTGCTGCGTCCGGGGGACACAGTGGTGCTCCCCACCGACGGATACTTCCCGGTCCGGGCGTTCGCCACCGGAGTGCTGGAGGCCATCGGCGTCCGGGTGCTCTTCGTGCCGACCGTCGGGCCGTACCCGTCGTTCGAGGGCGTCCGGCTGGTGCTGGTGGAGACTCCCGCCAACCCGGGCCTGGACGTGGTCGACGTGGCGGCCCTGGCCGAGCGGGCGCACGCCGCCGGCGCGCTGCTCGCTGTGGACAACACCACTGCCACCCCGCTCGGTCAGCGCCCGCTGGATCTCGGTGCCGACCTGGTGGTCGCCTCCGGCACGAAGGCGCTCACCGGCCACTCCGACCTGCTGCTGGGCTACCTGGCCAGCCGGTCCACCGAGCTGATCGACGCGGTGACGACCTGGCGTACCACCACCGGGGCGGTGCCGGGCGCGTTCGACGCCTGGCTGGCCCACCGGTCGCTGGCCACTCTCGACCTGCGGCTGGCCCGGCAGAGCGCGAACGCCGCCGCGATCGTCGACCTGCTCGCCGGCCGGTCGGACGTGACCGGCCTGCGGTGGCCGGGGCGGCCGGACGACCCCGCGTACGCGGTGGCCTCGGCGCAGATGCGCCGGATACCGGGGGTGCTCTCGTTCGACCTGGGCGACGCCGACCGGGTGGGCCGATTCGTCGAGGCCGCCCGGCTGGTGGCGGCGGCGACCTCCTTCGGCGGCCTGCACACCACTGCGGACCGGCGGGCGCAGTGGGGCGACGACACCGCTCCCGGCTTCGTCCGACTCTCCTGCGGCGTGGAGGACACCGCGGACCTGGTGGCCGACATCGCCGCCGCGTTGGATGTGGCCGGGGCGGTCTGACGTCTCCGATGGCGCCTTCTTCCCACTCCGACCGGGCCGCTCTGGTGGGCCGGTTGCGGGCCGCCGGTTGCGTCTACGCCGAGGACGAGGCCGAGCTGCTGCTGGCCGCCGCGCACAGCCCGGCGGCGTTGGCCGACCTGACCGACCGCCGGGTGGCCGGTGAACCGTTGGAGTATCTGCTCGGTTGGGCGGAGTTCTGCGGCCTGCGGATCGCCGTCGACGGGGGCGTCTTCGTGCCCCGTGCCCGGACCGCCCTGCTGGTGGAGCTGGCGGCCGAACTGACCGGCGCGGCGCCGGCCGTGGTCGACCTCTGCTGCGGTTCAGGGGCCACCACCGTCGCGCTGGCGCATCGGCTCACGCCGCGCTGGCTGGCCGCCGCCGACATCGACCCGGCGGCCGTGGCATGCGCGCGCCGCAACGTCGTCGGGCTGAACGTCGAGGTGTACGAGGGTGACCTCTTCGCCCCGCTGCCCCCGCGGTGGAGGGGTCGGCTGGACCTGGTGGTCGCCAACGCCCCGTACGTGCCGACCGACGCGGTCGCGCTCATGCCGCCGGAGGCGCGACTGCACGAGGCCCCGGTGGCGCTCGACGGCGGCCCGGACGGGCTCTCCGTGCTGCGCCGGGTGGGTGCCGACGCGGCCGACTGGCTGGCCCCCGGTGGCCACCTGGTGGTGGAGGCCGGCACCACCCAGGTGGACACGCTCTGCGACGCGTTCCGCGCGGCCGGACTGCTGCCGACCGTCCGCCACGACGACGACCTGGACGCCACAGCGGTAACCGCCCGCCGTCCCGGCTGAGCCGGCACGCTGACCTTCGGCCCCGCCCAGTGGCAGGGTTTCGTCGACCTCGCGAAGGCCCTCGGCTGACCAACTCGACACCGAAGTCCCCGGCAGGCGTCGGGGGCTTCCGTGCGTCCGGGGGCCTCGACGGCTGTCGGCGCTGACCGTCGGCGCGGGCTTTTGGCGCGGGCTTTTGGCGCGGGCTCATGGCGCGGGCTCATGGCGCGGGCTCATGGCGCGGGCTTTTGGCCGGGAAACCGGCTGAGCGTCCGGTTCAGGTCACGGAGCAGATTCGGTTGGGTGGCCGGGCGTGGCGGGGGAGAGGGCTTGGCACTAGCCTCGGCTCACACTCATCACGGCGGGAGGCGGTTTCGGTGGGCAGCGCAGGGGTGCCGGTGGTCGTCGGCTTGGACAACGGCGGCACCAGCAACAACGCCACCGTGCTGACGGTGGACGGCCACTTCCTGGTGGACGGCCTGTTGGAGATCCCCAGCGAGGTGCAGGCCGGGCCGGAGGCAGCCATCGAGGCACTGGCCCGGGCACTGGACGGCGCCCTGGCACAGACCGGCGTACCACGTGACCTGGTTCAGGCGGTGGGGCTGGACACTCCCGGCCCGGCCAGCGCCGACGGCGTCATCTCGTCGCGGGGGTCCACCAACTTCTCCCAGCCGGCCTGGCGGGGCTTCGACGTGCGAGGAGCGCTGGAGCGACGCCTCGGTCTGCCGGTGATCTATCACAACGACGGCAACGCCGCCGCGCTCTACGCCCACCACGTCTACTTCGGCGTCGACGCGATGAACCGCTCGTCGGTGTCCGCCATCGTCGGCACCGGCCTCGGCGGCGGTGTGGTCGAGAGCGGCCGGGTGATCGCCGGTGCGGCCGGGATGGCCGGCGAGCTCGGCCACGTGCACATCCCGCTGAACGGGCTGCTCGGCCCCGACCAGCCGGAGCCCAGATGTGCCTGCGGCTTCACCGGAGACGTGGAGAGCGTCGCCTCGCTGACCGGCATCGAGCGCAACCTGCTGCCGTACTGGCTGACCCGGTACCCCGACCACCCGCTCGCCGCCGAACCGGTGGCCCGGGCGGCCAAGCTGGTCCGCGGGTACGGCGAGCGGGGTGACGCCCTCGCCCGGGACCTCTTCGCCCAACAGGCGATGGCGCTGGGGCGGCTGTTCACCGTTGCCGCGAACTTCACCGACCCGCACGCGTACTTCGTCGGCGGTGGCGTGGTGGAGGCGGCACCGGAGTTCCGCGACTGGTTCCTGGCGACGGTCCGCGAGCACACAGTGCTCCGTGAGGAGCAGGCGGCGGTGGCCACCTTCGCGCTGGTGCCGGACCGGGACATGGCCGGCGCCCGGGGAGTCGCGATCGCCGCACTGGAGACGCTCCGCACCGTCCCGCAGTCCCGCCCCCTGGTCGCCTGAGCGTCCCGCCCCGCGCCGGTCCCGTCCCGCCCGCCCTCGCCCTCCCCCTCGCCCTGCCCCCGCCCTCGCCCCGTCGATCATGGACTTGTGGTGGGGAACAAACTAGCCGTTACGTTCCTAAGCCAGGCACCACAACTCCATGATCGACCAGCTCCACCGCGATCTTGCGCTTTGTGCGGCGGCATAACGGGTCATTCCGCAGATTTCGGCAACAGAAAGTGCAAGATCGGCGCGGGCGAGCGGCCTGCGGCGCGGCCGAGGGGTCCGTACCTCGGCCAGGCGCACTCCGGCCCGCCGCGAGCCGTGGTCAGCGGCGCGGGGCGGGCCGGGTCAGTGGTTGGTGCGTTGCGGGTGTGCGACGGTTCTGGTCAGGGGCGGGGCGGCGCCTGGGCGAAGGCGGCCCAGGCCGCCGTGGGGAACAGCAGGGCCGGGCCGGCCGGGTCCTTGGAGTCGCGGACGGCCACGAGTCGCGGAATCGCGGCCACCTCCACGCAGGCGCCTTCGTCGCCGCTGCGGCTGCTCTTGCGCCACGGCGCCGCGGCCAAGGCTGCTGTGATCATCGGGGTCATCGGTCCTACCGTCCCTTCAGGACTGACAGGAGCATCTCGCGGCTGTCCGCCGGGCTGAGCGCCACGCTTCGGAGATGCTCCATGATCTTGGTGCAGGTACGCGTCTCGCCGGCGCGGTCGAGGATCATCTGGCCCGCGACGGTCTCCACCGACGCGATGATCGGGTCCTCCGGGTCGGCGAACTCGAGGATGTGCAGAGAACCCCGGGTGCCCCGGTGGTAGCCGGCGGAGAGCGGGATCACCTGAACGCTGATGTTCGGCAGCTCGGCCATCTTGACCAGGTGCCGCAGTTGCCCGTTCATCACCGACTGCTCACCGACCGGGCGTAGCAGCGCGCCCTCGTCGATGATCGCGTCGAAGATGGCTGGGTTCTCGCCGGTGAGCCGTTGTTGACGGTCCAGCCGGATCTTGACCCGCTGCTCCACCAGGTCGTCGCCGAGGGTGTGCGGCCCGCCGCGCATCACGCCACGGACGTAGTCCGCGGTCTGCAACAGACCGGGCACCACCGAGGGCTCGAAGTTGGCGATTGCGGTCGCCTCGGCCTCCAGTGCGATGAAGTCGATGGTGCGGGGATCCAGCAGGTACGAGTACGACACCCACCAGCCCGGCTTGCGGGCGTCCTTGGCCAGTTGCACCGCCGCGGCCACCTCCTCGGCACTCACCCCGTACGACGTGAGCAGGGCGCGCACCGTGGCGGGGCTGATCAGGGTCTGGGCGTTCTCGTACCGGGAGAGGGTGCTGCGGGTGCTGTTGATCTCATCCGCCGCGGTCTCCAGCGTCAGCCCGGCGGCTTCCCGGTGGTGGCGTAGGGCGATGCCGAGCCGGCGGGCACGGGCGGTCTTCGGGGCCATGCATCGATGGTCGCACACATTTGCGGGAACGTCTGCATGAGAGAACGTCGATGAGAGTTGCATTCATGGCTGTACACGTGTCAATCTGTTATCGCGTCCTCACCGCCGGTTGTCGTGGCGACGGTGGTGGTGAGCGACCGGAGGGGATGGGGCGCGCGGCGATCGGGTTTCTCCCCCGTTCCCGATCGTCGCGTGCCGCCCCTCCACCCCGGCCTGCCGGAAGGAGACGACGTGCGAACCCGTCCGGAGCCCCCCGCCATACCCTCGGGCGGCGTGCGATGACCCGCTTCCTCGTGGTGCTCACCGACGTGCGCACCGCCGAGGGCGTCAACCGCAACGAGCGGGTCGCGCCGGAGCGGCGCCGGCAGGTGGTCGGTGCCAGCAGCCGGGAGGCCGCCGATCGCATCGCCGGAGCGTTCATGGCGCTGGGCATGGTGCGGGCCGGCCGGCAGCGGGTGAAGGTGATCGCGGTCGGCCGCCGGCACTCCCGGGACTGAGCGTGGGCCCAGGTCAGCGGTCCGCGACACCGCTACCGACCGATTACGCACCGTACATCCTCTGGTGACCGAATGCCGTGTCGCGCCGTGGCTCGCCGGGTATCGCCTCGCCCTGTGGCCACGCACAGTAAGGTCAACCGGGTGAGCGCCACCGGCGAGCACGACCAGCCGCAGTCGCGTACGAAGAGGTGACCGGAGTGACCACCCCAGGCAAGACCCGCGTGGCGATCGTCTTCGGCGGCCGCAGCCCGGAGCACGGCATCTCCTGCGTCAGCGCCGGCAGCGTGTTCGGCGCACTCGACCCGGACGAGTTCGAGGTGGTGCCGGTGGGCATCACCCGGGCCGGCCAGTGGGTGCTGACCAACGGGGATCCCGCCCAGCTCGCGATCAACGCCCGTCAGCTGCCGGAGATCACCGCCGACTCCGGCGACGACATCGTGCTGCGCGCCGACCCCACCGGCAACGGACTGATGGTGCTCGACCCGACCGAGGGCCCCCGGGCGCTCGCCGACGTGGACGTGGTCTTCCCGGTGCTGCACGGCACCTACGGCGAGGACGGCACCATCCAGGGAATGCTGGAGATGGCCGGCATCCCCTACGTCGGGGCGAACGTGTTCGCCTCCGCGGCGGCCATGGACAAGGAGTTCACCAAGAAGCTCTGTGCCGTCGAGGGCATCCCGGTCGGCACGTACGCAGTGCTGCGCAACGGCATGACGCTCAGCGAGCAGGACAAGGATCGGCTCGGCCTGCCGGTCTTCGTCAAGCCGTCCCGGGCCGGGTCGTCGTTCGGCGTCAGCAAGGTCACCGACTGGGCCGAGCTGGACGCGGCCGTCGCCGCCGCCCGGCAGTTCGACCCGAAGGTCATCATCGAGGCCGCGATCGTCGGCCGCGAGATCGAGTGCGGTGTGCTGGAGGGCGAGGCCGGTGGCGCGCCCGAGGCGTCCGTGCTGGCCGAGGTGCGGGTCGTCGCCGACCACGACTTCTACGACTTCGAGGCCAAGTACCTCGACGACTCCTGCGAGTACGACATTCCGGCCAACCTGCCGGAGAAGGTGACCCGCCAGGTGCAGGAGTACGCGGTCCGCGCGTTCACCGCACTGGACTGCGCCGGCCTGGCCCGGGCCGACTTCTTCGTCACCCCCGAGCTGGACGTCTACCTCAACGAGATCAACACGATGCCGGGCTTCACCCCGACGTCGATGTTCCCGCGGATGTGGGCGGCCTCCGGCCTGGAGTACCCGAAGCTGGTCAACCGGCTGATCCGTACCGCCCAGCGGCGCGGCGTCGGCCTGCACTGAGCCGTCCGACCCCGCCCGCGCAGGTCAGCCGGCGCGGGCGGAGTCGGGCCGAGCTCAGCGCTGGCAGCCGGACGGGATGGCGCCGCCGGAGGGCACGCTCGCCACGATCGTGCTGGAGATCGTCGGCAACCACTGCAACGGCTGCTCGTACGAGCGCGGGACGCGCACGGTGATCAGCGTCTCCCGGTCGACCGTGGAGAGGACCGCCGTGTCGGCCTGCTCGGCCAGGTGCCAGCAGACCTGGTTGACCGTCCAGACCTCGTCCGTGCTGGGGAATGTCGGCTCGGTGCCGCCGCAGGCCACTGTGAGCGCGGGGTCGCCGTACGCGGCGTTCTGCTCCGGACCGGCGGTGACCGGCCGCTGGGCCAGGTCGCGGATGCTCGCCGGGAGCTGGGAGAGCAGGGCCCGGCAGACCGTGGCCGGGCGGGCGGCCAGCGCCGGGGCGGCCATCTCCACCGGGGCGGTGGACTGCACCCGGGCGCTGGTCGCGGAGGGTGTCGGCGCGGCGGCCGGCGCGTCCGGGCTGAGCTTGCTGAAGGCCAGCACGGCCACCAGCAGCGTGATCGGCAGCGCGATCAGCGTGGCCAGTAGGGCCGCGCCGCGCATGGTCCGATCGCGACCGGCCGGCGCGGCAGCGGCGTGATCGGTCGACTCGCGGATACCGTCAGCCGGCTCGGCCGTGCCATCGGCCGCGTCGCGCGCCGCGTCGTCGTCCAGGGCGGAGGAAGAGGAGGTCGTCATCTCGTCCACTTACAGCCGCACCACCGAACACGTGAGGGTGCGGGTGATGCCGGGCACCATCTGCACCTTGCTGACGATGAGCTTGCCGAGTTCGTCGACGGTGTTCGCCTCGGTGAGGACGACCACGTCGTACGGCCCGGTGACGGCGTCGACGCGTACCACGCCGGGGATGTCCGCGATGAGCCCCGCCACGTCACGTGCGCGGCCGACCTCGGTCTGGATGAGGATGTACGCCTGTACCACGACTCGACCTCCGTCCGTCGCCGCCCGGGAGCGGCCCGAAGGGTGAAACTACCCTACGGACCAGGTCTGATCCCTATCGGTCGTCAAGGAGCAGCGGTGAGCGAGCACGGCGGAGCCGGGCAGCACGGGCGGAACGCCCGCAGCGGCGTCGGTGTGTCCGGGATCGGGGAGTTCGGGCTGATCGGGAAGATCACCGCCCGGCTGTCGTACGGGCCGACGACCCTGCTCGGCCCGGGCGACGACGCGGCGGTGGTGGCCGCGCCGGACGGCCGGGTGGCAGCCTCCACCGACGTGCTTGTCGACGGGCGACACTTCCGGCGGGACTGGTCCTCGGCCCGCGACGTCGGCCACCGCGCGGCAGCGGCCAACCTGGCGGACATCGCGGCGATGGGTGCCACGCCGACAGCCCTGCTTGTCGCTCTCTGCATGCCGGCGGACCTGGACACCGGCTGGGCGGAGGAGTTGGCCGACGGGCTCTCCGCGGAGGCGGCGACGGTCGGCGCGAGTGTCGTCGGCGGGGACATGTCGGCCAGCCCCACCCTGACCGTCGCGGTCACCGCGCTGGGTGACCTGGCGGGACGTCCGCCCGTGCTGCGCTCGGGGGCCCGACCCGGGGACGTGCTCGCCCTGGCCGGGCGCACCGGGTACGCGGCAGCCGGTTTGACAGTGCTGACCCGGGGCTTCCGTACGCCCCGGCTGTTGGTCGAGGCGTACCGGCGTCCGGAGGTGCCCTACCGGGCTGGCCCGCAGGCCGCCGAACTCGGTGCCACCTCCATGATCGACGTGTCGGACGGGCTCCTCGCCGACCTCGGGCACGTCTCGGCGGCCAGCGGGGTGGCGATCGACGTACGCCGCGAGGGGTTCGAGGTGCCCCGGCAGATGGCCGACGCGGCGCAGGCGCTCGGCGTCGACCCGTACACCTGGATCCTCGCCGGTGGCGACGACCACGCGCTGGCCGCGACCTTCCCCCCTGCGGTGGTGCTGCCGCCGGGCTGGCGGCCGATCGGCCTGGTTACCGACGGTGCCGGCGTGACTGTCGACGGCGGCGCCTACGACGGCCCGACCGGCTGGGACCACTTCCGCTGAGGTCCGAGCGCGGCCGTACCCTGGATACCGTGAGTGAGATCGAGATCCGGGTGGTGCGGTTCGACGCACCTGTGGCACAGCACCTGATCCACGCCGCACTGGCCGACCTCGGCGCCCGCTACGGCGGCACCGGCGACGACACCCCGGTGGACGCGGCCGAGTTCGAGCCGCCCGATGGCGCGTTCCTCGTCGCCTACCTGGCCGGCGAGCCGGTCGGCTGCGGTGGCTGGCGCAGCCACGGCGCGGACACCGCGGAGCTGAAGCGGATGTACACCGCACCTGCGGCGCGGGGGCGGGGGGTGGCCCGCGCGGTGCTGGTGGCCGTGGAGCGCTCAGCCCGCGAGCACTGCCGCAAGCGGGTGGTGCTGGAGTGCGGCGACAAGCAGCCCGAGGCGATCGCCATGTACGGCTCCGCCGGGTACGAGCGGATCCCGAACTTCGGCTTCTACAAGGACGCGGAGGGTTGCATCTCCTTCGGCCGTACCCTCTGACCTGCGCGCCGAGCCCCGGCGGACCCGGCGCGGCAGGTGTGCGGTGTCTGCCCCGGTGACACGACAGAGCCGGCGGACCCTCGAGGTCCGCCGGCTGAGCCGTACGAGAAAGGTGGGTGCTACCGCGTCAGGCGCGGGTGACCTTGCCGGCCTTGATGCACGAGGTGCAGACCTGCAACTTCTTGGTGTTGCCGCCACCGGCCGGGGTACGCACCGACTGGATGTTCGGGTTCCAGCGGCGGTTGGTCCGCCGGTGCGAGTGGGACACGTTGTGGCCGAAGCCCGGTCCCTTGCCACAGACGTCGCACACGCTAGCCACGGGATACTCCTGGGATTGATACGTTCATGAGGTCGCCGGCAGGTGCTGCCCGGGCAACCTGGTCAGGTTACCCGATGACTCGCCGACTCGGCCAACCGGCCCGGTCCGGCGCTCGCCCGTGCTCCGGCTCACGCCTGGTCGTGGGCCCGTCCGCACATCGGCTGGCCGGCCCGGCGGCAAGGGTACCGGAGACGTTGATCCCCGCCGCGGCCAGCGCCGGCCCGGGGCGCGGGGGACACGCCGGACGAGTCCGACGGGTGTCGGTGCGCGCCAGTAGGCTTCTGCCCGTGCTGGACACCCTCGACGCCGCCGCGGTCCGCCGCTGGTGCGCGAGCGGGTTGGCCGCACTGAAGCGCCACCAGGGCGAGATCGACCAGCTCAACGTCTATCCGGTGCCCGACGGCGACACCGGCACCAACCTGGTGCTCACCCTCACCTCGGCCCAGCAGGCCCTCGCCATGGATCTGGACACTCTCCCCGACAGCGGGCCGACCGCGCACGGGCACGCGCTGCGGCTGATGGCCCAGGGCGCGCTCCTCGGCGCGCGGGGCAACTCCGGGGTGATCCTCTCGCAGATCCTGCGCGGTTTCGCCGACCAGGTCGCCGGGGCGCCGGCGGTCCGTGGCCGCGAGCTGGCCGCCGCGCTGCGGTCCGGCACCGCCGCCGCGTACGCCGCGGTCTCCCGGCCGGTCGAGGGCACAGTGCTCACAGTGGTCGCGGCGGCCGCCGCCGCGGCCGAGGGCGCGGACAGCGACGACCTGCCGACGGTGGCCGGCGTCGCGGCCCGGGCGGCGGCCGAGGCGCTCGCCCGGACCCCGGAGCAACTGCCCGCGCTGGCCCGCGCCGGCGTGGTCGACGCCGGTGGCCGAGGACTCTGCGTGCTGCTCGATGCCCTGGTCGAGGTGCTGACCGGGGAGCGCACGGCCCGGCCCGCGCCGACGCCGCGCTCCGCCCGCCCGGCGGCCACCGTCGCCCGCGAGACCGGTTCGGACGAATACGCGTACGAGGTGCAGTTCCTGCTCGATGCCCGAGGCGAGGCGGTCGCCGGTCTGCGGCGGGCACTGGACGCGTTGGGAGATTCGCTCGTCGTCGTCGGCGACGGGCGTGAGCCGGAAGGCACCTGGAACGTGCACGTGCACGTCAACGACGTGGGCGCGGCGGTCGAGGCCGGTGTCGCCGCCGGCCGCCCGTACCGGATCTCGGTGACCCGTTTCGCCGACCAGCCGCAGTCGCCCTCCGGCCCGGCGGTGGCCGGCCGGGCCGCTGTGGTGGTGGCCACCGGCGGCGGCATCGCCGACCTGTTCGCGGCGGAGGGCGCCACAGTGGTACCGGGCAACCCGTCCACCGGCGAGTTGCTCGACGCCGTCCGCAGCACCGGCGCGGCCCGGGTCGTGGTGCTGCCCAACGACCCCAACACCGAGGCCGTGGCGAGCGCGGCAGCCCGCGAGGCCCATCGGCACGGCATCAAGGTGAGCGTGGTGCCGACCCGCTCGCCCGTGCAGGCGTTGGCCGCCCTCGCGGTCCGCGACGCTGACCGCCGTTTCGAGGACGACGTCATCGCGATGGCCGAGGCGGCCGGCGCCTGCCGTTACGCCGAGGTCTGCCATGCCAGCCGGGAGGCGCTGACCGTGGCCGGTCCGTGCCGCCCCGGTGACGTGTTGGCGCTGGTGGAGGGTGAGGTGCACCTGATCGGCACCGATCTCACCGACACCTGCGCGGCAGTGGTCGACCGGATGCTCGGTGGTGGCGGCGAGATGGTCACCCTGCTGGCCGGGGTGGACGCTCCGGCCGGGCTCACCGATGCCGTCCGCGCGCACGTCGCGCGACGTTGGCCGTTCGTCGAGGTGCACGCGTACCCGGGCGGCCAGCCGTTTTATCCGCTCCTGGTAGGGATCGAATGAGCGAACCAGCCACGGTGGACACTCCGCTGAAGAAGCTGGTCGGGGACAAGACAGCCAAGGCGCTGGCCTCGCACCTCGACCTGCACACAGCGGGTGACCTGGTCTACCACTTCCCGCGTCGCTACGACGAGCGTGGTGAGCACACCGACATCCGCGCACTGGACGTCGGTGAGCAGGTCACCGTGCTGGCCCAGGTGCAGCGCACCGCGGTGCGCCCGATGCGTCAGCGGCGGGGCAACCTGCTGGAGGTGACCGTCGGCGACGGCTCCGGCGGGGTGCTGACGTTGACCTTCTTCGGCAACCAGGCGTGGCGCGAGCGGGAGCTGCGCCCCGGCCGGTGGGGCCTGTTCGCCGGCAAGGTCACCGAGTTCCGCAGCAAACGGCAGCTCAACGGACCGGAGTACGTCCTGCTCGGTGAGGGTGGCGACGGCGAGGCGGCGGTCAGCGACGACATCGAGGAGTTCGCCGGGGCGCTGATCCCCGTCTACCCGGCCGCCGCGGCCGTGCCGACCTGGGTGATCGCGCGCTGCGTGCGTGTCGTACTGGACACGTTCACCCCGCCGGACGATCCACTGCCGAGCGCCGTGCGGGCCAGCCGCAAGCTGGTCGGGTTGGGTGCCGCGCTGACCGAGATCCACCGGCCGTCCAGCAAGGAGGCGCTGCACCAGGCGCGGCGGCGACTCAAGTGGGACGAGGCCTTCGCCGTCCAGGTGACCCTTGTGCAGCGCAAGCACCGGGCGGCCGACTGGCCGGCCCGGCCCCGCCCGGCGCGCCCGGGCGGGCTGCTGGAAGCCTTCGACGCCCGACTCCCGTACGAGCTGACGGCCGGTCAGCGCGAGGTGGGTGTGGAGATCGCGGCCGATCTGACCACCCCGCACCCCATGCACCGCCTGTTGCAGGGCGAGGTGGGCTCGGGCAAGACGGTGGTGGCGCTGCGGGCGATGCTCCAGGTGGTCGACGCGGGCGGGCAGGCCGCGTTGCTGGCTCCCACCGAGGTGTTGGCCGCCCAGCACCACCGCGGCATGCTCGACCTGCTCGGGCCCCTCGGGCGGGCCGGCGAGCTGGGCTCCGCCGAGCACGCCACCCGCGTCGAGCTGGTCACCGGCTCGCTGGGCGCGGCGGCCCGCCGTCGGGCCCTCGGCGAGGTGGCCAGCGGTGCCGCCGGCATCGTGCTCGGCACCCACGCCCTGCTGTACGAGGGGGTCGACTTCGCCGACCTCGGCCTGGTGGTCGTCGACGAGCAGCACCGCTTCGGCGTCGAGCAGCGCGACGCCCTGCGGGCCAAGGCCGACCAGCCGCCGCACGTGCTGGTGATGACGGCCACACCGATCCCGCGCACGGTGGCGATGACCGTCTACGGCGATCTGGAGGTCTCCACGCTCTCCCAGCTGCCCCGGGGGCGGTCACCGATCGCGTCGCACGTGGTGCCTGCCGCCGAGAAGCCGGCCTACCTGGACCGGGCCTGGCGTCGGCTGCGCGAGGAGGTGACCGCCGGCCACCAGGCGTACGTGGTGTGCCCGCGAATCGGTGACGGGCCGACCAGCGATGAGGAACCGCCGGCCGAGGACGACAACGGTCGGCGGCCGCCGCTGGCGGTGACCGAGGTGGCCCCGCTGCTGGCCGAGGGCCCGCTGCACGGCCTGCGCATCGGGGTGCTGCACGGTCGCCTGCCGGCCGACGAGAAGGACGCGGTGATGCGTTCCTTCGCCGCCGGTGACCTGGACGTGCTGGTGGCGACGACAGTGGTCGAGGTCGGCGTGGACGTGCCGAACGCGACGGTGATGATCGTGCTGGACGCCGACCGGTTCGGTGTCTCCCAGTTGCACCAGCTGCGGGGCCGGGTCGGCCGGGGCGCCGCCGCCGGGCTCTGTCTGCTGGTCAGCGAAGCCGCCGAGGGTTCGTCGGCACGGGAGCGGCTGGACGCGGTGGCGTCCACGAGCGACGGTTTCAAGCTCGCCGAACTCGATCTGGAGCAGCGCCGTGAGGGCGACGTGCTGGGCGCCACCCAGTCCGGGCGCCGCTCGCACCTGCGGTTGCTGTCCCTGCGACGCGACGCCGACCTGATCCGCGACGCCCGCGCCGAGGCGATCACACTGATCGAGGACGACCCGGAGCTGACCCGCAGTCCGGCGCTGGCCGCCTCGGTGGCCGCACTGGTGGACGAGGACCGCGCGGAGTACCTGGAAAAGGGCTGATCACGTCGGTCATCACATGGCTGAGGGCGCGTCGACCGGGTGGTCGACGCGCCCTCAGGTGTCAGAGCGGGTTGTCTCAGACGGTGAAGCGAACCCGACGACGACGGGCCACCATGAACAGCGCCACACCGGCGGCCAGCAGGACTGCGGCGCCGGCGATGATGCCGCCGGTGGCAGCACCGGTCAGCGGCAGAGCCGGCTCGTCCTTACCGCCACCCTGACCCGGGGCGCAGTCGGCCGGCTGCTCCCAGGCGATCGGCGCGGTGTCGTCGAGGCCCTCGGCGGCCGGCGTGACGACGAGACCCTTGGTCGCGTCGAAGGAGACGGAACCGGTCTCGCCCGGCTTCACGACAAGCGTCTTCACCTCGCCCTTGTTCGGGGTCAGGGTGAGCGTGACGGTCTCACCGTCGGCGGGGTTCTCGATCGTGAAGGTGAGCTTGTCGCAGGTCGACTCGACCGAGCCCACCGGCTCCGCCGGAGCCGGGGTGGCAGGCGGGGTCGGGGTCGGGCTCTGGGTCGGAGGCTGGCTCGGCGACGGAGAGGCGGCCGTGGGGGTCGGGCTGGGGGTCGCCGTCGGGGTCGGGCTGCTCGGCGAGGGCGTGGGCTCTGCCGCGCAGGTGCCCACCGGCTTGGCGGCCACGGTCCGCTTCTCGGTCACGACCCGTTCGGGGCGTACCCATCGCGCCTCGACGGTCAGCTCGATCGTCGGCCGCTTCTCGTCGAAGCGGTGGGCCTGGGTGCCGGTGAGGAAACCCTGACCCTTCGCCGGGAGAGTGGCGTCCTTGGCCAGGCCGCCGGTGAAGTCGCCCGGGACGGTCGACTCGAGCGTGGTGATCGTCGCGCCGATGTTCTCGCTGTTGCCGACCGTCCAGGTCACCTTGACCTGGCCGTCGGCGGCCAGGCAGTAGGTGCCGGAGGGCTCGGGGTGGTGGGCGCTCGCGGGGCTCGCGATGGCGCCGACGCCGGCGAGGCCGATCAGCGCGCCCGCGGCGATGGCCGCTACGCGCCGGAACGGAGACTTGGGAGGGTTCACGCCTGCTCCTGGTGAGGGGGGTACGGATCGCGTGGCGGGAGGCCGGGAGACATCGTGACCGGGGAGTCACCTGCTCACCGGGGCGTCGCGCGACGCGGTGGTGTTCCCGCGGCGAAAGCGGGGACAGGGGGAGACTGTACTGATGGGTGGTTAATGAGGGGAGTTCAGATCATTGCCATCCGGCAATGTAGTCGATTCGTGATCTTTGATAAACCGAAGGTGTCGGTCTGGTCACTGGGGGCGGTCCGCCCGTCCGGTCTCCACGATGGATGCCGCACCGTCGGGGCAGCTCAGGTGCTCCGCGTCGTCGCCGGCTGGCCGGCTGCTCGGATCCACGCCGTCCTGACCGGGTGTGCGCCGCATCGCGTAGCGTCGCGGGCATGAGCAGGAGGAAACGGTGACCCGGATCGTGGCCGGGACGCTCGGTGGCCGGCGGATCGCCGCGCCGCCCGGCGCCGGCACCCGACCCACCTCGGACCGGGTCCGGGAGGCGCTCTTCAGCGCCGTCCAGGCCGAGGTCGATCTCGACGGCGCCCGCTTCGCCGACCTGTACGCCGGCTCCGGCGCGGTCGGCCTGGAGGCGCTCTCCAGGGGTGCCCGGCACGTGCTGCTGGTCGAGTCCGACCCGCGGGCGGCCCGGGTGATCCGGGAGAACGTGGCGGCCCTCCGCGCCGGTCCGGCGGCCCGTCTGGTCACCGGCAAGGTGGCGACGGTGCTGGCCGGCGGACCGGACGGCGAGCCGTACGACGTGGTCTTCGCGGACCCGCCGTACGCGGTGCCGGACGAGGAGATCACCGCGCTGTTGGCCGCGCTGGTGGACGGCGAATGGCTGGCGCCCGACGCGTTGGTGGTGGTGGAGCGGTCCCGCCGTACCAGGGAGTTCGACTGGGTGGAGGGGATCACCGCCGAGCGCAGTCGCCGTTACGGCGAGACCACCCTTTGGTACGGTCGCCGATCATGAGACGTGCGGTGTGCCCCGGTTCGTTCGACCCGGTCACCAACGGACACCTCGACATCATTGGGCGGGCCAGTCGGCTCTTCGATGAGGTGATCGTCGGTGTGCTGGTGAATCAGTCGAAGAGTGGCCTGTTCACCGTCGAGGAGCGCATCGAGATGCTCCGCGAGGTGACCTCGTCGTACGGCAACGTGCGGGTCGAGTCGTTCCGAGGGCTGCTGGTGGACTTCTGTCGGGCCCAGCAGGCAAGTGTGCTGATCAAGGGTCTGCGGGCGGTCAGTGACTTCGACTACGAGCTGCAGATGGCCCAGATGAACATCGGTCTGGCCGGTGTCGAGACGCTCTTCATGCCGACGAACCCGCTCTACTCGTTCCTCTCGTCGAGCCTGGTCAAAGACGTGGCCAAGTGGGGCGGCGACATCTCCGCCCACGTCCCCGATCCGGTCCGCGAAGCCCTCCAGGCCCGTCTGGGCCCCCGCCGCTGACCTGCCCCCTCACCCCTTCGCCCGCGATCTTGCACTTATGGTTCCCGGATCGCCCCCCTTCGGGGTGGTTTGGTGCAACCGAAAGTGCAAGATCGGCGCGGAAAGAGGCGCGGGGAGGGGCGCGGGAGCGGGGGGTGACTATGTCGCGACTCGCCGGGTTGGGGTGAGTGGGGCGGCGGTGGGGCGGGCACGACATGATTGGTGGCGCGGGGAACGGCCGTAGCCCGCATCATGGAGGTCGGCCGACGAACGACAGGAGTGAGGTAGCCGGTGGACCCGCTCGATCGCATCGACGAACTGATCGCCATCCTGGAGCAGGCCCGCTCCGTCCCGATGTCGCGCAACAACTGCATGGTCGACCGGGGTGAGATGATCGCTGCCCTCGATGAGATGCGCGCCGATCTTCCCGCCGACCTGCGTCGTGCCGCCGCGCTCCTGGAGGAGCGCGACAAGATCATGGACGCCGGCAAGCGCGAGGCGGACCGGATCATCAGCGAGGGTGAGGCAGAACACGCCCGCCTGGTCTCGGTGAACGAGATCACCGTGTCGGCCGAGCACGAGGGTGCCCGGATCATCGGCGAGGCCCGTGCCGAGGCACAGCGCCTGCGTGAGGAGGTAGACGACTACGTCGACACCGCGCTGGCCAACTTCGAGCAGTTCCTGACCCGGGCGCTGGCCTCGATAGAGCGCGGCCGGGACAAGATGCACGCGCTGCGGGAGATCGGCACCTTCGCTGGGGATGAGCCGGAACGCCCGCTACCCTTCTGAGCGGCACCTCACCAGCCGACTTCTCAGGCGGGCGTCGCCCCCGGTTCGACGGTCCGGCGGTCGTCCAGGTAACCTTTTTTGTCGGCCTCTCACCGGCCGGAGTCTAACTATGCCCAAGCACTCGCCATCGACACTCAACCCCAGGTCGCCGTTGGTCCTCGACACGAGAGACCTGCCGCGTCGCCCTGGCGCGTTGCGTGAGGTCCGGCGGGTCGTGCCGGCACCGGCGGACCTCGGTGTGGAGTTGATCGCTGTGCCGGAGGGCGCGGACCTCGACCTCGATCTGAGGTTGCAGTCGGTGTCCGAGGGCGTGCTCGTCTCCGGGACCATCACCGGTCCTGTCCGGGGCGAGTGCGGCCGTTGCCTGCGCGAGATCAACGACTCGATGGGCGTGACGATCCAGGAGCTGTACGCGTACGAGGACAGCACCACGGACGCCACGACCGACGAGGACGAGGTGGGCCGGATGCAGGGCGATCTGATCGACCTGGAGCCGGCGCTGCGGGACGCGTTGGTGCTCACGCTGCCGACCAACCCGCTCTGCCGGGAGGACTGCCCAGGACTGTGCCCCGAATGCGGGGCGCACTGGGACGATCTGCCGGCCGACCACAGTCACCAGCAGATCGACCCGCGTTGGGCGGGCCTGTCGCAACTGACCGTTACAGAGGAGTAAGAACCGTGGCCGTCCCGAAGCGCAAGATGTCGCGCAGCAACACCCGGTCCCGCCGGGCGAACTGGAAGGCGACAGTGGTCGCGACCGTTGCGTGCCCGCAGTGCAAGTCCCCGAAGCTGCCGCACGCCGCCTGCTCCGTCTGCGGCACCTACAACGGCCGCCAGGTTCTCGAGGTCTGACCTGGACGCCGAGTGACGCCCCCGACCCCAGGTCGGGCGGCGCGCGCATCCTGGCATTCGCCCGGTGCTCCGGCTCCCTCCGACGCCGGCCGGCCTACTCCGGCCGGCGTTCCGGTGGAGCCGGGCGCCGCGCGGATCGCCGTTGACCTCCTCGGCGGGGACGACGCTCCCGCCGTCGTGGTTGACGGCGCTCTGCGGGCCATGCGCGCCGACCCTGACCTGCATCTGCTTCTCGTCGGTCCGACCGAGGTCGCCGACGAGTTGATTGCTGCCCTCGACCCGGGGCAACGCGCCCGGATCACGGTGCGGCCCGTCCGCGACGTCGTCGGCATGGCCGACCATCCCAGCGCCGCCCGCGCCGAGAGCACCGTCCGGGCCGCGGTCACCGCCGTCCGTGACGGGACCGCCGACGCCCTGGTCTCCGCCGGTGCCACAGGTGCCACCGTCACCGCGGCCGTGCTCGGCCTCGGCCGCTCGCCGGAGATCCGCCAACCCGCTCTGGCCGCCACCCTGCCCGCCGTGGCGGGGCCTGTCGTGTTGCTCGACGTCGGCGGCTCCCTGGAACCCCGCCCGGCCACCCTCGCCCGCCACGCCGTGCTCGGCGCCGCGTACGCGGCGGTGGCCCACTCGATCGCCGCGCCACGGGTCGGTTTGCTCTCGGTCGGCACCGAGGCCGGCAAGGGCGACCGTGTCCGCCGCGCCACCGACCCTCTGCTCGCCGTCGAACCGCTGCCCGGTGGGGCGCGCTACGTCGGTCTGGTCGAGGGGTACGACGTGGCCCTCGGCGCGCGCGCCGATGTGGTCGTCACCGACGGGTTCACCGGTAACGTGCTGCTCAAGGCCATCGAGGGCGCGTACGCGATGGCCGGCGGCCCACCTGCCCAGGGCGGTGCGCCCCGCGCGGCTGCCCTGTTGGGCGTCGCGGGGACGGTGGTCGTCTGCCACGGGTCCGCCCGCGCCGACGACGTCGCCTCCGGCATAGCTCTCGCCGCCCACCTGTGGCGGCGGCGCGCCACCGATCTGGTCTCCGCGTTGCTCGACCGCGACGCCGGAACGGATCGCACCGATCGCTCCACCGACACCGAGGTACGCACATGAGCAACGACAAGCGGCGGCGGGCGTCCGTCGGTCACCTGGAAGCCGCCTTCGGAGTGAGCCTGGAACCCGAGCTGCTCCAGCGCGCGTTGACCCACCGGTCGTACGCGTACGAGAACGGCGGACTGCCGACCAACGAGCGGCTGGAGTTCCTCGGCGACTCGGTGCTCGGCGTGGTGATCACCACGGCGCTCTTCCACAACCACCCGGATCTGCCCGAGGGGCAGCTGGCCAAGCTGCGTGCCAGCGTGGTCAACATGCGGGCGCTCGCCGACGTGGCGCGTGGTCTGGGCCCGGACGGGCTCGGCGCGTACCTGCTGCTCGGCAAGGGTGAGGAGACGACCGGTGGTCGGGACAAGGCGAGCATCCTCGCCGACACGCTGGAGGCGCTGCTCGGCGCGATCTACCTCCAGTACGGTCTGGACACCACGGGCATCGTCATCCACCGACTCTTCGACCCGCTGATGGCCGAGTCGGCCGGCCGCGGGGCCGCACTGGACTGGAAGACCAGCCTCCAGGAGCTGACGGCGGCGCTCGGGCTCGGCGTGCCGGAGTACCGGATCGAGGGCACCGGCCCGGATCACCTGAAGACGTTCACCGCCTGGGTGGTGGTGGCCGGCAACCGGTACGGCGGCGCCGAGGGGCGCAGCAAGAAGGAGGCGGAGCAACGGGCCGCCGAGGCCGCCTGGCGGAAGCTCGCCGAGCAGAACGGCCAGAACGGCGACGACGGCCAGGACGGTCGGGCCGGCGACGACCGCCGGGACCAGCCGACCGGCCGGGACGACTCGGGCGACCGGGACGAGCCGTTCGGGCCGCTGGAGCGCGCGGAGCGGGCTGCTCAGGCCGAGCAGGCCGACCACCTGGCGCAGGCGCTGCCGGCAGGGGGCGCCGACGGCCACGAGACGGGCCCGCGACGTGCCTGAGCTGCCCGAGGTGGAGACCGTCCGACAGGGGGTTGCCCAGTGGGTCGTCGGCCGTCGGATCGCCTCGGTCGAGGTTCGTCACCCGCGTGCGGTCCGTCGACATGTTCCGGGCGACGTGCACTTCGCCGACGTGCTCGCCGGCCGGACGGTGCTGGACGCCCGTCGTCGCGGCAAGTACCTGTGGCTGCCACTGGACAGCGGTGACGCGATCGTCGGGCATCTCGGTATGTCGGGTCAGCTGCTGCTCCAGCCACCCGGCACGACGGACGAGACCCATCTGCGGGTTCGGTTCCGGTTCGCCGACGACGGCCCGGAGCTGCGCTTCGTCGACCAGCGCACGTTCGGCGGGCTCTCGGTGAGCGAGGGCGGCGCCGAGTTGCCCGACGAGATCGCGCACATCGCCCGCGACCCGATGGACCCGGAGTTCTCCGACGAGACGTTCGTCGCGGCGCTGCGCCGCCGGCACACCGAGGTGAAGCGGGCCCTGCTCGACCAGACCCTGATCTCCGGGGTGGGCAACATCTACGCCGACGAGGCGCTGTGGCGCGCCCGGCTGCACGGCGGCCGACCCACCGACGCGCTGACCGGCCCGGCCGCGCAGCGGCTGCTCGGCCACGTCCGCGACGTGCTGGCCGAGGCGATCAGCGAGGGCGGCACCAGCTTCGACGCCCTCTACGTGAACGTCAACGGCGAGAGCGGTTACTTCGACCGGGCGCTCAACGCCTACGGGCGCGAGGGCGAGCCGTGCCGCCGGTGCGGCGCACCGATCCGCCGCGAGGCGTTCATGAACCGCTCCTCGTACAGTTGCCCGCACTGTCAGCCACGGCCCCGGGGTTCCCTCCGGGGATGACCCCGAGCCGGCTCGGGGGGATGCCGGCGGGTCGCGGCGGGTCGCTCCGGGCTGGACCCCGGTGTACGTCCGGATCGCGGGCTTACGCCCGATGAACGCACCCCCGCGACCGGGCTGATCGGTCCAGGGTGGACCGGGGTCGATCCCCGATGTGACCGCCTCGTCACGCACCTAACGTCAGCACCGTTGACAGGGGGTTGACGTGACAGGGGGACGCGAGATGGGCAGCAGACCGGTGACGGTGCGGATGGCACGGTGGAGCGCCGAGCATCCATGGCGGGCGATCGCGCTGTGGGTCGTGTTCGTGGCCGTGTGCTTCGTCGGTGGCAGCGCCGCCGGTCTCAACGAGGCCACCAGCGGCGACCAGGCGATCGGCGAGGCGGGGCGGGCCGGCCTGATCGTGGACGCGGGTGAGTTCGACGACCCGGCCGTGGACAACGTCCTCATCACCTCCCGGGGCGGGGCGCTCGACCAGGCCGCGGCGAAGGCGGCGGCCGACGACGCGGCGGCCCGGCTGCGTACGGTCACCGGGGTGGCCGAGGTGGGCCAGCCGATCACCGCCCGCAACGGTTCCGCGCTGCTGCTGCCGATCACCATGTCGGGTGACCCGGAGACCGCCTCGGACCGGGTGCAACCGCTGCGCGACGCCACCGCCACCGTTCAGGCGGCGCATCCGCAGCTGCGCGTCGAGCAGGTCGGCGGGCCGTCGATCGGCCAGGCCCTCGACGACACCCTCGACAAGGACTTCAAGCGTGCCGAGCTGCTCAGCCTGCCGGTCACCCTGGCCATTCTGATCATCGCGTTCGGCGCGCTGATCGCGGCCAGCGTTCCGGTGCTGCTGGCGCTCTCCTCGGTCGCCGCCGCGATGGGTCTGTCCACTCTCGCCTCGCACCTGGTACCGGCCACCGACACCACGGCACCGGTGATCCTGCTGATCGGCATGGCGGTCGGGGTGGACTATTCGCTGTTCTACATCCGCCGGGAGCGGGAGGAACGGGCTAAGGGCAGGTCCGGTCTGGACGCGGTGGAGATCGCTGCGGAGACCTCCGGGCACGCCGTGGTGGTCTCCGGTCTCGCCGTGATCATCGCGATGGCCGGGTTGCTGCTCGCCGGCGACGTGGTCTTCTCGTCCCTGGCGGTCGGCTCGATCCTGGTGGTCGCGGTCGCGGTGACCGGTTCACTGACCGTGCTGCCCGCCCTGCTGGTCAAGCTCGGCCGCTGGGTCGACCGGCCCCGGGTGCCGCTTCTCTGGCGGTTGACCGCGCCGCGCACCGGTCGGCACGGCGAACCGCGCTCGCCCCGGCTCTGGCCCGCGCTGCTCCGGCCGGCGCTGCGCGCACCGGTGGTGACGCTGATCATCTCGGTTGGCCTGCTGCTCGCGCTCGCCGCGCCGGCGCTCGGCATGAAGTTGAAGTTCATCGGCATGGAGGACCTGCCCCGCACCACTCCGGCCATGCAGGCGTACGACCGGCTCACCGCCGCCTTCCCCAGCAACGGCACCAACCACGTGGTGGCCGTCCGGGCGCCCGCCGAGCAGGCCGACCGGGTTCGCGCCGCCCTCACCGAGCTGTCCACCCGGGCCGCAAACGATCCGCTGTTCGCCCCGGTCGAGGCGAACGGCCCGAAGATCCAGGTGTCGGCAGACCGGCGGGTGTCGGTCCTGGACATCGCCACTCCGTACACCAGTCGGGATGACCGGTCGGTGCAGTCGCTGGAGAGGCTGCGCGCGGACCTGGTCCCGGCCGAGCTGCGGGGCGTCCCCGGGATCGAGTACGCGGTCGGCGGCGGCGTGGCCGGCAGCGAGGACTACGCACAGCATGTCCGGGACAAGTTGCCGCTGGTGATGGGTTTCGTGCTGGTGCTCACCTTCCTGGTCATGACGCTCACCTTCCGGTCGGTGGTGGTGGCCGCCAGCTCGATCGCGTTGAACCTGCTCTCCGTCGGGGCCGCGTACGGGCTACTGGTGCTCGTGTTCCAGCGCGAGTGGGCCGAGGGGCTGCTTGGTTTCACCTCGATGGGCGCCATCATGTCCTGGCTGCCGCTGTTCCTCTTCGTGGTGCTGTTCGGCCTCTCGATGGACTACCACGTCTTCGTTGTCAGCCGGATCCGCGAGGGGGTCCGGGCCGGCATGTCCAACCGGGACGCCGTGTCGTACGGGATCACCTCGTCGGCCGGGGTGGTGACCAGCGCGGCCATCGTGATGGTCGGGGTCTTCTCGATCTTCGCCACGCTGAGCACGATCGACATGAAGCAGCTCGGCATCGGCCTGGCGGCGGCGATCCTGCTGGATGCCACGATCATCCGGGGCGTGGTGCTGCCGGCGTTGATGACCATGCTCGGCGACGCCAACTGGTGGGCCCCGCGCTTCCTGCGCCCCCGCCCGGCCCCCGCCCCCGCCGATCCGCCGGCCCCCGCCCCGGAACTGGTGCCGGTCCCCTAACCACCGCACTCCCGCCCCGCCCCGCCCCGCCCCGCCGATCGGGGGCGGGGCGGGTTGGTTAGGGGAGGGGGCAGGCTTCTCGGGGGGCGTCCAGGGTGCGGTCCTTGCGGATCGACGCGAAGCCGTAGCCGACGGTGGTGACACAGAAGTCGTCGGTCGAGCCGGTGTACTCGACGTGGAAGACCGGCTTGCCGGCGTCGCCGAACGGCAGCAGCTTGGCGCACAGGGCCAGCCGGACGCACTCCTCGTTGACCGCGAAGTCGAAATCCGGGGCCAGCGCGGCGAGCTGCGGCACGTCGTTGGCCAGCCCGGGGGAGAGGCTCAGCGAGCGGGCCAGCTCGGCCAGCCGGCGGTTGAACAGCAGTTGATCGTCGAAGTCGAGCGGGAAGCCGGTGCGCGTCGCGTACCCGTCGGCGTCGAAGAGCGCCACCGCGCCGAAGCCCTTGCCCCGGCAGAGCCGGAACCGGTCGGCCAGCACCGGCCGGAGCGCGTCCCAACTCCGGACGTCCAGCCACCGGCTGTCGGGTCGACGCCCGGCCGTACCCCGCACGATCTCCGGAAACCGGCCGGCGTCCGGGTCGGCGGAGCGGACCGACCCCACGTTCACCTGGCAGATCAACCTGCGGTCCCGGGAGCGCAGCTCGGCGGTCTGCGCGGCGGTGGTGGCCACCGGGTCGAGCAGGAAGACATCGGCGTCCACCGCCGGGTCGAGCGGGCCGCTGAGCTGCCACTGCCACTGCCAGTGCCGGGCCTGTTCCGTCGGCCAGGTGGTGGGCGCCCCCGGCGGGGTCAGCGCGGGCCGACACCCGTACGCCGGCACCACCAACGCGAGAGCGACGCCGGCGGACAGGACACGGCGCAGCGGGCGTACGGCGACGCGTCGCCGCGGCCGGATCCGCATCGGCAGCTCCCGGGTCCCGGGCGGCCGGTCGCCGCCCGCACCGGTACGCGGCCCCCACGCTCCGGCCCGACGTACCTCACCGGGTCAAACGAGCGCGGGGGCGGGAACGACGCGCGGTCAGCGCGGCGCCGCGAAGACCTGCGTCCAGTACGGTCCGTTGCTGTTGGCGATGCCGACGCCGATCTCGGTGAACGCGCAGTTCAGGATGTTGGCCCGGTGGCCGGAGCTGTTCATCCAGGCGTCCATCACCGCGGCCGGGTTCTTCTGGTTCCAGGCCACGTTCTCGCCGTACGTGCGCCAGGTGTAGCCGGCCCGGTCCAGCCGGGTGCCGGCGTTGCTGCCGTCGCTGCCGGTGTGTGACATGTTCTGGTGGTCGGCCTGGTCCTGGCTGTGCCGCTGGGCGGCGGTCATCAGCTTGTCGTCGATGCTCAGCGCCTTGCAGCCGGCCTTGGCCCGCTCGGCGTTGACCAGGTCCACCACCTCCTGGGCCTGGGCGCTGACGGAGCCGCTGGAGCCGTTGGAACCGGTGGAGCTGCCGGTGTTGCTGGGCGCGCTGCTGCGCTCGACGCTGCGGCGCGAGGCGGCGGTGCTCCGCGACGACGCCGGCGTGGGCTTGATGACCTTGCTCGGCGACGGGCTCGGGGCCGACGGGCTGGGGATGGCGGACTCCGAGGGCGCGGCGAGGGTGTCCAGCACCGGCTCGTCGGTCGGCACGGCCGACGCGGCGAAGGAGTCGTCGACGGCCGTCGGCTGGGCGGCCCCGTCGTCACCGCCGGGCAGGGTGAGCGCGCCGACGCCGAAGCTCACCACGAGGGTGGCGGCCGCGGCCGCGCCTCCGATCATCAGCGGCCGGCGCCAGCGGCGTGGGGAGCGGTGCCGTCCCTCGCCGGATCGCCCGGTCTCGGCGGCGTCGCGCCAGCCGTCGGTGGTCTCCGGGTCGGTGTCGGCGTGCCAGCCACCGGGCGTCTCGGCGCGCCGGCCGCCGGTGCTGTCCTGCGTCGGGCGGCTGTCGCCCCAGCCGCCGGCCTCGCCTTCCGGCTGGTACGCCGGCCAGGCTGCGGTGTGGGCGTCGGCCGGCTCGGCGGGGGTCGCCGGTTCCGACTGGAGGCCGCCGGTGGGCTGTTCCCGGTGCCACTCGTCGCCCGGCTGACCGGGCTCGTCGCCGAACAGGTAGGCCGAGCGGGGCTCCGGGCGGTCGTGCAGCCAGGCCGGCTCGTCGGTCGGCCCCCCGGCGCGCCGGGGGGCGCCGTTCGGGTCCATCGGATCGGTCCAGCCGTACACGCCTATGCCTCCAGGGGTCGGTTGCGGGCCGGGCTGACGCTACGGCGCGCCCGAGACCTGCGGCAACGTGGCTAAGAAAGAGTTAAGGGGAAGTCGGACGCCAGGGTGCGGACTTCTGCAGATCCGGGCGTAGAGTAAAGGCGTCCGGACAGAGAGTGTCCGTGCCTTGCGGCAGCCCCCCGACAAGTGGACAGGTCGACGTGGAGATGATCTACGGCCTGCGAGAACTTGACGAAGGAGGGGTTTGCGGCTCAATATATAGGTGTCGCCAGTCGCGCCCGGTCATGCCCAGATACAGCCTGGAATGACAGCCGCGTACAAATGGGCGCGCGTTGGCCGGCCTTTCCGGCAGCGCATATCAAGGAGTCAGCATGGCGAAGGCCCTCTACGGCCACGTAGGTGCAGCGCCCGACCGGCGTCTGCTCGACGAGGTCACCCGACTGCGTTCCAGGGTCCAGGCACTGGAGTTCGAGATCACGCGGCTGCGTGCCGACAATGATCGGCTCGCGGCGGCTGCGGCGGAGGCGGACGATCTGCTCCGTCTGGCCGAGCCGGCGCTGACCTGATCTCCAGGTCGTAAAAAAACTGAATCGCACCACCGCAAAAATGCGCGCCGACACGTCTGTGCCGGCGCGTAACACTGTCCGGCACCTTTTCGGCGCCGACGATTCGTGATCTTGTGGCCGATCGTGCGGGAAGCGCGCCGCGCAGTTACCGAAAGCGCGTCTCCGGATAAGCCGATCATGAAAGGCGCTTGTCTTTCTCGCGGTCGGCGGAACGGCAGTGCGCCCACTGTCGACGCGACCTGGGGCGGGTCGCGTGCCGGCCCACTCCCACCGCCGGGTTAGTCTGCGAGTTCACCCAGGTCCCCACAGCCGGCGACGGTACGGCGGCCACCGGACGAGGATCGAGTAGGTGTATCTCAAGAGCCTGACGGTGAAGGGGTTCAAGTCCTTCGCCTCCGCCACGACGTTGAAGCTGGAGCCGGGGATCACCTGTGTGGTGGGCCCGAACGGCTCGGGCAAGTCCAACGTCGTCGACGCCATCGCCTGGGTCCTCGGCGAGCAGGGCGCCAAGGCCCTGCGTGGCGGCAAGATGGAGGACGTCATCTTCGCCGGCACCGCCGGCCGGGCGCCGCTGGGTCGCGCCGAGGTCACCCTCACCATCGACAACACCGACGGGGCGCTGCCGATCGAGTACACCGAGGTCTCCATCACCCGTCGGATGTTCCGCTCCGGCGAGAGTGAGTACGAGATCAACGGCAACACCTGCCGGTTGCTCGACATCCAGGAGCTGCTGTCCGACTCCGGCATCGGCCGGGAGATGCACATCATCGTCGGGCAGGGCCGCCTCGACGGGATGCTGCACGCCAAGCCGGAGGACCGCCGGGCGTTCATCGAGGAGGCGGCCGGCGTCCTCAAGCACCGCAAGCGCAAGGAAAAGGCGCTGCGCAAGCTCGACGCGATGCAGGTGAATCTCAATCGCTTGACCGACCTCACGGCCGAGCTGCGTCGTCAGCTCAAGCCGCTGGGCCGGCAGGCCGAGGTGGCCCGACGGGCCGCCGCCATCCAGGCCAACCTGCGCGACGCCCGGTTGCGCCTGCTCGCCGACGACCTGGCCACTCTGCGGACCACCCTTGACCGGGAGATCGCCGACGAGACCGCGCTGCGTGAGCGGCGCGAGCAGATCGAGGGTGAGCACGCCGAGGTGCAGGGCCGGCTCGGCGAGTTGGAGGCCGCCCTCGCGGAGGACGCGCCGCTGCTGGCCGCCGCCCAGGACACCTGGTACAAACTGTCCGCCCTCCAGGAACGCTTCCGCTCGATCGAGCAGTTGGCCCGGGAACGGCTCCGGCACCTCAGCGCCACCGGCGACGACGAGCGACCCGGCCGGGACCCGGAGCAGCTGGAGGCCGAGGCGGAACGCGTCCGCGAGCAGGAGGAAGAGCTGCGCGGCGCGCTCACCGACGACCAGATCCGACTGGCCGAGGCGGTCGAGCGCCGGCAGGAGCTGGAGCGGCAGCTGGCCGCCGCCGAGCGCGAACTGGTCGCCGCGGCCAAGGCCATCGCCGACCGGCGGGAGGGGATGGCCCGCCTGACCGGGCAGGTCAACTCCGCCCGGGCCCGAACCACAAGCGCCGGCGAGGAGATCGAACGCCTCGCGATCGCGCACGCCGACGCGCTGGGCCGCGCCGAGCAGGCGCAGGCCGACCTGGACGCGGTCGCCGCCCAGTCCACCGAGGCCGACCGGGACAACGCGGACCTGGACGCCCGGCACGACGAAGCGGTCGCCGTGCAGGAACGGGCCCAGGCCACCGTCCGATCGCTGGCCGACGCCGAGCGGGCGGCGGAGAAGGACGCCGCCACCTGGAAGGCCCGCGAGGAGGCGCTCGCCCTGGGGTTGCGCCGCAAGGACGGCGCCGGGGCGCTGCTCGCCCGCGCCGGGGACGTCCCCGGCCTGCTCGGCAGCCTCGCCGGGCTGCTCACCGTCGCGCCGGGCCACGAGGCCGCGCTGGCCGCCGCGCTCGGCGGCCTCGCCGACGCGGTCGCCGTCAGCGGGGTGGACGAGGCCGTCGAGGCGATTCGGGTGCTGAAGATCTCCGACGCCGGCCGGGCCGGCCTGCTGGTCGGCAGCCCGGCGGGGCCCGGCATGACCGGCTCCGCGGACGCGCTGCGCCCGAAGCTGCCGGACGACGCCCGGTGGGCGCCCGACCTGGTGGAGTGCGGTGCCGAGCTGCGGCCGGCGGTGCACCGGGCCCTGCGGGACGTGGCGCTCGTCGATGATCTCGCCGCCGCCGCCGAGCTGGTCGCCAGCAACCCCGAGCTGCGGGCGGTCACCCCCGACGGTGACGTGGTCGGGGCGTACGCGGCGGCGGGCGGGTCGGCCAAGGCTCCCAGCTACATCGAGGTTCAGGCCGCCGTCGAGGAGGCCCGCGCCAACCGGCTCACCGCCGAACGCGCCGGCCTGGAGCTGCGTGATCAGTTGGTCGAGGCGCGCGCCGAGGTGGCCGCCGCCAAGGAGACCGTGCAGCACGCCGCCGCCGAGAAGCGCGAGGCGGAGAGCCACCGCAACGCCGCCTCTCGTCGGCTGGCCGAGCTGGGTGCGGCGGCCCGGTCCGCGAAGGCCGAGACCGACCGGCTCGGCGACTCCCGCTCGCGCGCCGAGGCTGCCCGGCAACGGGACCTCACCGCGCTCGCCGAGCTGGAGGAGCGGCTGCGGTTGGCCGAGGAGACCCCTGTCGACGCCGAGCCGTCCACCGAGGAACGGGACCAACTGGCGGCGATGGTGCCGCAGGCCCGGCAGAACGAGATGGAGGTCCGGCTCGCCGTGCGTACCGCCGAGGAGCGGGTCTCCTCGATCGCCGGCCGCGCCGACTCGCTCGCCCGGCAGGCCACCGCGGAGCGGGCCGCCCGGGAGCGCGCGGCGGCCCGGCGGGCCGCCCGCGCCCGAGGCGCGGGCATCGCCCGGTCCGTCGCCGGGGGCGCCCGGGAGGCGCTGACCCGTTTGACCACCTCGATCGCGACGGCCGAGGAGCACCGCGACGCGGTCGCCCTGGAGCGCGCCGCGCGGGAGGCAGAGCTTCAGGAGGTACGCGGGGCAGCCAAGCGGCTCGGCGCCGAGCTGGAGCGGCTGACCAGCCAGGTGCACCGCGACGAGGTGGCTCGTGCGGAGCAGCGGCTGCGCATCGAGCAGTTGGAGGCGAAGGCCGCCGAGGACTTCGGGCTGGACGTGGAGACGCTGGTGGCCGAGTACGGCCCGGCTCAGCCCGTTCCGCCGACCCCTGTCGACGTCGCGGCGGCCGAACGTGACGGTCTGCCGGTGCCCGAGCCGGTGCGCTACGAGCGGCCGGTGCAGGAGAAGCGGGCCGCGAAGGCGGAACGTGAACTCACCCTGCTCGGCAAGGTCAACCCGCTCGCGCTGGAGGAGTTCGCCGCGCTGGAGGAGCGTTTCAAGTTCCTCTCCGAGCAGTTGGAGGACCTCAAGGCCACCCGTCGGGACCTGCTCACCGTGGTCAAGGACGTGGACGAGCGGATCCTGGAGGTCTTCGCCAGCGCCTTCGAGGACACCGCCCGGGAGTTCGAGCAGGTGTTCACGGTGCTCTTCCCCGGCGGCGAGGGGCGGCTCATCCTCACCGAACCGGACGACCTGCTCACCACAGGTGTCGAGGTGGAGGCCCGCCCACCGGGCAAGAAGATCAAGCGGCTGTCGCTGCTCTCCGGTGGTGAGCGGTCGCTGACCGCGGTGGCCATGCTGGTGGCGATCTTCCGCGCCCGACCCAGCCCGTTCTACATCATGGACGAGGTGGAGGCGGCCCTGGACGACGTCAACCTGGGCCGGCTGATCCTGTTGCTGGCACAGTTGCGCGAGAAGAGCCAGCTGATCGTCATCACGCACCAGAAGCGGACGATGGAGATCGCCGACGCGCTCTACGGCGTGACCATGCGCAGCGGGGTCACCCAGGTGATCAGCCAGCGGCTCAACCGGGCCGACGAGGACGACCAGCGGCACGGCCGCGGCGAGGAGAACGGGTAGTGGCTCGGGAACGCGCGACGGCGCTCCTGCTGGACTTCGACGGCGTACTGCGCCGGTGGGATCCGGCGGTGGCTGCCGGTGTCGAGCGGGAGTACGGCCTGTCCGAGGGGGTGCTCGGCGAGATCGCCATGCAGTGGGGCCGGCTTCAGCCGGTGCTCACCGGCCAGGTCAGCCACGCCGAGTGGGTGAGCAGCGTGGCCGACGCGCTCGCCGAGCCGGCCGGCGGCCCGGACCGGGCCCGCGCGGCGGTGGAGCAGTGGCAGCGCTACCGGGGTGAGGTGAACACCGAGGTGCTCGACTTCGTCCGGGAGGTGCGCGCGGCCGGGATCACTGTCGGGCTGGGCACCAACGCCACCGACCTGCTCGACGCCGACCTGGCCGCCCTCGGCCTGGTCGGCGAGCTGGACGTGGTGGTCAACTCCTCGACGGTCGGCGTGCACAAGCCCGCCCCGGAATACTTCCAGGCCGCCTGCGTGGCCCTGGCCACCCCGCCGGCCCGGGTCCTCTTCGTCGACGACGAGGACTGGGCCGTGCGGGGTGCCCGCGCCGCCGGGCTGTCGGCGCACCGCTGGGGCGGCCACGCCGACCTGCGTTACCTGCGGGCCGCCCTGAACCACTGAGCGCCTGTCACTCGCCTGTGACGCCGTCGATGCGTTCCCGGATCAGGTCGGCGTGCCCGTTGTGCCGGGCGTACTCCTCGATCATGTGCACGTACACCCAGCGCAGGTTGAAGGTGCGCTTCTTCGCGCCGACCTCGGTGAACGTCTCGTCGAGCGAGCGACCGGCGGCGGCCTTCCGGGCCAGCGCCACCTCGCGGTGGAAGATGGCGAAGTCGGCAGCGGCGTCGGCGGCGCTGACGTCGTGGTCGGCGTCCGGGTTCTCGGGGGTGAAGTACGGGTAGTCGACAGGCTCGCCGGCGAAGTTCTCCCGGAACCACCAGGCCTCGACCTCGGCCAGGTGCCGGACCAGGCCGAGCAGGGTCAGCCCGGACGGTTCCACGCTGGGTGTCCGCAACTGCTCCTCGGTCAGGCCGGCGCACTTGAGCAGCAGTGTCTGTCGGTGGTAGTCGAGCCAGCCGTCGAGCATGGTGCGCTCGCCGCCGACGTACGGTTCGGGGGTCCGGGTGATCTCCGGTGCGGTCCACGTCATGCCGCGCATCCTGCCCGGCACCCGGACACGCCGCGACGGGTTATCAGGGCACCACGACGACCGGCCAGCGGCCGGCGCGGACCAGCCGGGTGGCGACCGAGCCGACCAGCCGGTGTCCGGCCTGCTCGGAGGCCCCGACCACCACCATGTCGGCCTGGAACTCGTCGGCCGCCGCGCACAGCTCGCCGTACGCGTCGCCGCGCCGCACCAGCAGGGTCACCGGAATGCCCCACTGCTCGGCCCCGCGCCGGCACTCCCGGCGCAGCTCGTCGGCCAACTCGTCGTGGGTGCGCTGAACCGCGCCGGCATCCATGCCGGGCACGAGGGCGGTCAGCCCGCTCGGCGAGCTGACGAAGACCACCACCAGAGCGGCGCTCTGCCGACGGGCCAGGCCCGCGGCGTAGGAGCCGGCCCGCTCGGAGGTACGGGTGCCGTCGACGCCCACCATGATCACCCGAGGCCCGTCCGTGCCGCGTTCGAAGGGCAGCGGACGGGTCCGGGGACCGTACTCCTCGCGGTCCGGTGCTCCCACGCCCATGGTTCTACCTCACCTCTGCTCGCCGGTACGGATCACGGCTGCGCCAGCGCCGGCGGCGACTGTCGATTCCCGCTCGACCTCGTCGGAAACCGGGTTGCCGTTGTGCTGGCGCAGCGGCACCTCCTTGATGAAGGTCACCGCGATCAGCGCGATCAGCGCGAACGGGGCGGCGGCCAGGAAGATGTCACCGGCGCCGTGGCCGTACGCGCCCTCCACCACAGCCCGCAGCGGGCCGGGCAGGGTGTGCACGTCGGGCAGGGCGCCGCCGCTGCCGGAGCTGGACGCCGGGATACCGAGCTGGGCCAGCCCGTCGGCCGTGTAGTCCTTGACCTTGTGGGCGAGCACCGCGCCGAGGGCGGAGACGCCGATCGCGCCACCCAGGCTGCGGAAGAACGCCACCACCGAGCTGGCCGCGCCGAGCTCGTGCGGGCCGACGGTGTTCTGCACGGCGAGGACCAGGTTCTGCATTGTCATGCCCAGGCCGACGCCGATCAGCAGCATGTAGACGCTGAGTAGTGTGAAGCTGGTGTCGGCGCGGAGGGTGCCCATCAGCGCGAAGCCGATGGTGAGCAGCGCGGACCCGATCACCAGGTACCGCTTCCAGCGGCCGGTCTTGCTGATGACCCGCCCGATGACAGTGGAGGCGACCAACAGGCCGAGGATCATCGGCAGGGTCATCAGACCGGACATTGTCGGGCTCTGCCCGCGGCTGATCTGGAAGTACTGGCCCAGGAAGATCGACGCGCCGAACATGCCCACGCCGACCGCGATGCTGGCGACGACGGCGAGGGTGATGGTGCGGTTGCGGAACAGTCGCGGCGGGATCATCGGCTCGGCGGCCCGGGTCTCGACCCGGATCGCGAGCGCGCCGAGGACCAGGGCGCCGACGACCATGACGGCGCTCTGCCAGGAGGCCCAGGCGAACTGGTCGCCAGCGAGCGAGACCCAGATCAGCAGTACGGAGACGGCCGCGGTGATCAGGGTGGCGCCCCACCAGTCGATCTGGGCCTTCCGCTTGACCACCGGGAGGTGCAGGGTCTTCTGGAGCACGATCAGCGCGAGGATGGCGAACGGCACGCCGACGTAGAAGCACCAGCGCCAGCCGAGCCAGGAGGTGTCCACGATCACGCCGCCGATCAGCGGGCCGCCGATGGTGCCGACGGCCATCACCGCGCCGAGGTAGCCGCTGTAGCGGCCGCGCTCGCGGGGCGCGATCATCGTGGCCATGATCACCTGGGCCAGCGCGGTGAGACCGCCGGCGCCGACACCCTGGAGCACCCGGCAGGCGATCAGCTCACCGGTGCCCTGGGCGAGGCCGGCCAGCACCGAGCCCAGCACGTAGATCCCCAGGGCCAGCTGGACCAGGGTCTTCTTGCTGGTCAGGTCGGCCATTTTGCCCCAGATGGGGGTGGTCGCGGTGGTGGCGAGCAGGGCCGAGGTCACCACCCAGGTGTACGCGGACTGGCCGCCGTGCAGTTCGGTGATGATCCGCGGCAGCGCGTTCGAGATGACCGTGGAGGAGAGGATCGCGACGAACAGACCCAGCAGCAGGCCGGAGAGTGCTTCCAGGATCTGCCGGTGGGTCATGGTCACGGCGGTCGCCTGGGGAGGCGCTGTCGCCTGGCTCATCGTTTGTTGCCTCCGAGCGGAGTCGAGGTGGAACGGCGGGGCTGGTACGCACGGGCCGCCTGTGAGTTGCCTGAGGCAACCGTATGCCTTAGTTGCCTGAAGCAACAACTTGCCGGACCGGTGCCCTATTCCCCGGTTCTGTGCGGCTACTGCCAGGAGTCGTTGAACCGGCCGAGCAGCCGGGCGAACTCCTCGACGTCCCGTTCCGGCCAGCCGTCCAGGGCGCGCAGGAACTCGCCCAGCCGGGCTGCGCGGGCCACGTCGAAGCGGCGCTGCCCCTCGTCGGTCAGGCTGATCTGCGCGGCCCGCCGGTCACTCGGATCGGGGTCGCGGTGGACCAGGCCGAGGACTTCCAGGGCGTTGATCTGCCGGCTCAGCGTCCCCTTGCCCACGCCCAGCCGCGCCGCCAACTCGGTCAACCGGATCGACCCGCTACGCCGCAACCAGAGCAGCAACCCGTAGGTGTTCGGCTCCAGGTTCGGGTGCACCTCCCGGGCGATCTCCCAGGAGACCGCCCGGCCACGACGCAGCAGAGCGGTCAACTCGTGCTCGACCGCCCGGATCGGCTCCGGCAGGTGCTCGTCCACGGCGTAGAGACTACGGCGCGGCCGGCTCGCCGCCACCGGAGAGTCGGCGCCGCATCACCGGGCGTAGATGGCCGTCCTTGGTGGTGCCCTCGATGACCACGTCGGCCCCGCGCCCCTCATGGGTCAGGGTGGCGACCGCGTTACCGAAGTACGGGCCGGTCAGCTTGCGCCACCGCACCCCCGGCCGGCGTACGCCCACCGAACGGGCCAGCGCCCGGGTCGCCCCTGCCGGACCGGGCGACCAGCCCAGCCGCATCAGCGGACGGATGCCCGCCGGCACCTGGTTGTGGATCGGCGAACACGTGAGCTGGTGCACCGGGGTGACCACCGCCGGGTCCGCGAACCGGGCCCGCGCCACGTACGAGTGGTGCACGTCACCGGAGAGCACGCTGATCGACGCCGGCGGGGCGTACGCCGGGCCGGCCCCGATCCGCGCGCCGGACTGCTGTGGCGTGCCGGTGCCGATGCGGGCGAACGTCTCCGCGAGCGCCTCGAAGGACCGCCGGAACGCCGCCCAGTGCTCCAGGTCCAGGGCACGGCGTAGCTTCTCCGCCCCGCGCGCCACCCACGGTCGGCGTGAGTCCGCCAGCTTCTCGTTCCACGCCTCGATGTGGTGGATGCCCTGCGGCAGCAGCCAGGGCAGCGAGGCGCCCACCACCAGGTGGTCGTAGACCCCGTGCGCCTGGTCGAGGAACCAGGCCCACTCGCCGGGCGGCAGCATCGCCCGGCTGTTGGGCTCGAGCACCCGGCTGCACCTGTTGTCCAGCATGACCAGCCGGGTCCGGCCCAGGTCGAGTGCGTAGCTCCACTGATATTGCACCGCGCGCCAGCGCTCGGTGTCGTGCGCCAGGTCGGACTCCTGGTCGACCCGGTGGCCGAACTCGCGCAGCACGCTTGTCGCGTCCTCGGCGGCGGCGACCTTCGCGAAGACCGGATCGGCGACGATCTCGTCGGGGGAGAGGTTGCCCAGGTGCTGGTAGACCCAGTACGAGGCGAGCCCACTGCCGATGCGCTCCTGCCACCACGGCTGCTCGCGCACCTCGGCTCGCCACGCCGCCGAGGTGTTCCAGTCGTCGATGATCTCGTGATCGTCGAAGATCATCACGCTCGGCACGGTGGAGAGCAGCCAGCGGATCTCCGGGTCACGCCAGGACTCCAGGTAGAGCTTTGTGTACTCGTCGAAGCTGACCACCTGGTCGGCCGGAGCGCCCTTCGGCCGCCGCCGCCGTCGACGCAGCAACCGGCGCACGGTGGGCGAGGTGACGTCGGCATAGACCTGGTCACCGAGCAGCACCAGCAGGTCGGGCAGCGGATTCGACTCGGGGTCGGCCATCAACCGCCTGGCGTACGCGTCGAGCGCGTCCGGCGGCAGTTTGCGGGTGGTGGCGTGCTGGGTGGTCTCCCGGCACGAGCCGAAGATCAGATTGACCGGCTGGTCCCGATCGTCGGCGGCCCGGGTGCGGATCACGCTCGGCGGGAACCCGCTGCTCGGCACCGGCCAGACGACCTCGTCGTCGACCAGGACCTCGTAGGTGGTCTCGCTGTCCGGGGCAAGCCCCTCCACCACGACGAGGGCGTAGTGGTGGTCGTACGCCGAGAAGGTGGGCGCGGTGCCGGTGGCGCCGCCCGCGGTGCGGACGGTGACCACGGCGGGCGCCGCCGTCTCCACCCAGATCGTCGCCCGGGTGTCCACCACTCGCCGCAGAAGTGGGCCGATGAGGAGGTGTGCGGCGGGCATGCGGCCGAGCCTACCGTCGGTTCCAGACCCCGGCCGGGCGCGGTGGCTGAGACTCCGAGCACCGGTGGCTGAGACTCCGGGCACCGCTCGGGGTGCGGTGGCTGGGACGCCGCCGTCCGCATCTGACAGGATTCCGGCATGGCCGAATATCTCGTCCTCGCTCTGGTCCTGCTCGGCGTGCTGATCGCCGGCACAGTCGGGCTGGTCGTGCCGCGATTGCGGCGGCGGCCCGAGCCCCCGCTGCCGCGCACCGAGGTCGACACCAGGGCTGAGGAGGATCTCGCCGGCCCGCCGGTCGAGGCACCGGAGTCCGATCTGTCCACCGGCGTCCTGGTCGAGCCGCCGTCGGTGCTCGAACCGCAGGTGGAGGTCCCCGAGCCGACCGCCGGGCGGCTGGTCCGGCTCCGTTCGCGGCTGTCCCGCTCACAGAACGTGTTCGGCAAGGGTCTGCTCGGCCTGCTCGCCCGTGACCACCTCGACGAGGACGTCTGGGAGGAGATCGAGGACAGCCTGATCACCGCCGACGTCGGCGTCGACGCCACCCGCGACATCGTCGACCGGCTTCGTGAGCGCACCAGGGTGCTCGGCACCCGCTCGGCCTCCGAGCTGCGCGCGCTGCTCGCCGCCGAGCTGGTCAACGCGCTCGACCCGAGCCTGGACCGCTCGTTGCGCACCGCCCCCAAGGACGGCGTGCCGGCGGTGGTCCTGGTCGTCGGCGTCAACGGCGCCGGCAAGACCACCACTTGCGGCAAGATCGCCCGGGTGCTGGTGGCCGACGGTCGCAGCGTGCTGCTCGGCGCGGCGGACACCTTCCGGGCCGCGGCGGCCGACCAACTGGAGACCTGGGGCTCGCGCGTCGGCGCGGAGACCGTCCGGGGCCCCGAGGCCGCCGACCCGGCCAGCGTCGCCTTCGACGCCGTCAAGCGCGGCATCGACACCGGCGTGGACACCGTGCTCATCGACACCGCCGGCCGCCTGCAGAACAAGGTCGGCCTGATGGACGAGCTGGGCAAGGTCAAGCGCGTGGTGGAGAAGCAGGGCCCGATCGACGAGACACTGCTCATCCTGGACGCCACCACCGGTCAGAACGGCCTGGAGCAGGCCCGGGTCTTCACCGAGGTGGTCAACGTGACAGGTGTGGTGCTGACCAAGCTCGACGGCACCGCCAAGGGCGGCATCGTGATCGCCGTGCAGCGCAAGCTCGGCATCCCCGTGAAGCTGGTCGGCCTCGGCGAAGGCAAGGACGACCTGGCTCCGTTCGACCCGGCGCAGTTCGTCGACGCGTTGCTGGGGACCGAGGCCACCGGCCGGGACGCGTAGTCTCGGGTGACCACTGACGATCGCGCGTACGCGGGCTGGCGCGACCCCGGCCATCCTTCGCAGCGCCTCGGGAGACCGTACGTGACTTCGCAGGAGATCCCGCTGCACGGCGGCAACGTGAGCACAGTTGTCCGTGTGGGTGACACCGTCCGGCGCAACGCCGGACCGTGGACCCCGTCCGTGCACGCGCTGCTGCGCCACCTGGAGTACGTGGGGTTCACCGGCGCCCCGCGGGCGCTCGGAATGGACGAGCGCAACCGTGAGGTGCTGTCGTACCTGGAGGGGGAGTGCGGAGAATATCCGCTCGCCCCGCACTGGGTGACCGACGAGGCCCTGGTCACCGTCGCCACCATGCTGCGGATGTTCCACGACGCGCAGTACGGTTTCACCCCTCCGCAGTCGGCGGTCTGGCGCTCGTTCGGGCCCCCGCCACCGGACACCGAGGTGATCTGCCACCACGACGCCGCGCCGCACAACGTGATCTGGCGTCCGGACGGCACCCTCGGGCTGATCGACTTCGACCTCGCCTCACCCGGAGCGCGGATCTACGACGTGGCGTACGCGGCCTGGACCTGGGTGCCGATCTTCGCGGACCGGGACTCGATCACGCTCGGCTGGAAGCACCCGGACCGGCCGCGTCGCCTCCGGCTCTTCGCCGACGCGTACGGGCTGATCCCCCGGGACCGGCACCGGCTGATCCGGACCATCCGCAAACGGATCGTGGACCACGTCGAGGGGATCCGCCGGATGGCCGCGGCTGGTGAGCCGGCGTTCGTCCGGATCGTGCACAAGGGCCACCTGCGCCGACCGATGCGCGATCTGCGGCTGCTCGACTACGAGCGGCACGCTCTGGAGAACGCCCTCCGCTGAGCGTCGGTTGGCCGATGCTCGGCCGGGCCTGTCAGGCCCACCGGTCGATGCCTCTGACCGGTCAGCCATCGACGTTCGCCGTCCGGGCGATCCACAGTCGTCCATGCTCCTGACTGTGCGGACTTCGTGACACGTACGAAACAACCCGTCACGAAACGGAAACCCGCATGGGACCCAAAGTGAAACAGCCGGCCGCGAAGCTTCCGCCCAACCGGCCTACGGGCGACGCTGCCCCGGAAAGCCGCGAAGGAGGACTTCACCTTTAGGAGGCCAGCGTGCCTGAAGCACCGACGATCGACGGCGCCAATACCACGTGGCTGCTGGTTTCGACCGCGCTCGTGCTGCTCATGACCCCCGGACTGGCGCTGTTCTATGGCGGCCTCAACCGGGCCAAGGGCGTACTCAACATGATGATGATGAGCTTCTCCGCTATCGGGCTCATCTCTATTCTGTGGTGGTTCTACGGTTTCAGCGTCGCCTTCGGGACCGACGTGAACGGCTTCTGGGGCGACCCGGGCGCATACCTCGGCACCAAGACCTTCCTCGCCGAGACCGACCTGTGGGGTGCCACGGCGGAGAACCCCAGCGGCATCGGGGTTCCGCTCTACGTGTTCATGGCCTTCCAGATGGTCTTCGCGGTGATCACCGTCGCGCTGATCAGTGGTGCCATCGCCGACCGGGCCAAGTTCGCCGGCTGGCTGCTGTTCGCCTTCGGCTGGGCCACCCTGGTCTACTTCCCGGTCGCGCACTGGGTGTGGGGCGGCGGCATCATCGGCGCGGACATCCACGCACTGGACTTCGCCGGTGGCACCGCGGTGCACATCAACGCCGGTGCGGCGGCCCTGGCCGTGGTCCTGGTCCTCGGTAAGCGGCTCGGTTGGCCGCGTGAGGGCATGAAGCCGCACAACATCCCGCTGGTCGCGCTCGGTGCGGGTCTGCTGTGGTTCGGCTGGTTCGGGTTCAACGCCGGTTCGGAGCTGACCGTCGACTCGGTCGCCGGCCTCGCGTTCATCAACACCCAGCTCGCCACGGCGGCGGCGGTGCTCGGCTGGATCGCTGTCGAGTGGGTCAAGTCCCGTAAGCCGACGATGGTCGGCGCCTCGTCCGGCGCCATCGCCGGTCTGGTCGCCATCACCCCGGCCTGTGGCTTCATCGCACCGTGGGCGGCCGTCCTGCTCGGCGTCGTCGCCGGTGTGGTGTGCGCGCTCGCCGTCAGCCTCAAGTACAAGCTCGGCTACGACGACTCGCTCGACGTGGTCGGCGTGCACTTCGTCGGTGGTTGGATCGGGTCGCTCTGGCTCGGTCTGTTCGCCACCAACTCGGTAAACGCCGCGATCACCGACGTGGTGGGCGCCTCCGACGGCCTCTTCTACGGCGGCGGAGCGACCCAGCTGGGGCGGCAGGCCCTCGCCGGCCTGATCGTCACCGTCTGGTCGTTCGGCGTCGCCTGGGTGCTCGCCTTCGTCATCGAGAAGACGATCGGCTTCCGCGTCAAGGGCGAGGCGGAGGTCGAGGGCATCGACATCGCCGAGCACGCCGAGAGCAGCTACGACCTGTCCCCGGCCGGCGGCGGCACGGGCAGCGCATTCGCGATGGCCGGCATCGGCACCCCCGGTGGCGGCACGACGAGCGGTGCCAAGCCGGAGGCGGAGCCCGCCGAGCCGGTAAGCGAAAAGGTCGCCGGTTAACGTTCCTGGGATGGAGGGGTTGGACATGAAGCTGGTGACAGCAGTCATCAAGCCGTACCAGCTGGACGCGGTGAAGGAGGCCCTGCACGCCCTCGGGGTGGCCGGGTTGACCGTCAGCGAGGTTCAGGGGTACGGGCGGCAGAAGGGGCACACCGAGGTCTACCGGGGTGCCGAGTACACGGTCGAGTTCCTGCCCAAGATCCGGGTCGAGGTGCTCACCGACGAGATCGACGTCGACAAGGTGGTGGACGCCATCGTCGGGGCGGCCCGCACGGGCAAGATCGGTGACGGCAAGGTCTGGGTCACCGGTGTCGAAGAGGTCGTCCGGGTGCGTACCGGCGAACGCGGCCTCGACGCCCTCTGATCTCGGCCACGACTGACATGACCTCGTTGATCAAGAAGAATGCGTCAGGAAACGCCGATGACGGCGACGCGAACCTCTTGATCAACGAGGTCGTCGGCGTTCCCGGGGGGATCGGGGAAGCGGCCCGGCGGGGGCGGGCTGCCGCCTACGACTCGTTCCTGCGAGGGTTGCTGCCGGCGCGGGACGGGGTGGCACTGCTGGCCGTCGGGGGGTTGGGGCGGAGGCAGTGCGCCCCGTACGGCGACCTCGACCTGGTGCTGGTGCACGCCGGGGTGTCCGGCATCGACGAGTTGGCCGCCTCGGTCTGGTACCCGATCTGGGACGTGGGCCTGCGGCTGGACCATTCGGTACGCACCGTCGCCGAGGCGCTCTCGGTGGCCCAGGACGACGTCAAGGTCGCCCTCGGGCTGCTCGACGCCCGGCTGGTCGTGGGGGACCAGGCGCTGGCCGACGCGCTGATCAACACCGCAGCCGATCACTGGCGGCGCACCGCCGTCCGGCACCTGCCCGCTCTGCGGGAGGTCACCGAAGCCCGCTGGCAAGCCCACGGTGAGCTGGCATTTCTGCTGGAGGGCGACCTCAAGGAGGCCGCCGGTGGGTTGCGTGACGTGGGCCTGCTGCGGGCGATCTCCGCCGCCGGCATCACCGACGCGCTGCGTCCCGCCGTACGCGCCGCCCACCTGCGTTTGTTGGACACCCGCGACGCGCTGCACCAGCAGGTCGGCCGACGGGTCGACCGTCTGGTCGCCCAGGAACGCGACGGGGTGGCCACCCTGCTCAATCTGGAAGACGGCGACGCGCTGCTGCGTCGGGTCGCCGGTGACGCGCGCACGGTCAGCCACGCCCTGGACGACGCCTTCCGGGCCGCCGACCGGCTGCGCTCCGGCCGCTCCCGGGGAGGGAACGGCCGCCCGGCTCGCCGCCCGGTCGCCCGCGACGTGGTCGAACACGACGGCGAGTTGGTGCTCGCCCGCACGGCGATCGGCGCACGCCCCGATCCGAGCCTCTCGCTGCGGATGGCCGCCGCGTCGGCCACGACCCGAATCCCCATCGCGCGGGCCACCTGCGAATGGCTGGCGGCGTACTGTCCGCCCCTGCCCGCCCCCTGGCCGGCCGAGGCCCGGGCCGCGCTGGTCACCCTGCTCGGCGCCGGTCCCGGCCTGGTGCCGGCCTGGGAGACCTGCGACCGGTACGGGCTGGTCGACGGCTGGCTGCCCGAGTGGACCCGGCTGCGCAGCCTGCCCCAGCACAACCCGGTACACCGCTTCACCCTCGACCGGCACCTCGTGCAGACCGCGCACGAGGCCAGCCGGCACGCCCGCGAGGTGGAGCGCCCCGACCTGCTGCTCCTCGGCGCCCTCCTGCACGACATCGGCAAGGGCCTCCCCGGTGACCACAGCACCGTCGGTGTGCCGGTCGCCCAGGCGGTGGCCACCAGAGTCGGTCTGCCCGCCCCGGAGGTCGAGCTGATCGGCAAGCTGGTCCGGCTGCACCTGCTGCTGCCCGACGTCGCCACCCGCCGGGACCTGTCCGACCCGGTCACCATCGCCTCGGTGGCCGACGCGGTCGGTGACACCGGCACCCTCGACGTGCTGCACGCGTTGGTGCGCGCCGACGCGGCGGCGACCGGGCCTGCGGCCTGGTCCGACTGGAAGGGCCGACTCGTCGCCGAGCTGGTCGCCCGGGTTCGCACCGCGCTGGACACCGGCGTACTCCCCGAGCCGCCCGCCCCGGACCCGGAGCTGCTGGCCGGGCCACTGCCGGTCGTCCACCTGACCGGCGACCGGGTGTCGGTCGCGGCGGCCGACAGGCGTGGTCTGCTCGCCACTGTGGCCGGCTGCCTGGCGCTGCACCGGCTGGAAGTGATCTCCGCGGACGCCTCCGCCGTCGACGGGCGGGCCTTGGTCGAGTGCCGGGTGCAGCCCCGCTACGGCCTCCCGCCGGACCCGGTCCCCCTCCGCGCCGACCTGCGCCGGGCGGTCGCCGGCGACGTGTCGGTCACCCAACGGCTGCGCGGCCGTGCGCTCGCCAGCCGTGCCGGCGGCGCGGCTCCACGAGTGGTCTGGCATCGCGAGGCGGCCACCGACGCCGTACTGCTGGAACTGCGCGCCGCCGACGCCGCCGGCCTGCTCTTCCGGGTCGCCTGTGCGCTCGACGAGGCCGGCGCCCTGGTTCGCGCGGCCCGTATCTCCACCCTCGGCGCCGACGTGGTCGATGCCTTCTACCTGGTCGGCGGTTGGCCGGACGACGCCACCCGGGCCCGCCTGGAAGCCGCGGTCCTAGCCGCCGTCTAACCGCCCCCGCACTCCCGCCCCACCCCGGCCCCGCCCCGGCCCCGCCCCGCCCCGCACTCCCGCGTCGATCTTGCACTTAGTGTCGCCGTATACCGCGCAAAAGCCCCCATAGTGGCGACACAAAGTGCAAGATCGCGGGCTCGGGCCGGGGCTGGGGCTGGGGCCGGGGTGAGGGTGGGGTACGTCCGGGGGCGTAGGGGCGGTGCCGCTCGTGGACGCACGTCGAGCGGCGTCGGCGCGGGCAGAATGACGGCCATGCGACGAGGCGGGCAGTGGCGGTGGCCGGAGGTGGCGGCAGACGCCGTGCTGGCCCTGGTGCTGCTCGGGTTCGGGTTGCTCGCCACCGGTCTGGCCGGCGACAACCAGCCGGGGTCGAGGCCGGTGGACGCCACCTGTCGGGTGCTGATCGCCGTCGCCGCGCTCGCCCTGCTGGTCCGGCGGCGTGCTCCGGTCGCCGCCCTCGCCGTGGTCACAGTGGTCACCTCGACGTACCTGCTGATCGGCTACCCGTACGGGCCGATTCTGGTCACGTTCCTGGTCGCGGTGTACACCGTGGCGCTGCGGCTGCCGGTGCGACCGGCGGCGCTCGCCACCGGTGGCGCGTTCGTCCTGTTGTTGGCGCACGTCTTCTTCGGGCGGGGGCCCGCGCCGGGTTGGACGGGAGTGCTGCCCGCGTCGGCCTGGGTGGTCGTACCGTTCGCGGTGGGGGTGGTGGTGCGGGTGAGTCGTGAGGCGGCCGCGCGTACCCGTGCCGAGGAGGCCCGCAGTCGAGTTGAGCAGGCGCGACGGCAGGCCGACGAGGAGCGGCTGCGCATCGCGCAGGAGGTGCACGACGTGGTGGGGCACGGGCTTGCCGCGATCAGCATGCAGGCCGAGATCGCCCTGCACCTGCTGCCGAAGCGGCCGGAGCAGGCGGAGGTGGCCCTGACCGCGATCAGTCGGACCAGCCGCGAGGCGCTGGACGAGCTGCGGGTCACCCTGGGGGCGGTCCGGCGGGGTGCCGAGCGTGAGCCGGTACCCGGCCTGGCCCGGCTTTCCGCACTGCGCGACCGGCTCGCCGGGGCGGGCCTCGCGGTCGAGGTGCGCGTGGTCGGTGCCCCCCGCGAGTTGCCGGCCGCGGTGGATCTCGCTGCGTACCGGGTTGTGCAGGAGGCGTTGACAAACGTGCTGCGTCACGCCGGGGTGGGGATTGCGGAGGTGACCGTGGACTACCGCGCGGACGAGGTGACAGTCGAGGTCACCGACCGGGGGATGGGCACGGGCCGCGCCGGAACGGCTCCGGTCGACGACGAGGGCGGTCACGGTCTGGCCGGGATGCGGGAGCGGGTCGCGGCGCTGGGCGGGCGGTTGACCACCGGGCCGCGCGCCGGTGGTGGGTTCCGGGTGTACGCCGGGCTGCCGGTGGAGCCGACGACATGATCCGGGTGTTGATCGCCGACGACCAGGACCTGGTCCGGCTCGGGCTGCGCGCGCTTGTGGAGAGCGAGGACGACCTGGCGCTGGCCGGCGAGGCGTCCGACGGGCTGCGGGCGGTCGAGTTGGCGCGTCGGGAACGGCCGGACGTGGTGCTGATGGACATCCGGATGCCCGGCATCGACGGCATCGAGGCGACCCGCCGGATCGTCGCCGACCCCGACCTGACCGGTACCCGGGTGGTGGTGCTCACCACCTTCGAGCTGGACGAGTACGTCTTCGACGCGCTCCGGCACGGTGCGAGTGGGTTCCTGACCAAGGACACCAGGCCGGCCGAACTGCTGCGCGCGATCCGGCTCGTCGCCGAGGGGGAGGCGCTGCTGTCGCCGTCGGTGACCCGTCGGGTGGTGCGGGAGTTCGCCACCCGGCCGTCCCGGGTGCTTCGTCCGCACCCCCGGCTGGACACGCTCACCGATCGGGAGCGTCAGGTCGTCGGCCTGGTCGGTGAGGGCCTCAACAACGAGGAGATCGCCGCCCGGTTGGTGGTGAGCCCGGCGACCGCGCGGACCCATGTCAGCAGGGCGATGGGCAAGCTGGGAGCCCGGGACCGGGCCCAGCTCGTCGTGTTCGCGTACCAGTCGGGGTTGGTGTCGGGGTGAGGCCCGGGCCGGGCGACAGCGGCCCTACGGTCGGGCGGTTACCCTAGCGGTGGCCGGACTCCGCAGTGCCGGCCGCGTTGTGCCCGCCGGAACACTGACAAACGGGATGTTCGCGTGTTTGACACCTTGAGTGACCGCCTGTCCGGGATCTTCACCAAGCTCCGCGGCAAGGGGCGGCTCACCGACGCCGACATCGACGCCACCGCGCGCGAGATCCGCCTCGCGTTGCTGGAGGCGGACGTCGCGCTGCCGGTGGTCAAGGGCTTCATCGCGGCCGTCAAGGAGCGGGCGCGCAGCTCCGAGGTCTCCCAGGCGCTGAACCCGGCCCAGCAGATCATCAAGATCGTCAACGAAGAGCTGATCAAGGTGCTCGGCGGTGAGGGGCGACGGCTCCAGTTCGCCAAGCAGCCGCCCACGGTGATCATGCTGGCCGGCCTCCAGGGTTCCGGTAAGACGACCCTCGCCGGCAAGCTGGCGCGCTGGCTCAAGGGCCAGGGGCACCAACCGCTGCTCGTCGCCGCCGACCTCCAGCGCCCCAACGCCGTCGGGCAGCTCCAGGTTCTCGGTGGCCGGGCCGGTGTCGAGGTGTACGCCCCGGAGCCCGGCAACGGCACCGGTGACCCGGTGCAGGTGGCCCGCGCGTCGATCGAGCACGCGAAGCGCTCCGCCCGCGACATCGTCATCGTCGACACCGCCGGCCGGCTCGGCATCGACGCCGAGATGATGCAGCAGGCCGCCGACATCCGCGACGCCGTCTCGCCGGACGAGGTCATCTTCGTCATCGACGCGATGGTTGGTCAGGACGCCGTCCGCACCGCCGAGGCGTTCCGCGACGGCGTCGGCATCACCGGTGTGGTGCTCTCCAAGCTCGACGGCGACGCCCGTGGTGGTGCCGCGCTGTCGGTCCGTGAGGTCACCGGGCAGCCGATCCTGTTCGCCTCCACCGGTGAGAAGCTGGAGGACTTCGACGTCTTCCACCCCGACCGGATGGCCAGCCGCATCCTCGGCATGGGCGACGTCCTCACTCTGATCGAGCAGGCCGAGCAGGCCTTCGACTCCGATCAGAAGGAGAAGATGACCGCCAAGCTGATGGGCGGTGAGCAGTTCACCCTGGACGACTTCCTCGACCAGCTCATCGCGGTGCGGCGGATGGGCCCGATCGCCAACGTGCTGGCCATGATGCCCGGCATGGGGCAGATGAAGGACCAGCTCGCCGAGCTGGACGACAGCCACTTCGACCGGGTCACCGCGATCATCCGGTCGATGACCCCGGGCGAGCGAACCAACCCGAAGATCATCAACGGCTCCCGCCGGGCGCGCATCGCCAACGGCTCCGGGGTCACCGTGATGGACGTCAACCAACTGCTCAACCGCTTCGCCGACGCGCAGAAGATGATGAAGCAGATGGGCGGCATGATGGGCCTGCCCGGCGGTGGCCGCCGCAAGGCCACCAAGTCGCCCAAGAACAAGCGCAAGGGCACCAAGGGCGGCGGTCGTCCGCGTACCGGCGCTGGCGCTGGCGCCGGCGCCGGGCTCCCGGGCGGTTTCCCGGGTGGCATGCCGCAGCTTCCGCCGGGGATGGACCCGAACGATCTCGCCGGCGGCCAGGGCCTTCCGCCCGGCTTCAAGCTCCCGAAGATCGACTTCAACAAGCTCGGCAAGGGCGGCGACAACCGCCCCCGCTGACCTCCCTGCCGGTCGGGGGCGACCTGCTCGCCCCCGACGGGGAGTGATCGGGTAGGACTGTGCGCATGGCTCTTCATGTGCGCGGCGTGCTGCTCCCCGACGACGAGGTCCGGGATCTCTGGCTGGTCGGCGACCGGGTGACCTTCAACCCGGTGCCCGGCGCGGAGACCGTCGTCGACGGCGGCTTCGTGCTGCCGGGGCTGGTCGACGCGCACTGCCACATCGGCATCGCCCGAGGTGGCGCCCCGATCACCTCCCTCGACCAGGCCCGCGAGTTGGCCCACACCGACCGGGATGCAGGTGTGCTGGCGATCCGCGACGCCGGCTCGCCGTACCCGTACCCGGAGCTCGACGACGAGCCGGACCTACCGCGACTGGCCCGCGCGGGCCAGCATGTCGCCCCACCGAAGCGCTACCTGCGTGACATCGGCGTGGAGGTCGACGCGACCGAGGTGGCCGCCACGGTGGCCGCGCAGGCGCGGGCCGGCAACGGCTGGGTCAAGCTGGTCGGCGACTGGATCGACCGGGGGGTGGGTGACCTCGCGCCGGCCTGGGACGCGGACACCCTCACCGCCGCCGTGCGGGCGGCACACAATGCCGGGGTACGCGCCGCGGTGCACACCTTCTCCGAATCAGCCGTCGAGATCATGGTGCGGGCTGGCGTCGACTCGGTGGAGCACGGCACCGGGCTCAGCCTGGACCTGATCGACGAGATGGCCCGCCAGGGCACCGCGCTGGTCCCCACAATGATCAACATTGCCACCTTCGGAGGCATCGCCGAACAGGCACGGGGCAAGTTCCCCGGGTACGCCGAGCACATGCTCGCGCTGCGCGACGGCTTCCCCGAGGTGGTGCGTGCCGCGCACGAGGCGGGGGTGCCGATCTACGTGGGCACCGACGCCGGAGGCGGCATCGACCACGGGCTGGCCGCCGAGGAGATGCTGCTGCTGCACGAACGAGCCGGCATGGCCCCCATCGACGTACTCGCCGCCGCCTCCTGGGGCGCCCGCGAATGGCTCGGCTTCCCGGGCCTGGTCGAAGGCGGCCTGGCCGACCTGACCGTCTACCCCGAAGACCCCCGTAGCGACCTGCGCGTCGTCCGCGCCCCGTCCCGCACGATCCTCCGCGGCCGCGTCATCCGCTAACCCCCGCGAGCGCCGTGCCGTGCCGTATGCGGCGCAAGGTCGCGCTCGAACCAGGATGTAGGGGCCTCGGCGTTGAGGGATGCCACAACATCCAGGATCGAGCGCGACCTTGGTGGGGATTGCGGCGGGCTTACGGTGCCTTGTTCGTGGAGGTCGACGCCGGTGGGTTCGGTCCGGCTCCGGAGGGGCAGCTCAGTGCCGAGCAGATCGTTGCGCATCTGGTCGCGAATGACGAGTTGATGATCCAGGCCACCGAGGCGTTGTTGGCGGGGTCGCCGTTCGCTTACTACGAGTTGGAGGGGACGTGCACCGTCCGCAGTTGGACGCGCTCGCCGCTGAGCAGGGTGGTCTGCGTGGTCTGGCGGCGCTTCTGCGCGGCACCAGTCATCGGCTGTGCGGGCTGGTCGATCGGCTTGGTTTGGCCGCTGAGACTCCGGTCGCGACGCACCTACGGGAGGGCTTCGACCTCGTCGTTGACGAGCCGCTGCCTTGGTCCCGCACTCTGGATCTGCACATGCGGGTGCACCTGCCGAAGCATCAGTCCCAGCTGCACGTCCTGCGGTCCTGAGCGACGTCGATCGTGCTGCGGGTCTTGCTCTATTGAGCATGATGTCTGTGAGTCATCACGATGACCCCCAGACATCACGCTCGCACCAGTGCTGCCCCGCCTGCCCCCAAGCCCGCCGTCGATCTTGCACTTTCCGTCCCGACAAAAGCCGCATAAAAGAGCAGATTGACAACAGTAAGTGCAAGATCGCGGGGGCGGCCGGGGGCGGCCGGCGGATCAGGGGGTTGGGCGGGCGGCGGCGCTGAAGAGGTGTACGGCAAGGTCGGCGAGGGCCGTGGCGGTCTGCCCGATCGGTTCGCGGGGGAGCACGATGTGGCTGACCACCAGGCGGACGGTGGTGTCGGCGGCGAAGGCCAGTGCGGCCCGGTCCGCCCCGGGCAGGTGGTCGCCGGCCCAGTCGATCAGCGCGCCGGACGCCTCGGTGAGCACCACCTCGGCCCTGGTGGTGAGGTACGGCAGTAGCTCGTCCGAGCCGCCCCTGGCGCTGGTCAGGATCGCTTTGACCAACGGGTTGTCCGCCGCTGTGGAGAGGGTGCGCGCGATGGCGGCGTACGCGCCGGCCCGTACGTCGGAGCCGTGTGCGAGCAGCGCGTCGCGAACGTCGCCGACGAACCGGTCCACCTCGGCGCGGGCGAGCGCTTCGGCGAGGCCCGCCTTGCTGCCGAACTCGTTGTAGACGGTCTGCCGGCTCACCCCGGCAGTGGTGGCCACCCCGCCCATCCGGACCGCGTCCCACCCGGCGGCGATGGTCAGCGCGCGGGCGGCATCCACGATCGTGTCCCGCAGCCGCTGTCGCGGGGAGTCCGTCGATGTAGCCATGGTGGTCGAATTCTACGGTCGCACCCTCGGCCCGCCCGGGGTCTCGGGACCACTCGGAGCGGCACGGCGCGGGCGCGGAGTGCGGCACAACACGTCGCGGCGACTCCCGGACGCGGTGGCCGCCCGCGTGGCGCATAGGATGTGCGGTCATGGCACGCGTGCTCACTCCCCGTGCGGAGGATTTCCCCCGCTGGTACCAGGACCTGATCGCCAAGGCGAAGCTGGCCGACAACGGCCCGGTTCGCGGCACCATGGTCATCCGACCGGCCGGCTACGCCATCTGGGAGCGTATGCAGCTCGAGATGGATGCCCGGATCAAGGCGGCGGGTGCGGAGAACGCGTACTTCCCGCTGTTCATCCCGGAGAGCTACCTCAAGCGCGAGGCGCAGCACGTCGAGGGCTTCTCGCCGGAGCTGGCGGTCGTCACGCACGGTGGTGGTAAGCTCCTGGCCGAGCCGATCGTGGTGCGTCCGACAAGCGAGACGGTCATCGGCGAGTTCATGGCCAAGTGGATCGACTCGTACCGGGACCTGCCGCTGCTGCTCAACCAGTGGGCGAACGTGGTCCGGTGGGAGCTTCGTCCGCGGATCTTCCTGCGTACCAGCGAGTTCCTCTGGCAGGAGGGGCACACCGCGCACGCCACCCGCGAGGACGCCCGGGCGTACGCGCGGCGGATCCTGCACGAGGCGTACGAGGACCTGATGGTCAACGTGATCGGCATTCCGGTGGTGGTGGGCCTGAAGACGACGCGTGAGCGGTTCGCCGGCGCGACGGCCACGTACACCTGCGAAGGCATGATGGGCGACGGCAAGGCGTTGCAGCTGGGCACCAGCCACGAGTTGGGCCAGAACTTCGCCAAGGCGTTCGACATCAGCTACTCCTCCAAGGAGGGCGGCCGGGAGCACGCCTGGACCACCTCCTGGGGCACGTCCACCCGCATGTTGGGTGGGCTGATCATGGCGCACGGCGACGACAACGGCCTGCGCGTGCCGCCGAGGCTGGCGCCGATCCAGGCGTACGTCATGGTCGTCAAGGACGGTGACGGCGTCGGCGCGGCGGCGGCCAAGCTGCGCGACGGCCTGCGCGACGCCGGTGTCCGGGTCGCGCTCGACGACCGGACCGACACCCCGTTCGGCCGCCGGGCCGTCGACGCCGAGCTGCGCGGCTATCCGGTACGCGTCGAGGTCGGCCCTCGTGACCTGGCCGTGGGCAACGCGACGGTGGTGCGCCGGACCGACGGCTCGAAGACCCCGACGCCGGTGGCCGACGTGGTCGCCGCGGTGCTGGCCGCCCTGGAGACCGATCAGCAGGTGCTGCACGACCAGGCGCTGGCCAACCGCGAGTCGCGCACCGTGGAGGTGGCCACCCTGGCGGAGGCGATCGAGGCCGCCGCGACCGGTTGGGCGAGGGTGCCGTGGTCGGCGGTCGGCGTGGCCGGCGAGGCGGAGGCGAACGGTCAGGGCGTCACGGTGCGCTGTCTGCTGCGCGCCGACGGTTCGGTACCGGACTCGGAGGACGAGCCCGACCTGGTCGCGATCCTCGCCCGCGCCTACTGAGTTGACTGTCCAGCGCTTCGAGCCAGGTCGGCTGATCCTGCACCGTAACGTGCGGCGGGGGCGGATCGGGTGGGTCCGGCCGGCGCGGGTCGTCCTCGACGACGAGCGTGGGCTGCTGCTCTGGATCGCGGAGGGCTCGCCGGTGGCCCACGAGGTGAACGAGGTCGGCCTGACCATGCGGGGGCTGCCGTTCGCCGACTGGATCACACCGACGTACCAGCTCGCACAGGGACGCTGGAACGGGCCACCGCTGCTGAAGTTCCTGCCCACCGCCTCGGCGCACTCCGTCTGGTGGTTCCGCGACGCGGTGGGTCGGTTCAGCCACTGGTACGTCAATCTGGAGGAGCCCGGCGTCCGCTGGGACGACGGTCCGGCGGCCGGGGTCGACGTGATCGACCAGGACCTGGACGTGGTGGTAAGACCCGACCGCACCTGGCAGTGGAAGGACGAGGACGAGTTCGTCGAGCGGCTGGCCTTCCCCGCCGACTACTGGGTGACCGACGAGAAGGCGGTCCGCGCCGAGGGGGAGCGGGTGATCGCGCTCGCCGAGGCGGGCGCGTTTCCGTTCGACGGCACCTGGTGTGACTACACTCCGCCGCCGAGCTGGGGTGTACCGGACGGGTTGCCCGCCGGCTGGGACCGACCATCAGTTCGCTGACCTGCTCCGATTACTCGGTGTCATCCTGCGGACATAGAGCGTGCGTGCGCGACTTGGCAGCCTAGGGTTCAGGCAACGTCACCACCAGTAATGGGAGACCCTCATGGTCGACCAGATCAACACCTTCTCCGACCTGCAGGCCCGCGCCGGCGTGATCCTCGCCAGGCTGAATGCCGCTCCCGCCGTCGCGATCGCGGCGGCCACGAATCCGCTGCTGGCCGTCGAGCACCTCGGCTACGAGTTCAACCCCGACACCCGTACCGGCATCGGCGACCGGATCCGACTCGGACCGACCGCCGCCGAGAAGCTCGCCGAGCTGCGTACCACGATCGCCCGGCTTGTCGATCGTCAGGTCGACCCCGACGACGGCCCCACCGTCCGCCGGCTCCTGACCGACCTGGGCGTGCTCCCGGCCTGCCCCGACGGTGATGAACCGGACACGGACCCGCCGCGCTGGCAGCCCGGCGGCGCCGGCCCCGACCCGCTGGAACCGCTCCGGGACCGGCACCCGGTGATGGAACCGCTGCTGGAGTACCGGAGGGTTTCCGCCCGCCGGCCGAGGTTCGCGCCCCCGCGGGCCTTCGCCGCGATCCTCAGCGGTGCGGTGACCACACCGTTGACGGCCGTGACCGGCCGGCTCCAGTCGCCAGCGCCGGAGCCGGAACCCGATACCCACCCTCGCTGACCAACAGGCGGCCCGTCGCGCGGCGACGGCCCCAGGCAACTCCCGACGTCCGGCCCGGCATCCGGCCGTCCACACCCTCCGGCCTCCACCACACCGGCCCCGAAGGGGGACCAATGGCCGACACCCATGGCTTCGAGGTCGTCATCGAGGCGACCCCGCCCGTTCTCCGCAAGGCCCTGCAGGGCGCCTGGAAGTCGGCCGAGTGTGGCGACACCAGCACCGACGAGGGACGTATCCCGCAATACCTGCCGGTCCCGGCCGGCCTCGGGATCGGCGGGTTCACCACGGCCGGCGGCCAGGTGGAGATCCCCCGGGACCAGCTCGACGCCACCCCACGTCCCGACATCGACGGTTGCGAACTCACCTTCGGCTTGATCATCCAGGTGACCGTCGCCGACCCGCCGGTGCCATCCGCGCAACTGCTGGACCTCACCGCCATTGCGCATGCCGCCGTGCCGATCGGGGTGCTGCCCGACTCGAAGAACGTGGGGCTGCGCTTTGACGGCCTGCCCCGCAGCGCGGTCACCGCGACCCTGACCAGCGGCGACCCTCTCGCCCCGAAGCTCGTGCAGATCCTCGGCGAATACGTCCACTTCGCCTACGAGAACGGCGGCCCCGGGGGCGTGCTGCATCCCGGTATCCCGGCGATCCCGCACGAGCAGGACGCCACCGGGCTGGTACTGGGCCTCGGCGTCGGCAGTTACACCCTCGACACCCACCTGGAGATCTACGACGACCAGGCCGACCCCGCCCACCGGATCGACGTCAGTCAGCCCGATCCAGGGCACGTCCTCATCAGCATGCCGGTCTACCTGCGGATGTTCCACATCGTGGGTAGTGGCGTGGCGCCCGCGCTGGCAGACCCGATGGCTGTGGAAACCCGGCTCGCCATCACGGTGCCGCTGGAGACCCCGCCGGGGGCGTACACGCTGCGGTTCGACACCGCGACAGTGGTCGCCGGACCGATCAACCCGGCGCCCGGCACCGAGGGCACCCACTTCACCACCAACAACGCCACCCTTTTCGGATTCCTCGACAACGCGCTGCAAGCCCAGCTCAACCAGCAGGGGGCGGCGCTGGTGCACGGCTTCGGGGCGCAGAGCGTCGTGGTGCCAACCGTGGCGCAGATCGAGACGGCCATCGGCGACCTGCTCTTCGGCGACCTGGTCGGGCGGGGCTTCCTGGCACTGTGGACGCCGGAGGTCGGTGGCGAGGTTTTCGAGGCCGACAACGTCGCCACCCGGGTCTTCGCCGATCTGCTGGTGATCGCGATCAACGCCGGCGAGGGCGCCGACATCGGGGCGATGACCAACGTCGTACCGGCCGGTCGGGACTTCGCCATCCTGCTCGACGGGACGATCGTGCAGGAGAACATCGACTCCGCCCGGGTCACCAACGGTTGGGCGGACAGCGACCTGCCGCGCCGCGTCGACCAGGGCGACGACAAGGCGGACGTCCGTGAGTTGGACGTCGTACTCCGTGACGGGTCGATCCGGATGACCGGAGAGTTGACCGTCATCGACGCGATCCTCGGCAGCATCGACGTCGACGCCAGCTTCCGGGCCGACGTGGGACTGCACTGGACCCCGAGCGGCGACCTCGATCCCGACGGGGTCCAGCGGATGGACAACCACCTGATCGGCGAGCCGGACGTCGACCCCGAGGAGTCGGTCCTGTTCTGGGTCATCGCCATCATCTTGGCGATCATCAGCTTCGGCGCCGGGAGCATCCTGATCGGGGTCATCATCATCGTGGTCGCCGCGGTGATCACGGCCGTGGTCAACAACATCGGCGGGTCGCGCCTCGTCGACCCGATCACCGGAGCGGTCAGCGGCATCACCGGCTGGCCGCCCGAGTTGGCCCGGATCGGGAGGGTCAGGGCTGTCTTCTTCGACCCAATCGTGATCAACGCCGACGGGCTCCTCCTCGGCGGTGACCTGGAGGTGCTCAGCTCCTGCGAGAGCACCGAGGTGCTCGCCGCCCGCAGCAGCGGGCCGTACACCGGGACGGCCCAGTCGGCCCTCCTGTTGGCGGCCGGGCACACCAGCGCCGCGGCCGGCTACACCTGGCTGACCGGCGACGGCGCGGGACCGGCCGCCACCTCGGACGTCAACCACGTCTACGCGGCCAGCGGCACCTACCTGGCGGCGCACTCGTTGACGATCAACCAGCCCGGCGGCGCCACCAGCCGCCACTTCGCGCTGGTGTACGTCGCCAACGTGCCGCCCACTGTCGACGCCGGCCCGGACCTCACCGTCGACGAGGGTGAGGTGGTGACGCTCGTTGGCCGGTTCAGCGACGTCGAGTACGCCGACACCCACGAGACCACCTGGAACTTCGGCGACGCCCAACCCACCGAACCGGGCACGGTCGTGGAGACCAACACCCCACCCCGGGCCGAGGGCACCAGCACGGTGCGGCACGCCTGGTGCGACAACGGTGTGTACGAGGTGACCCTGCGGGTCCGGGACCAGAACGGTGGGATGGCGACGGACACCCGAACCGTGACGGTGCGCAACGTCCCGCCGACGGTCGATGCCGGCCCCGATCTGTTCACCTACCCCTGCACGGTCCTGACCCTCACCGCCCGGTTCACTGATCCCGGTTGGTGCGACACGCACACCGCGGTCTGGGATTTCGGCGACTGCGCCCCGCCGCTGCCGGCCGTGGTCGACGAGACGCACGAGCCGCCGATCGGCCGGGGGACCGCCGTGCTGTCCCACCGCTACCCGGACTGCGGAACGTTCCTGACCCGGTGCACGGTCACCGACGACGACGGCGGGACAGGTGTCGCCGAGTTGGTGGTCCGGGCCGTCGACGTGGTCAACCGGCACTTCGAGGACGGGTTCGCCCAGCGCACCACCGGACAGGTCGCCAACGGCTGGGAGCCGTACGTGCTCGCCGGCTCGGCGGCCGGCGGCACCGGCCAGCACGCCGCGAGCAACTTCGTGGTGCACGGTGGTCGCCGGGCACAGGGGCTGGTGCCGGGGCCGCAGCAGCGGGTCGGCGTCCGGCAGCAGATCGGGGCCAACCCGGGCTGGGCCTACCAGCTCACCGCCTGGTACGACCTCGACCAGGCCGACCCCTCGACCGCGCGGCTGGGCGTCGACCCCACCGGCGGCACCGACCCGACCTCCGCCGCCGTCGTCTGGAGCGACGGCACGAGCGCCCAGCGGTGGAGCCCGCTGACGGTACGCGTCGCTGCCCAGGCCGCCGCGCTGACCGTCTTCCTGGAGGCGGCGGCCGACGGGCGTGAACCCCGAAGGGGCGGCGGGCGGGTGTGGTTCGACGACGTGGACCTGCTGGCCGTGCAGCCGTACTGCCCGACGGAGCCGCCGCCGCCGCCACGACCGCGTGACTGCCTCGACTTCGCCGGCCGGCAGCCCGGCACCCAGTTCCCGGCGGAGTGGACGGACCACGAGTTCCTCATCCGTTCCGTGGACGGCGTCGGCCGGGTGGTCGTCACGGTCGGGCCGCCCACCGGCGGTGCGGCCCTGCAACTCGGCGCCGGCGTCCAGGTCGGACTGCCCCACCCGGCGGACCGGGTCATCGTCACCCTGGTCAACCAGGGCGGCAAACCGGTCGAGCTGACCGCGCTCGACGACGACGGTGTGCCACTCGACCGCGTCGACGTGCCGGCGAACTCGCCTCCGGGCCCGGCGACGGTGACTCTCACCGGCCCCGGCATCGTCGCCGTCCGGATCGTCGGGCGGTCGGCCGAAGGGCTGCTGGTCCGGCTCTGCGCCGAGTACGCCGACGACCCCGGGCCGGACGACGGCTCCGCTGACGAACACGGCGACCCCACGTCGCACCCGGTTCCGATCGACCCCGGTGCCACCGGCCCGGCGCGCCGATCCGACCCGCCGTTGCGTGGTGGCTGCTGTGGCTGAGCCTGGCTCGCTCGACGCCGTCCGTGCCGTGCTGGCCGCGCACCGAGCTGACCTCACCCGACGGTTCGCCGCCGTCGGCACCGGCATCGGTCGGCCCGACCCGGCCGGACCGTACGTCATCACCGTCTACGTCACCGACCCCTTGTTGGTGGCCCGCACCAGCGAGCGCGTCGACGATGTCGCGCTGCGCTTCGTGCTCACCGGGCCGTTCGAGGCCCGCCCAACCTGATCCATCACCCCGTTCCATCGGCAGGAGGCGGCCATGTCCAATCCCAACGACGACAGTTACGTCAAGGCCCGGGCGTTGGCCCGGGCGGCCCGTCGAGGACCACTGGCCGGGCTGCTCGGCGACCCGAACGTCAGCGGGCTCGCCTACGGCAGACGGGAGGTCAGCGGCCGCCGCACGGACGAGCCGGCCCTGGTGGTGTACGTGGTACGCAAGGTGCCGAGGCAGTTCCTACCGACCACCCGGTTGCTGCCGCGGCGGGTCTACTTCGGGTCCGACTTCGTCGAGGTCGACGTGGTGGAGACCGGCCCGTTCTTCGCCCAGGAGTTCACCGCCCGGGAACGCCCGGCGCCCAACGGAGTGAGCGTCGCGCACATCGACGTCACGGCCGGCACGCTCGGCGCGCTGGTCACCGACAACACCGACGGCTCGCTCTGCATCCTGAGCAACAACCACGTGCTGGCCAACTCGAACGCCGGGGCGATCGGCGACGCGATCGTGCAGCCCGGCCCGGCCGACGGCGGCACCCCGCCGGCCGACACCATCGCCACGCTCAAGCGATTCGTCATGATCAACGCGGCCGGCAATCGGGTGGACTGCGCTATCGGCCAGGTCTCCCAGCCCAACGACGTGGTCGACCGGGTGAAAGACGACATCTTCCCGGTGGCCAACAGCGACCACCCGGCGATCGGTCTGCTCTTCGCGGGCTCGTGCAACCGGACCCTGATCAACCCCATAGACGAGGTGCTGCAACAGCTCGACGTGACGTTTCTGAGCGGTGCGAATGCCATCGCCGGCGTCGACATCGGCAGCAATGTGGAGAAGGTCGGCCGGACCACGGAGTACACCACCTCCACGGTGACCGAGCTGGATGTCAGCGCGAGCATCGACTACGGCCCCGGCGTCGGCGTGTTGAGCTTCGAGGGCCAGATCGCCACCGCCCACCTGTCCGAGGGTGGCGACTCCGGGTCGGTGGTCTACCTGGGCGGCGAAGGTGGCAACGAGAGCGCCTGCGGCTGCGCCTCCAGCAGCACCGCCCGCCGGGTCCTGGACCGTGACGTCGACCTCGATGTGGCGGTCGAGAAGGAGTTCCGGCAGCGCTACCTGCAGCAGACCCGGGTCGGCCGGTTCGCTGTCGACACGTACTTCGCCAACGAGGACCGGCTGGTCGCCCGGGCGCGGGCGACGAAGCTCTCCGACGCCGACCGGCGGCACCTGCAGAAGCTCTACGACACCTACGCCGAGACGGCACGCGCGGCGATGCTCCAGCCGCAGCGTTCCAAGGCGACGCTCACCACCGAGCACATCGACGAAGCCCGCAAGACGCTGCGCCACTTCGCGGACCGGTTGACCACCGAGGAACTCTCCGCCGCCGAGGAGGTGCTGGCGCTGGCGAACGACGCCGTTGGTCGTACTCCGGTGGAGATCCTGCGGATGCTCGACGACGAGCAACTGCTGCAGAAGGCACAGGAGTTGGTCGAGCGGGTGCCCACTCTGTGCGCTCCGGGCAGTGGGCGGCGCGGCGACGGCGGCTGTGGCTGCGGTGGCGGTGGGAGCGCCGGTCACGGTGGGTGACGCACCTGAACTGGACTGGCTGGCCAGCGCCCGTACCCGGGAGGCGCTGGCCGGCCTGGACCGGCGGATGCGGGACGCCGTCGCAGCGTCGGACCCGGCGCTGTGGGCGATGGCGACGGCACTGCAGCGCCGGGGTGGCAAGCGGATCCGTCCCGCGCTGCTGCTGGTCGCGGCCGAATTCGGCAGCGTCCGTTCGGCACATCTGCTCGACGCCGCCGCGGCGCTGGAGTTGCTGCACCTGGCCTCGCTGTACCACGACGACGTGATGGACCGGGCCGTCACCCGGCGGCACGGCCCCAGCGTCAACGCCGAATGGGGCGAGCCGGCGGCTGTCGTCGCCGGGACCTTCCTGGTGGCCCGGGCGATCGCCCTGCTCGCCGCCTTCGACGACAGGTACGGCCGGGAGGCGGCCGCCGCGCTGGTAGCGCTCTGCACCGGGCAACTCCGCGAGACGGAGAACGCGTTCCACACCGGCCTGACCGAGGCGGAGCACCTGGAGATCATCGCCGGCAAGACGGCGACCCTGTTCGAGTTGCCCTGCCGGTTGGGCGCGCTGCTCGCCGGGGCGCCGCCGGCGACCGTCGAGGCGCTGGCCGGGTACGGCCACGACCTCGGCGTCGCCTTCCAGCTCGCCGACGACGCGCTCGACGTGCGCGGCAGCTACGCGGCGCTCGGCAAGCGGCCACTGACGGACGTGCGAGAAGGGATCTACACCATGTCGGTGCTGCGGCTGCTGGCCCGCGACACACCGGCGGCCGGCCGGGTACGCGACCTCCTGGAGGTACGCGAGCCCACCTCGGCGGAGCTGGCCGAGGTGGCGGAGCTGGTCGTCGCTTCGGGTGCCGTGGACGAGGTCCTCGCCGAGGCCCGGAGCCGGGCCGCTCGGGCCGCCCGGCGGCTCGACCCGCTGCCGCCCGGACCGGCCCGGGACTCGCTGGTCCGACTCGCCGATTACGCCGTCACCAGGGCCGGTTGAGATGGCTACGCCGGACCTGCCGATGGTCCCGGACCGGCTCGACGGCTTCGACGCGGTCGTCGTGGGCGCCGGCCCGGGCGGCGCGGCCGCGGCCTACCGGCTGGCGGTGCTGGGCCGCCGGGTTCTGCTGATCGACAGGCGCGATTTCCCCCGCGACAAGTGCTGCGGCGACGGCCTGACCCGCAGCGCCGTGCGTCTGCTCGCGGACATGGGAGTGCTCGACGAGCTGACGGGTGCCCAGCGGGTCGGCGGGGTGCGGATCCGGATGCGCGGGCGGGGCGGTCGCGACTTCCACTACGAGGACCCCGACGGCACCGGGTACGGCATGGTGGTGCCCCGGCTGGAGCTGGACGCGGTGCTGTGCCGGCGGGCGGTGCGCGCCGGCGCGGTGCTCTGGACCGGGGCACGTGCCACGCGGCTGCTCGGCGGCGCCGCCGGGGTCCACGGCGTGCAGGTCGAGTACGCGGGCAGCCGTTTTCCGGTGCGTGCCCCGGCTGTGGTCGCCGCCGACGGGGCCTCTTCGCGGCTGGCTCACCAGGCCGGGTTGCGTAGCCCGGACCGGGAATGGACCGGGTTCGCCGTCCGGGGCTACTTCACTCAGATCGCGGACCTCGACGAGTTGCTGGAGATCCACCTTCCGCTGGCGGACGTCACGGACCGGCGGGTGCTGCCCTCCTACGGCTGGGTGTTTCCGGTCGGCGACGGGACGGCAAACGTTGGCGTGGGTCTTTTCGACCCGACCCACCGGGAGAACGTCCGACTGCTGTACGAGCGTTTCGTCACCGAGCTGGTGGCGACCGACCACCGGTTCCGGGCGGCCCGTCCGGCCGGACCGATGACCGGTGCGCCGCTGCGGCTGGACTTCGACCCGTCCCGGTGCGGTGTGCCAGGGCTGCTGCTGGTCGGCGACGCGGCGGGGCTGGTGAGCCCGTTCACCGGCGAGGGCATCAGCTTCGCCCTGGAATCGGGCCGGCTCGCCGCCGACCGGATCGACACGGCACTTCGCCGCGCCGAGACGGGACCGGTGGACCCAGCTCCGTACGCTCGGCAGCTCGCCGCCCGGCAGTCCGGCTACTTCGAGACCGGCCGGTACTCGGTGCGCCGCTACCTGCTCGCCTGGCGGGTGCTCGACGCCACCTTCGACGACGACCGGCCACTGTTCGCCCTCTGCCGCCGGCTGGCGCTCTTCCCGGACGGGGCGCGAGCGGCTGTCCTGCTGGACCCGCTGCCCCAGCCAGCTCCGGACCTCGCCCGTGACCTGCGGCGCGATCTCATGGCGGTGGGCGAGCTGCTGGCCGGCTGCGTACGCGAGGACTGGCCGATGTTCGTCCGGCTCGGCGGGGTGGACGAGGACCTGTCGACCCTCTCGCTGCGTCCGGCGGTGCTGCTGCTGGTCGCCGCGGCGGTCGGGGGCCGGGAGCATCCGCTCCGGCACGCCCTCGCCGCAGCTGTTGACCTCGGTCTGCTCGCCGGGCTGGCGGTGGACAGCGCCCGGGAGGAGCCCCGGTCGACCGGGCCCCGACCGACGCCGTGGGGCAACCGGTTCGCGGTGCTGGTCGCGGACTTCCTGTTGGCCCGTGCGTACGAGTTCGCCGCGCAGGGCGGCGGCCCGGTGGTCGCCGAGTTCGCCGAGGCGTTGACAGTGGCCTGTGAAGGTCGGGCTCAGGAGTTGCGCGACGACCCGTCGTCGGGCGGCGGAGCCGGCGGTGCCGTCCTGGCCGGGCGCGCCGCCATCGCGTTCGAGTTGCCGTGTCGGCTCGGCGGCCGGCTCGGAGGCGCCCGGGTTCCGGTGGTGAACGCGCTGGCCACGTACGGTCGTGAGGTCGGCGCGGCCCACGCCCTCGGCGAGCAGCTTCGGGAGCTGGCAGGGGCGTCCCGGTGGGGTGGGGCGGCGCAGCCCGGGGCGGTTGCGCCCGACGACCCCCGGGTGGCTGGTCTGCTCGGCCTGATCGCCGAACACGCCCAACGGGCGCGGGAGGCGCTGCGGATCGTGCCCGCCGGTCCGGCCCGCGAGCTGCTGGCTCGGCTGGCCACCCCCGGGTTGCCGGGCCCCGTGGACCCCGAAGGCAGAGTGATGTCGGTCACGTAGCGGCGTCGGGCGGGCCGGTCTGGGGCTCCGGTGTGAGTGATCGGCGCTTCATCTGGCAGAATGGGTCGCTGGTATCCGGCGCGCGTCCGGCGCCCTCTAACCCAGGCGCGTTGCCAGTCCACCGAGTAGTCTCCGGCCCAACCCCACGGGTCCGGTCGGCGCTCACCCATGCACACCGCCCGTTTGGGCCGGTGAGATCGCAACAGGAGCGAAACAACTGTGGCCGTAAAGATCCGGCTCCTGCGGATGGGCAAGATCCGCAACCCGCAGTACCGCATCGTCATCGCCGACTCGCGCACCAAGCGCGACGGTCGGGCGATCGAGTTCGTCGGGATTTACCAGCCCAAGGAAGACCCCTCGATCATCGAGGTCAAGTCGGAGCGGGTCCAGTACTGGCTGTCCGTCGGCGCCCAGCCGAGCGAGGCGGTGCAGCGGCTGCTGGAGCTGACCGGTGACTGGCAGAAGTACAAGGGCCTGCCCGCCCCGCCGCCGCTCCTGGTCGCCCCCGAGCGGGCCGACCGCAAGGCGGCGTACGAGGCTGAGGCGAAGGCGGCCGCCGGGCTCGCCCCGGAGACCCCGGCCAAGCCGGCCAAGAAGGCCGCCAAGGCTGCCGAGGCTCCGAAGACCGAGGCTCCGAAGACCGAGGCTCCGAAGACCGAGGCTGCGGCTGAGGCTCCGACGGCCGAGGCGCCGAAGACCGAGGCTCCGGCCGAGGCTCCGGCCGCTGCCGACGCCGGTGAGCAGGCCTGACATGCCACTGCGTCCGGCGTTGGAGCACCTGGTCAAGGGCATCGTCGACCACCCGGATGACGTCCGGGTGCGGCTTGTCGATTCCCGTCGGGGCAAGCGGCTCGAAGTCCGCGTGCACCCCGAGGACCTCGGCACTGTGATCGGGCGGTCCGGCCGGACCGCCAAGGCGCTGCGCCAGGTGATCGGCTCCATCGGCGGGCGCGGGGTCCGTGTCGACATCGTCGACTCGTACTGATGCAGCTCGTCATCGGCAGGATCGGCAAGCCGCACGGTGTCCGCGGTGAGGTCACCGTGGAAGTGCGGACCGACGAGCCCGAGGCACGGTTCGCCCCCGACTGCGTCCCCGCGCAGCAGCGGTGTGCTGCGCACCGAGCCGGGGGCGACACCCCCTCCAGCCACCGACGAGCCCGGGGTGCCGTTCCGGGTTCCGGCGGAGCTGACCATCGAGGAAGCCCGCTTCCACCAGGGCCGGGTGCTCATCGCGTTCGACGGCATCCTGGACCGCAACACCGCCGAGGCGCTGCGTGGGACGCTGCTCGTGGTGGACAGCGCCGACGTGGCCCCACCGGACGACCCGGAGGAGTTCCACGACCACCAGCTGGTCGGGTTGGCCGTGGTGACCCCGGCCGGTGAACGCCTGGGTGAGGTCGCCCGCATCGACCACGCGCCCTCGTCCGACCTGCTGGTGCTGCGGCGCCCCGAGGGGCGTACCGCGTTGATCCCGTTCGTCCGGGCGATCGTTCCGGAGGTCGACCTGGCCGGCGGACGTGTGATCGTCGACCCGCCAGCCGGACTGCTCGACCTTTAGGACCAGCCCGCATGCGCGTCGACGTCGTGTCGATCTTTCCGGAGTACTTCGCCCCGCTGGACCTGTCGCTGATCGGACGGGCGCGGGCCAACGGCGTACTCCAGCTCGCCGTGCACGACCTGCGGACCTGGACCCACGACGTGCACCGCACTGTCGACGACACCCCCTACGGCGGCGGGCCGGGGATGGTGATGCGCCCGGAGCCGTGGGGTGAGGCGTTGGACGCCCTCGCGCCGGTCGACGCCCCGCCGCCCCGGCTGCTGGTGCCGTCGCCGGCCGGTGCCCCGTTCACCCAGGCCATGGCGTACGAGTTGGCGGCCGAGTCGCATCTGCTCTTCGCCTGCGGCCGCTACGAGGGGATCGACCAGCGGGTCCTGGCGCACGCCGCCACCCGGATGCCGGTCACCGAGGTGTCGCTCGGTGACTACGTGCTCTTCGGCGGCGAGGTCGCGGTCCTGGTGATGCTGGAGGCGGTCACCCGGCTGCTGCCGGGGGTGCTGGGCAACGCGGGCTCGTTGGACGAGGAGTCGCACGCGCACGGGCTGCTGGAGGCGCCGATCTACACCAAGCCGCCGAGTTGGCGTGGGCACGACGTGCCGGAGGTGCTCCGCTCCGGTGACCACGGCAAGATCGCCCGCTGGCGGCGCGAGGAGGGTCTGCTGCGGACCGCGGCCCGCCGTCCGGACCTGCTGGCCGCGCTGCCCGCCGATCGGCTCGACAAACGGGACATCGCGGCCCTCGACCAGGCCGGATTTCAACCTCCGCCGGGGGATGTGGCAAAGTAGTGGGGTTGCCGCATCCGTCCGCGCCCGCGGTCGGCTGCGAGGATCCCCGACCGGGGGTCGGTCCGCCGATCACCACCCGGGAATCAGAATCACCCACCCGCGCACCGAGTGACGGTGCGCCGTGAGCCTTACGAGGACGCAGCGATGAACATCCTGGACGCCCTTGACGCCCAGTCGAAGCGGACCGACCTTCCCGACTTCCGGGCCGGTGACACCGTCAAGGTGCACGCCCGCGTCGTCGAGGGCAACCGGTCCCGTGTCCAGATCTTCCAGGGCGTCGTGATCCGCCGCCAGGGTGACGGTCTGCGCGAGACCTTCTCGGTCCGCAAGGTCAGCTTCGGTGTCGGCGTCGAGCGGACCTACCCGCTCAACGGCCCGGGCATCGACCGGATCGAGATCGTGACCCGCGGGGACGTGCGTCGCGCCAAGCTCTACTACCTGCGCGAGCTGCGCGGCAAGAAGGCCAAGATCAAGGAGAAGCGGGAGAAGCAGCCCAGCTGACTTCCCGCTCGCCACGCTGCCCGAGCTGCGCGTATGCCGTACCGACCAGAGCGCACTACCCTGGTCGGTACGGGCGCAGCGAGGCGGCGGTCCCGCCCACGTGGCGGGCAGTTGTCCACTACCGCCCGTGGAGCCTCGACGAGGCTCCCGGGCGGTGGTGTTTCTGCGGACCGGGGAGTGGCGTGGTGCAGACGCTTGACGAGGACGGCACCGTCGATCCGTGGCGCCGACGGGCTCGCCGCACCCGCCGGCAGATGCCCCTCTGGCAGGAGCTGCCGCTGCTGCTGGTGGTCGCGTTCTGCCTCGCGGTGCTGATCCGGACCTTCCTGCTCCAGGCGTTCTTCATCCCGTCCGGCTCGATGGAGGACACCCTCCTCGTCGGTGACCGGGTGCTGGTCAACAAGGTCGTCTACGACGTTCGTGACCCGCTGCGCGGCGAGGTGGTGGTCTTCCGGGGCACCGACCGCTGGGCGCCGCAGGTCGACGATCAGCCGAAGCCCGGTGTCGCCGGTCGGCTCACCCGGACCGTCGGAGATCTGATCGGGGTGAGCCGCCCCGGTGAGAAGGACTTCATCAAGCGTGTGATCGGTCTCCCCGGTGACCGGGTCAAGTGCTGCGACAGCCAGGGGCGGGTGACAGTCAACGGCACGCCGCTCAACGAGCCGTACGTCCTGCGGGACTCCCCACTGGATCTGCCGCCCAACCCGTCGGAGTGTCGCTCCCGGCGCTTCGACGAGGTCGTCGTGCCGCCCGGTCAGATCTTCGTGATGGGCGACCACCGTGAGGTCTCCCAGGACGCGCGTTGCCAGGGGCCGGTGCCGATCGAGAACGTGGTCGGCCGGGCCTTCATGGTGGTCTGGCCCTCGTCGCGGTGGAGTGCGCTGTCGGTGCCGCCGACGTTCGAGGACGTGTCCGGGTCGGCCACGGCGTCCCCCGTTGCGCCTCCGGTGCGACCGACGCCGGAGGGCGGTGTGCTGCTGATGCTTCCGTTGGTAGCCGCACTACGCGGTTCCCGCGCGTTCCGGACGGTGCCGTCCAGTCGGGCAACGTAGGCTCCTTGGCGTGATTGACGAGCAGACCGACAAGCCGCGCAGCTCCTTCTGGAAGGAGCTGCCGATCCTGCTGGGTGTGGCAATCCTGGTCGCGGTGCTGGTCCGCGCCTTCGTGCTGCAGACCTTCTTCATCCCCTCCCCGTCCATGGAGAACACTCTCAAGATCGATGACCGGGTGTTGGTCAACAAGCTGGTCTACGACTTCCGATCACCGCACCGGGGCGAGGTGATCGTGTTCAAGGCCCCGACCGAGTGGAGCGGCAACCCCGACGGTGAGGACTTCATCAAGCGGGTGATCGGCATCCCCGGCGACCACGTGGTCTGCTGCGACCCGGAGGAACGGTTGATGATCAACGGCAAGTCGCTGGACGAGCCGTACATCTTCTCCATCGACGGAATTCGCGACAAGCCCGCCGACCAGGAGTTCGACATCACAGTGCCGAAGGGCCGGCTGTGGGTGATGGGCGACCACCGGTCGGCCTCCGGCGACTCGCTGGAGCACTGGCAGCAGTCCCAGCAGAACATCACCGAGGCCACGATCCCCGAGGACGCCGTGGTCGGGCGGGCGTTCACCGTCTTCTGGCCGGTCAACCGGGCCACCTGGCTCACCGTGCCCGACGGGTTCGACGGCATTCCCAAGCCGTAGGCAGACGGGGCGTGGGCGATCCGTCGTCGGTCTGGCAGGCTGGTGCGGTGACCGTGAGCGCGAGGAGTGAGCTTGCGAGCCCCGCAGGCGCGAGCAGTGGCGACCGTGCCTACACCCCCCGACGTGCGGCCCGCGTGCTGCTCGTCGACCCGGCCGGCCGGGTCCTGCTGTTCGAGGGCTTCGACCCGGCCCGACCCGAGCACCGCTACTGGTTCACTCCCGGCGGCGGGCTCGATCCGCTGGAGTCCCCGGCGGCGGGCGCGGCCCGGGAGTTGGCCGAGGAGACCGGCCTGCGGCTCGACCCGGCCGAGTTGGGTGAGCCGGTCTGGTCCGACGCGACCGAGTTCTCCTTCGACGGCGTCTGGTACCGACAGGAGCAGGACTTCTTCCTCTTCCGGGTGGACTCCTGGCTCGTGGACACCACGGGTTTCAACGACATCGAGCGGCGCAGCATCGCCGACCACAGCTGGTGGCTTCCCGACGAGTTGGTGGCCAGCGGGGACCGGTTCTACCCGCCCGAGTTGCCTGCCCTGTTGACCCGGCTCGGGCTGTCGACCACCGCCGGCCAGGACGAGGCGTCGTGCTGACCCCGCCGCGCACCGTGGTGCGCCGAGAGGCCGGCCTGTACGCCCTGGAGCGGGCGTTGCAGCGGCGTGGCTTCCGGCACGTCGCTGGTGCCGACGAGGCGGGCCGTGGTGCGTGCGCCGGTCCGCTGGTCGCCGCCGCGGCGGTGCTGCCCGAGGGGCGGCGCGGCGAGATCGAGGGGCTGGCCGACTCGAAGCTGCTCACCCCGGCCAGCCGGGAACGGGTGTACGCGGAGGTCGTGGACCGCGCGCTCGCGTACGCCGTGGTGGTCATCCCGGCCGAGGAGGTCGACGCCCGCGGCCTGCACGTGTGCAACCTGGCCGCGATGCGCCGGGCGCTCGCCTCGCTCACCACCCGGCCGGAGTACGTGCTGACCGACGGCTTCGGCGTGGACGGCCTGGGTGTTCCCGGGCTGGCGGTGTGGAAGGGCGACCGGGTGGCCGCGTGTGTGGCGGCGGCCAGTGTCCTGGCCAAGGTCACCCGGGACCGGCTCATGGTGGAGCTGGACGGGGTGTTCCCGGCGTACGGCTTCGCCGAGCACAAGGGCTACATCACCCCGGAGCACTCGGCGGCGCTGCGGGAGCACGGGCCGTGTCGGGAGCACCGGTTCTCGTACGTCAATGTCGCCGCGGTCTCCGGCCGCGACGGCCGGCCGCCGCGTGCCCGACGGCCCGGCGGCCACCGCCCGGATGAGCCGATGGAGCGCTCGTGGGCGTCAGGGGGTACCGTCGGCGTGGCGTTGGGCGAGCAGCCTCGGCCTCCGACGCCGGTGGGGGAAGATGTGGCCATGGAAGGCGGAGTGCGATGAGCGCGGAAGATCTCGAGAAGTACGAGACCGAGATGGAGCTGCAGCTCTACCGGGAGTACCGCGACATTGTCCGCCAATTCTCCTACGTGGTGGAGACGGAGCGCCGGTTCTACCTGGCCAACCAGGTCGACCTGCACGTGCGTAACTCCGACGGCGAGGTCTACTTCGAGGTCGAGATGCACGACGCCTGGGTGTGGGACATGTACCGTCCTGCCCGCTTCGTGAAGAACGTCCGGGTGATGACCTTCAAGGACGTCAACGTCGAGGAGCTGGAGAAGCCCGACATCTCGCTGCCCGCCGACTCCGGCTTCGGCGGCTGAGCGCACCCGAGCCGCCGGGCCGTGCCACGGGCCCCTCACCCGTGGCGTGACACCCGCCGCCGATCACTCGGCCGGCACCACGACCTCGACCCGCTGCACCATGTTGTTGGCGAAGCCGCCACGGTTCCACTGTTGCTCGACCGGCTGGGTCCGCCCGGACGCGTCGGTCGCCCGCGCGCCGAGCACGTACCGGCCGGGGGCGGCTACCCACTCGTGTCGCCAGCGCCGCCAGGCGAAATCCCCCGCGCCCGTCGGGTCCAGCTCGGCCGGCGCCCAGCTCTCCCCGCCGTCGGTGGTCACCTCCACGGCGACCACCGGGGCGTGCCCCGACCAGGCTCGGCCATCCAGAGTGCATGGGCCGGGTCGCAGCACCCGGCGGCGGGACATGAAGTCGGGGAAGCCGGGCGGACGGACCAGGGCCCGGGGCTCGATCCGCGTGACCGGCACGCCCGGATCGTCGGCGTCGCGGCGTACCCGGTAGGCCACCGCGTTCTGGTACCCCTCGAACGGCTCGGTTCGCAGCTCGACGGAGTGGACCCACTTCACGTGCGCCATGCCGTACCAGCCCGGCACGATCAGCCGTAGCGGCGCGCCGTGCTGCGGCAGCAGGGGAGCGCCGTTCATCTCGTACGCCAGCAGCACCTCCTCGCGCAGCGCGTCGGCGACCGGAAGCGCCCGCTGGTAGTCCTGCTCGACCCCACGCTCCACACCGTGATCGGCGCCGGTGAAGACCACGTCCACCGCGTCCGGGTCGATGCCCGCCTCCCGCAGCAGCGGTGCGAGGGGGGTGCCGGTCCACTCGGCGTTGCCGACCGCCTCGACCAGCCAGGGCTGGCTGACCGGCCGGGGGTGCAGCAGGGCCCTCCCGTTGCCGGCGCACTCCAGGGTCACCTGCCGGGTGACCCGTTGCCGCTCGCGCAGGTCGGCGAGGGTGACCCTCAACGGCCGGTCCACCGCGCCGCCGATGGTCAACGTGTGCGTCGCCGGGTCGAGTTCCGGGATGTCGTAGTGGATCAGCAGGTAGTGCAGCCCGGCCGGGGTGACGTCGTAGCGCAGCGCCTCCAACGGAATGCCGTGGTTGCGGGCCGCGAGCTGCAATTCCTCGGCGCTGATCGCCTCGTCCGGCTCCGCGAGCCGGGACGGGCCGCTCACGTCGGCCGGCGTCGGCTCGCGGGAGGACGGCTTCCGGTCATCGAGAGTGGTCATGCGGGGCCTCCCCGGTACAGACGGCGGCACCCGCCGTACCCGGCCCAGCCTAGGCCCTGCGCGGCGGCTCGAAAACGGCAGCGGAAGCGCGGCGGCCTTGGCGGACGGGCCGCGGACAGCGTTCGGCGGCCCCGGGCATAGCAGATCATCGGAGCCGTCGGGTGGTCGTCCACAGCGCCTCCGGTTGTCCACAGCCGCGTCGGCGGGGCTGGCGGACGGCCCCGCCTCGGCCGGAGGCTGCCGTCATGCGACCGCCACCCGTCCGTTCGATCCGCCGCACGGTGCTGCTCTGCACCGCGCTTCCGCTCGCACTGACCGTCCAGCTCTGCGGGCTGGCGGTGCTGGTAGCGGCGGTGCCCGGCCAACCACCGACGCCGACCGTGCCGGTCGCGGTCCTGGGGGAGCCGGTCGCCGCACCGCCGCCCGCCGGGCGGTTCCGCTGGCCGGTCGACGGGCCACCCCGTCCGGTTCGCCGGTTCGACCCGCCGCCGCGACCGTGGCTACCCGGGCATCGCGGCGTCGACCTGGCCGCCCCCGCCGGAGCGGTGGTCCGCAGCGCCGGGCCGGGCACCGTGCTCTACGCCGGCCTGGTGGCCGGTCGACCGGTGGTCACCGTGGGGCACGCCGGCGGGCTGCGGACCACCCACGAACCGGTCCAACCCGGCGTACGACCCGGCCAGCCGGTCACCGCCGGCGCGCCGCTGGGCGAGCTGCTGCCCGGGCACCCGGGTTGCCCGGCCGAGGCGTGCCTGCACTGGGGCCTGCGCCGGGGCGAGGAGTATCTCGACCCGCTGGCCCAGCTCGGCCTCGGCCCGGTGCGCCTGCTCCCGGTCGGCCCGATGCTGTTGCTCGCGGTAGGTCCGGTCAGCGCTGAGCGAGCAGTGCCGGCAGCCGTGCGGCCAGCCGTTCGTACTCGTCGGCGGCGTTGTAGACCTGGCCGGTGAGCCGCAGCCACCCCCGGCCGTTCCAGCTCATCACCGCCACCTCGGCGGCGAGCCGCGCACCGATCCGCGTCTGCAACGCCCGCGCCGCGTCGATCGTGCTGCCCAGGCCGGGCGGCAGCGGGATGAGACGCAGAGCCACCCCCGGCCCGCCGGGGTCGGGCAGGTCGGCGGGGTCCACCCCCAGAGCGTCCCCCACCACCCGCTGGCCGTACGCGGCGAGCGCCGCGTTGTGCGCCCGCACCCGGTCGACGCCGAGACTGCGCATCGTGAACAGGCCCGCCGGGGCGGCCAGCCAGGGCGTGTAGTCGAGAGTCGCCTGCCACTCGAGCCGGGCCGGGAAACCCGACTCCTGCTCCCAGGACACCACAAGTGGCTCGATCCGGTCCCGCCACTGCGGTGCCACCGCCAGCAGCGCCGTGCCGCGCGGCGCGTACGCCCACTTGTGCAGGTTGCCCACCCAGAAGTCCGCGCCGATGCTCGCTACCGGGGTGGTCAGCATGCCCGGGGCGTGCGCGGCGTCCACCAGGACCGGCACGCCCTGTTCGTGGGCCACCCCGACGATGGCGGCGGTCGGGAAAAGCGTGGCGGTGGCCGAGGTGAGCTGGTCGACGACGAGCAGCCGGGTCCGCCCGGGGCGCAGGCCGTCCCGGATGATCTGCACGATCTGCTCGTCGGTGGCGGCCATGGGGATCGGCAGGACCCGGCTGACCGCGCCGGTGCGGCGGCACTCGCGCTGGATGGCCAGGCTCACCGCCCCGTACCCGTGGTCGGTGCTCAGCACCTCGTCGCCGGCCTGCAGGCCCACCGACTGGAGCACCACGGCGACGCCGGTGGTGGTGTTGCCCACCAGGGCGCTGCCGTCCGGGTCGGCGCCCAGGAACCCGGCGAGGTGCCGGCGGGTGTGCGCGATCCGGTCGCTCAGCCCCTGGGTGAAGAAGCGCAGCGGGTTCGCCTCCATCTCGTCGCGCAGCCGCTGCTGGGTGCGCTGCACACCGATCGGCACCGCGCCGAACGAACCATGGTTGAGGTGGCTGACCGCCGGGTCCAGGGAAAAGAGCAGGCGGGCGCCCGGGATCGGCTCAGGGGGCTGCGGGACGCTCACGTGATGATCGTAACCGTCGCGCTCGCGCGCCCTCCGGCCCTCGATCAGGCGCGCGTGCGGGCCCTCCGGCCCTTGTCTAGGCGCGCGGGTGCGCCTGCCGGTACGCGGCGCGCAGCCGCTCGACCGAGACGTGGGTGTAGATCTGCGTGCTCGCCAGCGACGAGTGGCCGAGCAGCTCCTGCACGGCGCGTAGGTCGGCGCCACCCTCCAGGAGGTGGGTGGCCGCGGAGTGGCGGAGATCGTGCGGGCTGGTCCGGGGCAGCCCGGCGGTCTCGGCGTACGCACCGACGATCTGACGCGCCGTCGTCGGGTTGAGTCGACCGCCCCGGGCACCCAGCAGCAGCGCGTCGCCGGAGCGGGCGCCCACCATCGCCGGGCGGCCCCGGCGCAGCCAGTCGTCCAACGCCCGCTGGGCGGGCACCCCGTACGGCACCGAGCGCTCCCGTCCGCCCTTGCCGAACACCCGGATCACCCGCCGGCCGTGGTCGACATCCCCGACGTCCAACCCGCACGCCTCGCTGACCCGTACACCTGTGGCGTAGAGCAGCTCCAGCAGCACCCGGTCCCGCAGCGGCACCGCCTCGGCGGCACCCGACCCCGGCTCCGCTGGCGGTGCCTGTCCGGCAGGCGCCTCGACCAGAGCGGTGGCCTGGTCGGGGCGCAGCACGTTGGGCAGCTCCCGGTGCGCGCGGGGGCTGGCCAGCGCGGCGCCCACGTCGGCGGGGAGCAGCCCGGCCCGATGTGCCCAGGCGCTGAACGCCCGTGCCGACCCGGCCCGCCGGGCCAACGACGTGCGGGCCGCACCGGTGGTGCGCTGCCGCGCCAGCCAACTGCGCAGCACCGACAGGTCCAGCTCGGCGAGGTCGACGCAGCCCATCCGGACAGCGTGGTCGAGCAGCGAGACGAGATCGGTGACGTAGGCGCGGACGGTGTGCGCCGACCGGTTACGGACCCGGGACAGGTGCTCGGCGAAGTCGTCGACCGCGTCGCGCAGCGCCGGCGGGAGTGCCTGGTGCATGGCCCGGGTGCCCCGGTCGGGTCGGCTCATCGGGGCCACGCCAACGTGCCGGCCGGTGCAACGGCCCAGGCACCCTCACTGACGGCTGGCACGGCACCAGCCTACGGCCGGTCCGGGTACGGCACCGGACATGTCGGTGTCGGTGTCGGTGTTCGCCACGACTACCGGCTGTTGCTCCTCTTGACGAAGAACACGACCAGGCCGACAACGAGCACGGCGGTCACGACGAGACAGCAGAGCATGCTGATGTGCCACGGCTTGATTGCACCCATGACCGGGCACGGTACCGGCAGTGTCGGCTGGCCGGGGCCCCGAGCGTGCGGGGGTGCGGGCATCCGGACGACCACTCCGGCCGGCCGTGACGCATCCGCTCAGGTGCCAGGCCGATCGGACGTCTCCGCCGCCACTCGCCCGGACTTGGCGGGTGGCGCGAGGGCGTAGCCGTCGTCGCGACGGACCACCATGGACAGTTCCTCCAGCAGCGACAGCTTGCGCAGCGCCGTCCGTACGTCGACACCGGCGCGCGAGGAGAGCCGGTCCACACCCATCGCGCCTCGGCGGGGCAGCGCCTCCAGCAGCGACCGCGCGTCGTCGTCCAGCGTGTCGGCGGCACGCTGTGGTCCACGGGCCAGCGGGGCCAGGTCCGCGCCGATCCGGCCCACCTCCTCCAGCACGTGCGCCACCCCGGTGACCAGCCGGGCCTTGTCGGGGAACTCGCGCAGGAACTCGTGGGCGCCGACGGACATCGCCGAGGTCACCGGTCCCGGCACCACCATGCCCACCCGGTTGGCGTGGATGGCCCGCCGTGCGGTCTGCGTCGCGCCACTGCGCGCCGACGCCTCCACCACGACGGTGCCCCGGGTGCCTGCGGCGATCACCCGGTTGCGGATCAGGAACCGGGGTCGCAGCGGCTCGGCGCCGGGCGGCCATTCGCTGACCAGCAGCCCCGTCTCGGCGATCCGGTCGAAGAGCGCCGCGTTGCCCATCGGGTACGGACGGTCCAGCCCGCAGGCGAGCACCGCGACGGTCAGACCACCGGCGGTGAGTGCGCCTCGGTGGGCGGCGGCGTCGATGCCGAAGGCGCCACCGGACACGACAGTCCAGTCCCGCTCCGCCAACCCGTACCCCAACTCGGTTGCGACGTGCTGCCCATAGCCGGTGGACGCCCGTGCCCCCACCACGGCCACCGAACGATCCAGGGCCTCGCCGAGCTGCCAGCTTCCGCGTACCCAGAAACAGAGCGGCGGGGCGGTCTCAGCGTCCACCCGGCGGCTGGCGTCCGGCAGACGCAACGTGGCCAGGTCGGCAACCTGGGCCGGCCACTCCTCGTCGTCCGGCGTGACCAGCCGGGCGCCCAGTCGGCCCGCCCGCTCCAGGGCCTCCGCGGCCACCGCCCGCGCGTCGCCGGCCGCCGAGCGGGCGGCGACAGTGGTGTGCAGCCAGCCGTCCGGGCTGCCGCCGTCGAGCAGCAGTTCCAGGGTCGCCACCGGGCCGTGCCGGTCGACCAGCCGGTGCACCGCACGTGTGCCCGGCTCCGCCAACCAGGTCAGAGCGACCCGGGCCAGCCTGTGTTCCTCCTCGGCGCTCATGTCGCCTCCCCCGTCCGTAGTTGAAGCGCTTCCCGGACGTCGTCCCGGTCCGGCCGATCGCGACCGTCCAGATCGGCGATGGTCCAGGCCATCCGGATCACCCGGTCGAAGCCGCGCGCCGAGAGCGAGCCGGAGTCGAGCCGACCACGCAGCTCGACGGTGACCCGGGCCGGCAGCCGCCACGGCGGTCGGCGCAGGTGCGGCCCATCCACCTCGGCGTTGAGCCGCCGACCGAGGTCGGCCCAGCGGGTGGCCGCCGCCTGCCGGGCCGCCGCCACCCTTGCGGCGACCGTCGCCGAGGGCTCGACGTCGCCGTTGGTCGCCATCAGCTCGGCCGCCCGTACCGGGTTCAGCTGCACCTGAACGTCGATCCGGTCGAGCAGCGGCCCGGAGAGTCTTCCCAGGTAGCGGCGGCGGGCCAGCGGCGAACACTCGCAGTGCGCGTCACCGGCCGGCTTCGCGCACGGACAGGGGTTGGCGGCCAGCACCAACTGGGTGCGGGCCGGGTAGACGGTGCCGCCCCCGCTGCGGTTCAGTTGGATGCGGCCGTGCTCCAGCGGCTGGCGCAGCGCCTCCAGCGCACCCTTGCTGAATTCGGGAGCCTCATCCAGGAAGAGCACCCCACGGTGTGCCAGCGACACCGCGCCGGGTCGGGCCAGCCCCGAGCCGCCACCGACAAGCGACGGCACTGCGGCAGTTCGTCTGTGGGGGGTACTACCGGAGCGGGCAACCACCGTGATTGACTCCGCCCCATGGGTGCCCCCGAGTCAATGAAGCCTTACCTGCGAGTCAGCGACAGGCAACGCGGTAAGTCGGAGTCGGTCAATGAGCAGCTCGTCGACCTCACCGACGATGCCGGCGAGCGGCGCTGGCAGCTCGGTGAGGCGTACGCCGATGACGGCATCTCGGCCAGTCAGTTCGCCGAGAAGATCCGTGGCGACTTCACCCGGCTCATAGCCGACCTGCGGGCGGGGCAGTTCGGTGCCAGCATCCTCGGCCTGTGGGAGCTGTCGCGGTTTAGCCGGCAGGTCGACGAGTGGACTCCGGCCCTGCGGCTGTTGGAGGCGGCCAGCGTAAGAGTCTGGGTGTCCGACGTCCAGAGGCTCTACGACCCGCGCGACCCGGACGACCGCAAGACCCTGCTGACCGGGGCGGTCGATGCGGAGTATGAGTCGGCGAAGACCAGCCGCCGCGTCAAGCGGACCGTACGCCAGAAGGCCCAGAAGGGCTGGATGCATGGGCAGGCCCCGTTCGGCTACCGGCGGGAGTACGACCCCGACTCGGGCGCGTTGCTGCGGCAGGTGATCGTGCCCGAGGAGGCCAAGGCCATCCGGACCATCTTCGATCGGCTGGAGGCGGGCGACTCCCTACGGCGGATCACGATCGACCTCCGGGAGGCTGGGGTGCGGTCGCGCGCTGGCCGTCCGCTGTCCGAGCAGGTCGTGCGGGGCATGGCGACCCGAGACACCTACGCTGGCCGCCGACGCCACTCGACCCGAGCGGCCCAAGGCAAGGGCGGGCAGGTTTATGAGGCCGCATGGCTGGCGATCGTCGAGCCGGCCCAGTTCGATGCCGTGCAGGCCCGGCTCAGCGACCCCGCCCGGAGGGTCAACCGCGACGGGCAGGGTCGACACTTCCTGTCGATGATCGCCCAGTGCGACCGGTGTATCGCCCCGATGACCAGCAGCCAGCGCGGAGGCGAGCCGCCCCACCTCCGCTGCCACGCGAACTGCGGCATCCAGGTCAACGAGGAGCTGCTCGACCAGATCGCGATGGACGTCATCGTGGGCTACCTGTCCAGGAAGGACATCTACCAGGAGTTGACCCGCGACCGGGGCGACAGTCCCGAGGCCCGGCACGTGCAGGCCCGGCTGGCGTCGGTCCGACGCAGCCTGGTCGAGCTGGAGAACGAACTCGCGGCCGAGCAGATCACGCCGAAGATGGCAGGGGCGGCGGAACGTAAGTGGCTGGCCGAGGTCGAGCAGCTTGAGCAGCGGGAGCGTGAGCTGACCGCCCCGCCTGCGCTGGCCGCCTTCCTTGGTGCCGGGGGCGACATCCGGGCGAGGCTGGAGGCGGCACCGATGCCGGCCCGCCGGGCGATCGCACGAGAGGTCCTGTCGCCGGGCCTGGTGGGGCAGCTCCGGGTGGGCAAGGTGACGACCAACAAGTGGTGCGCCGAGTGCCGTAAACCAACATGCGTCCATCGGGTCATGGCCCGGCTCAAGTGGCACCGCATGTGACGGCTGCCACGGCGAGATTGGCTGGGTTTGTGCCCTGTGCAAGCCGGGTGTTTTGCTGGTCCTGCGGTCGAAACAGGCCGCCGGGGGCGGGTCAAGAGCCTGGGGAACTACCGAACACAGGCCCCCCGTAAAGCGGACCATTCGCAATAACGGCGCTGCACAGAGGCCCCTCACGGGGTGCGCCCAGCAAGGCGACGGCCTCGAAATCGGTGGGGGCGGGTCGCGAGACACCTCGTTCGAGAGGACTCGCGTCCCATGTCTGGTAAGCGCAATTCAATTCCCTGGACTACCGACGAACGGCTGCAACGAGCAGGTGGGGCGATCGGCAACCTGAGCCGGAGTCTCGGTGCCGAGGCTCCCGAGACGTTGGCCGCCCATACCGAGGTCCGCACCGTCCGCGCCGAGCTGGCGATCGAGGACCTCATTCAATCGGCCCCCGCGCCGACCGCCGAGCAGATCGGTCGCCTCCGGGCGATGCTGCCGGCCGTCGACACCATCCGTTCGGCGGTGGCGGCATGAGCACCGACAACCAGCCCCGGCGGACCCCGGTCGAGATGGGGCCGCAGGGCATCGTCCCCGAGGATGCACCGGGCGACCCGGCCCCGGTCGAACTGCCGCCCTGCCCGCACGTGAAGCACCAGCTCGATACTCCAGCTTCGTGGCTGCCGACCCGGGGCCACGCCATCCTCACCCAGCTGCTGATGCCGCTCGCGGTCGGTTTCGGCCACCCGGTAGCCGCCCTCGGGTTGGCGGAGGACGGCGGGCCGCTGCTGTGCTGCTGCGCCAGCCTGGACGTCGCCCAGGCCCTCACCGACGGGGCGATCGTCGCGGTCCCGTCCACCACCTACGACCGGGAGCAGGCCGCAGCCCTCACTGGGGCACCCGCCGGCAGCCCGGTCGACGTCTTCGGCTTGAACGAGCCGGGGCAGCCGACGGTCTGGATCTTCGGGATCAGCGATGGCCTGCGAGACGGGCTGATCCTCGGGGCGGAGATCGCTCGGGTCACGGAGGAGGTGGCCCGCGATGGAGACGCCAACTAAGCGACGCAGGACCCAGCCGAGGACCAAGCGGGGCATCCGCCGGGGCAAGGGTCCGCTGGTGGTGCGCCTCACCACCAGCGCCTACGCCCGAGTCGTGATGGCTCCACTGCTGGCCTACGGTGCCGCCCCGGGTGGGCTGGTCGATTACACGGTCTTGCGGACGGCCTGCCTCCGGCGCGGCATCTCCGAGGCCGATTTTCAAGCCGAACTCGGTCTGTTGGTCGAAGAGGGCCGGCTGTTCGTCGAGCGGCACCGAGGCCCGGATGGTGCCCAGTTCAACACCTACACGTTGCGATCGGAGCTGGTGATCAAGTGAGTGAGCCGATGTTCAAGAAGGCCGACCAGGTGATCGCCGCAGGAATGGTGGGCGAGGTAGTTGACCCGGATGCCGGCACCGCTGGTGGGGGCCAGGTTCGCGGCCAGGCCATGCGGCTGGTCGGGGTCCGCTGGCAGGGCGAGATCGATGTCGTGACCATCCGCGAGTCCCTGCTGACCCTGAGGAGGAAGAAGTGAGGTTCGAGCGCGAGGCCCAGGCCGTACGGATCGTCTGTTTCATCCTCGGGGTCCTGATGGCGTGGTCGGCGATCACGACGGATGAACCGGCAGCCAGCCCACAGACCGAGCAGGCGACCGAAACCACCCGCTAGACCCCGGACATGCGATGGCCCTCGGGTGCGAACCGAGGGCCGTCGCCCAACAAGCCCTCAGGCAGGGGCGGAACAGGACAAGTGCACCATGAGTTTTACCGTCACGACAAGTCCGGCCACCGATGACACCGTGCTGACCTGGGCGAGGGCGCTCTTCCCCAGTTCATGGGACTCGCTGCCGGCCGACGAACAGGCCGAGGTGGTCGAGGTCCTGCGGGCTAACCCGCACGCTGCCGATCTGGTCGAGAGCTTCGAGGGCAGCCAGCGGGACCGCGCATCGGCCCAGTGGGACATGGCCTACATCTGCGACGAGGAGTGCGGCTGCGAGTCGAGTGCTGCCGGCCCGGTGTCGAGCTGGACGGAGGAGGCGAGCGCCGCTGAACTGGCATGGTGTGACGCCTGGGTGCCGAGGTTCGACTCGATGACCCGCGACGAGGAGCGGCAGGCCCTCGCCCGGCTGCGGGTCGAGCCCTGGTACCAGGATGCCCAGGAACGGCACCCGGAGGACGCGTCGGCGTGGCCCGAGCCGGACGCGGTCACGAAGGCAGCCACAGCACGCGAGAAGGTAGCGCGGATGGCCCTGGCTGCCACGTCCTCAAACGAGAAGGCCCCGCCCGGCGCACCCCCGGTGGACCCCAGGGTGCCCGTGACCCTCCGGGAGGCCGCATCGAGCATCTGGGGTGAGCGCGAAGTCCTGGCCCGGATCCGCCAGACCGCTCGGGCGCGTTACGTCGGGGAGTGGGCGCTGCTCGGGGCCGTCCTGGCGCACGTCGCGTGCAGGGTGGGCCCGCACGTGAAGCTGCCCCCGACGATCGGTTCGGCTGCCTCGTTGAATGTCTACATCGGTCTGGTCGGTGGCAGCTCCGGGGGCAAGGACGCGGCGATGGATGTCGCGGCGGAGCTGTTCGCCGGCAGCCCGATGGTGGTGCCGGTCCTGGAGCCGGCGACCGGGCAGGGCCTGGAGGCCGCCTACACCGTGGGGACCAAGGAGGGGCCGATTCAGTTCAATGACACCGCACTATTCAAGGTGTCGGAGATCGGCTCGGTCAGCGCCCACGCCTCCATGAACGCGTCCACCCTAATGCCGACGTTGCTCAAAATGTTCATGGCCCAACAGCTTGGGGCGGCCTACGCGGGCGAGGAGCTGCGGCGACCGGTCCGGCAGCACGGTTACCGAGCGGCGATCGTCGCAGGCGTCCAGCCGGCTAAATCGGAGCTGCTGTTGAGTCAGGACGCGATCGATGCGGGGACCGCGCAGCGCTGGCTGTTCATGCCGGTAAACGACGACCCGGACCGGCCGTCTCGCTTCGCGATGCCGGACTCGGACGCGGCGATCTCATGGCGGACCGAGGGGACCGGGGCGGGCACGCTGCACGGCTGGCACGACCGGCCGGAGTGGAGTCCGAGCGGTAACCAGCGGGTGGGCAAGGACATCGACCCGGTTGATGTCAAGGAAACGCTGATCATGCCGATCTGCGACCAGGCCCGCGAGGAGATCACCAGCGCGCAGCGCACCCGCCGCAAGCTCGACCTGTACGCGCAGGCGATGGACTCGATCGATGGGCACACCTTGCTGACGCAACTCAAGGTCGCCGCGTTGCTGGGACTGCTGGACGGGCGGATGGAGGTCAGCGCGGAAGACTGGAGGTTGGCCCGGCTGGTAATGGGAGTCTCGCGTGATACCCGGGACGTGTGTTACCGGGTGCTGCGGACGATGCAGTCCAAGAAGAACAGGTCGAAAGCCGAGGGCGATGCCGAGCGCGAGGTCGCCAAGGCCGAGGCGATCGAGCAGGCCGAGGGCGACCGGGAGGAGAAGACCCGGATGAAGATCGCGACCCGGCTGCGGCACCTGCTCGCCGGGGGCGACTGGATCGGGAAGACGGTCCTCAACCAGGGCGTTGCCGGGCGCGACAAGAAGATCATCAAACTGGAGACGGTGCTCGACCAGATGGTGGGGACCGCCGAGATTGAGCGTCGCACCGAGGGCCGGACCGAGCAGTATCGACTACGGGCGAGGTAGGCGGCCAGGCAACACCGAGCGGGGTCTGTCGGAGACGGCAGGCCCCGCCGCTGTATCACTCCGCGTGATGGTCTGAGCTAGGACAACTAGGACGCTTGTCCTAGTGGGGGGCGGGTATGCGCGCGCCATCCAAGTCTGGATGGCTCGGAGGCGGCCAGGCGCATGAGAGGCCCCATGCCCTCTGAGCGGGTAAGATAGACTACTGTCTATCTTTGTGTGCACCCCAAGGACTTCTCCTGGCCGCGACCTAGGACGAGGGATCGCGCCCCCCACTAGGACAACGTCCTAGCGTCCTAACGCGAGGAGTGAGCGTCCTAGCCCAGCCGTGACGCCGTGTGCCTGGCCGCCGACCACACCTATCGGTGCCGTTGCCAGGCCGGCAACCTGCTCCCCTGGGGACATGACTAGCAAGCTCTCCGGACGGCCCTACACCACGTGGAAAACCGCCGTCTACGCGAAGTACGGCACCGACTGCCACCACTGTGGCCACGGCGGTGCCGACGCGATCGGTCGCCTCACCCCGCTGTCCGCCCAGCCGGAACAGCCACTCGACCCCGACCTCGCCCGGCCGTTCCACGGGGAAGCCGGCTGCCCCACCTGTGGGACGTACTGCAACGCCCGACGGCAGGCCGCCGCGAGACGAGCCGAGCCGACCGCGCGGGTGGTCGCCGTCCGAGCCAGCACCCAGCTCGCCGACGCCGTCAAGCGCCTCCGCTGGCACCTCAACCGACCCGCCGGGGCGTGGAGTCCAGAGTGGGCCCTGCGGCGAGCCCTGGCAGGCCCGGAGCAGCTCGCCCCGGCCCTCGCCAAGATTGCCACCACCACCACCCTCGAACGGGCGACCAGGACTACCCCCACTGGCAACCTGCCCTGCATCCGGGTGGCCCGCTGATGCGCCGGAATACCCGCCCCCGCGCCCCGTATCGACCGGGGGAGACGGCCTGCGCGTGCTGCGCCGGACCCAGGGGTGTCAAGAGGCGGATCACGCGAGGGTTGATGTTCAGGCCGCGAGGTCGCTGGACACCGCGCTAGGGCCGTCTCCCTCGTCGCCCCAGGGCCGAGGGTGCGTGGGTAGGACAACAGCGCTCCCAATTCGAGGGAGACCAACGGAGAGGCCATCACGATGCCATCCCACAGGCGACGAGCCTCGTTTTTTTGGAGCGAATATCGATGGCAACCCCGCCACTTGCCTTCGCCTCTCCGGCCGAAAATCCGGGGGAGTTCTCGCTAAAACCGCGCCGATGGCGGATGTTCTCCTGGGGCGATGGGAGAATGGAAGATGCCGATCGGCATCGGGGACGAGTGGACTCAACCTAAACGCGATGTCGAGGCCGGCGAACTATTCCGGGACTATCGACGTCGGGTGCGTGGTGAGTATGCGGCGTGGCTGCGGGCGGCAGGCTGGTCGTGGAACCAGATCGCGGGGCAGGTTGGACTGGCCTCGAAGGGTGCCGCATTCAATTCGGCGAAGCGATTCGGTCGCCCGGAGGATGTAGCCCGCTGGGGTGGGTCCCGTGCCCAGTGACCCGAGAACCCACCGCCGGTTCCGCAAGGCGAAGGCCCTGATGTTCGAAACCAAGGGCTACTTATGCCACCTTTGCGGACATGAGGGCATCCCGGGCCTGATGGAAGCGGACCACATCGTGCCGTTGCAGGACCTGCCAGGCCAGGTGCCGCACCCGGATGCCCTCGCCCCAGCCCACGGGGCGAGATACAGGCTGCGGGACGGGCGGGTGCTGGACAAGACCTGCCCTACATGTGGGAAGGCATGTAACCAAAACCGGGGGGCGAAAGACCTGGGTGTGTTCCTGGCCGCCTCCGAAACCGAGGATGACGGCGACGCCTACGCCCCTCCGCTGGAGTGGTAATGGCTGCCACATCGCCATTCCAGCTCACTAAATCGCATGGTTGGATTTTCATAGCGCCCCCGGCCCGGCATGTGGAATCCGGCCGATCCAACCCGCCACCCGGGGGCCGCCTCACCCCTTGAGCGAACGGCCGGATAGCAGCCGCTCTAGCTCGGGGAGATCGAATGAGAATCAAGGGACTCGCAGTGGTCCGGGCCGGGATGCCGAGCATCCGCCCGATGACCCGCGACGACGATTCTCCGGAGTCGCCCACCGAAAACGGCATGCCGGTCATGGATGTGCGATTTTCGCCATTCAATGAGTGGTACGAAATCAACTCGTACTACGAGGGCCAGTTCCTGGAGCGCACCGTCCCGGGGGCCTTCAAGGCGACCATCAATGCGCAGCGGCAGGCCGACGGCTCCAGCAGCGTCAAGGTGCTGTTCAACCACGGCATGGATTTCACGATCGGGGACAAGGTCCTCGGGAAGGCGTCCGAGCTGCGCGAGGGCAGCCAGTCGCCCGAGATGTTGGTCCCGCTGTTCGACACCAGCTACACCCGCGACCTCATGGATGGCCTCCGGGCCGGGGTGTACGGGTCGAGCTTCATGTTCGAGGTTATCCGGGACTCCTGGGACCACGAGCCAGCCCGCAGCACGCACAACCCCGAGGGCCTGCCCGAGCGGACCATCTTGGAGGTCCGACTCCTGGAAGCCGGCCCCGTGACGTGGCCCGCGAACCCGGCGGCCACGGCAGGACTTCGCTCCGGAGGCGGCACCGATGCCGTACTTGAGCGGATGCAAGACCGCGACCCGGGCCGTTACGGCGATCTGTCGCGGTCGTTCGAAGCCTTCCGATCCCTGAATCAACTCCGGGACCGCAAGGACGCACCATCGATCGCCCCGTCACCCGACGACTCATCGCGCCGACAGGTTGCCTCGGTGGCCGCCCCGTCACCCGATGGTCCGTCGCGCCGGCAGGCAGGTCGAAGCCCAGCAGTTCAGGCCGCAGCACGGCGTTACGCCGAACTGCTCACTTCGCTTGCCCGCACATCGGGCGAATAGGGGAAAGACGATGGACAAGGACCAGATCAAGATTCGGCAGCGCGCGATCGCTGACGAGATGAAGGCGCTGCTCGACGAGGCCAAGGACGGCCAGTTCACCGACGAACAGGACGCCCGGTTCAAGGCGCTGGACGAGGAGACTCGCGACAACGAGACCCGCCTGGAGACGATCGAGGCTCGCGCCGAGGTGGACCGCCGCTTCCAGCGCTTCGAGGAGTCGCGCAAGAAGTGGGGCAGTGTCCAGACCGGAGCGCCGAAGGTCGACCCGTTCGACATCGACGTTCGCCGGGCGGACTCGCAGACCGTCCTGAGCCGGGCGCGTGGCCTGATCGGCGACGAGCAGGGCGCGGCGACCCGGCACATGAGCCCCGAGCAGCGGGCCCAGGTCGACCAGCTTCTCACCACGAACAACGGCGACACCGACGGCACCGAGCTGGCCCGCCGGATGCTGGTTACCTCGCGGTCGGAGTACTTGAGCGCCTTCCAGAAGGGCATCCTCGGTCGGGACAACCGCCTCACCCCGGACGAGATCCGGGCGCTCAACGACGCCGACGATCTGTTCGGCAACCAGGAGCGCCGGGCCCTCGCGATCGGTGCCGGCGGCACGGGTGGTTTCGCCGTCCCCGTGATCGTCGACCCGACGATCATCCTGACCGCGCAGGAGTCGCCGAACGACATCATGCGGCTCGCCCGCACCGAGACGATCACGACCGACCGGTGGAAGGGCCTGAGTTCGGCCGGCATGTCGTGGAAGTGGGACGCTGAGGCGGCTGCTTCGGCGGACAACTCGCCCACCATCGCTTCGCCCGAGGTCCTGACCAAGCGCGCCGACGGGTTCATTCCGTATTCGATCGAAGCCGAGATGGACTGGCCCTCGTTCGCCACCGAGATGGGCAACCTGATCGAGGAGGGCTACAGCGAGCTGCTCGCCTCGACCCTCACCACGGGTACGGGCGCGAACGTCCCGACCGGCATCGTGCCGGCGATCATCGCGGCTGGCGGCCTCACGCGCCAGGTGGCGACCTCGGCCGTCCTCGCCCCGGGCGATTTCTACGGCCTGTGGGCGGATCTGCCGATCAAGTGGCGTCGTCGGGCCACCGTTGCCTGGATGTCGTCGACCTCGGTCGAGAACGCCATGCGGCAGTTCGGCACCACGGACCCGAACTTCACGGTGAACATCAAGGACGCCCAGGTGCCCGCGCTGTTCAACAGGGAGTACGTCGAGAACGATTTCATGGCGGCCATGCCGTCGGGTGTCTCGACGGCCGTGCTCGCGGTCGTGGGGGACTGGAAGCAGTACCTCGTCGCGCAGCGGGCGGGCATGTGGGTCGAGCGCGTGCAGATGCTGTTCGACCCGACCAACAACCGCCCGACCGGCCAGCGCGGATTCGCCGCGTACGCCCGAGTGGGTGCGGGCCTGATCGTCCCGGCCGCGTTCCGGGCGCTGATCAATAAGTGACCGACTCCGTCCCGCCTGGCCGCCGAGCGAGCTGCCAGGCGGGACGGTCGCGCGCTGAAACGTCCCGTCCCGGGGCTGGAGTACGCCTCCTCCAGCCCCCGGGGCGGGCAACCCCCTCGATCATCGTTCAAGGAGTCTCCGCCGTGGCCTTCCCGCTCACCGAACTGCCGGTCACCACCGAACTGTTCATCGGTGGGGGCGTCGGCTGGTCGGACATCTCCACCGACGTCCGGCTGTCGTCGGCGGACTCGGGCGGGGGCATCTCGATCAAGCATGGGGAAGCCGACGGGGGCGGGTCCGAGCAGTCCAGCGCGGGCCTCACCCTGAACAATCGGTCCGGGAAGTACGCCCCCCGAAACCCGAGGGGCCCTTGGTACAAGCTGTTCGGCCGCAACACCCCGATTCGGGTTGGGGTCGAGCTTGCCGCGGACCCGCTAAATCGAATCGTAGGCGCCGGGTGGGGTTCGAGTCCCGACGGGCGCTCCTGGACGAACTTCGGTGGGCCGGACGTCGATTACTACGCGAACGGCACCGAGGGTCGACACTCGCAGCCAGTCAAGAACCTTGCCCACATCTCCTACCTCGACCGAAACTGGCAGGACGTCGAGCAACTTTCGCAGGTGGTTGCCCCCACGGTCGCCTCGGGCGGGGCAGCGAACGTCGGACACGTCGCCCGACTCAACCCGACGACCAACACGTACTACTGGATGCGGTTGTCGTACGAAACCAGCGGTGCCCTCGGCGCGCAATTCTTCAAACGGGTCAACGGCAGCCTCGGCGGCATCCCTGGCAGCATCACGGTGCCCGGCCTGACCTACACGGGCGGCCAGCGGCTGTGGCTGCGCTCCGGTGTCTGCGGCAACCGGCTCTCACTCAAGGTATGGGCGGACGGGACTCCCGAGCCTCCCGAGTGGACCGTGACGGTCACGGACGTCGACATCACTGCCCCCGGTCGCGCCGGCTGCATCTCCCGGGCCGAGACGGGTAACACGAACACGGCCGAACTGAGGTTCGAGAGCTACCAGGCGATCGACCGCAGGTTCCATGGCGAGGTTGCCTCCTGGCCGCTGGAGTGGGACTTAGGCGAGTTCGACCACTGGGTGCCGATTTCGGCTGCGGGCATCATCCGCAGACTCGGCCAGGGGACTCCGTCCACCCACTCGGCCCTGCGCCGGGCATATGGAGCCTCCGGGCCGGTCGGGTACTGGCCGCTAGAAGATGGCAGGGCGTCCGCGCAAGCCGCCTCGGCCATCCCCGGCCACGTGCCGGCCACCATCACGGGCCCGGGTGCGGAGTTCGTCGACGTTGCCGACTTCGTATGGGGCAGGGGCGATCCGCTGACCATCCGCTACGGCACGGGGAAGATCCTCGAATTGAAGGGTGGCGCGTCGGTCCGGGCGGTTACCCCGCACATCACGGCAGCCACGCGGACCGCATGGACGGTCGCGGTGGTCGGGAACCCGGACCCCGACGGCACCGTTGGCGACCCGATGATCATCCTGGAGGTTGAGACACCTGCCGCCCCGGTTTACCAGCGGTGGCAGCTGATCCAGCGCGAGGGCGCGGGCGGTGGGTTATTCGGCTTGCAGCTGGTCGCGATCAACTCGGCGGGCGTCGGGACGGTGGTCGCCACGAGCAGCGGCCTCTATCTCTCCTTCCAGCAGTACGACATCAGTGTCTGGCAGGACGGTGGCACCATCCGGGCCTCGCTCTTCGGGGGCTCGGCTACTGGGGCCATCTCGGGGACGATGTCCGGCGTCACGGCCGTGACGATCAACAGGTCGAGCACGACCTCAACCAACGAGTCGATGCCCTTCGGTCACCTGGCGGTGTGGTCAACCCAGGTCCTGCCCAGCCAGCTCGCGATCATCCAGACCGACGGCTACGGGCATGAGGTTTTCGGCCCGATGGCATCGTGGTGGCAAGAAGCCGCGACGGATCGACTGGTTCGCCTGGCCCGCGAGGAGGGCGTGCCGCTCTCGATGCCGGCCGTCCCCGAGTGGGCGGTTCAGCGGATGGGGTGGCAGGCCCCGGGCACCTTCCTGGAGCTGATCCGGGCGTGTGCGGATGCCGACCGGGGGCTGCTGTTCGAGGCCCGCGACGGCCTCGGGCTGGTCTACCGGCCCCGCCATACGCTCTACAACCAAACTCCGGTGCGAGTCTCGTACCCGGGCGGTCAAGTCTCCGCGCCGTTCGTCCCGCTCGATGACGACCTGGTTACCCGGAACGACATCACGCTGACCCGCACCGAGGGCAGCTCCTTCCGGGCGGTCGAGACGATGGGGCCGCTCGCGGCAGTGCCCCCGCCGGCTGGGGTCGGGGTCATCGAGACGAGCATGGAGCTGAACCTGCTCGCTGACTCCCAGCTTCCCGACCGGGCGAACTGGGAGTTGCACATCGGCACGGTCGACGAGCCCCGATACCCGGCCATCCGGATCGACTTGAGCGCGCGGGGGTGGACCTCGGACCCGGAGTTGAGTGCGCAGGCAGCAGCCGTCGGGCCTGGCGACCTCGCCGAACTGGTGGGCTTGCCCGCGTGGCTGCCACGACAAGCTGCCAAGGTGCTGGTCGGGGGCTACACCGAGCGCCTCGACGCGTTCGACCGGGACATCGTATGGAACGGCATGCCGGGGTCCGCGTGGAACGTCGGTTTCGCCGATGGCACCACTCGGGCGGGGGCGAACGGCACCACCGTCGCCATCGCCATCGGGGCGACCGATCTGATTCTCCCGTTGGACAACCCCGCTGCGAACGGGCCCTGGACGACTAACCCGGCGCATTACCCGCTGGACGTCCGGGTGGGAAATGAGCGGATCTTGGCCCAGTCTGTCGGGCTGGTCGCCAACCCCAACCCTTGGTTCGTCTCGAATCTGAATGACTGGGTGCCGCTGAACACGACGATCGCGTGGGTGGCAGCCGGACGACCTGGAACGGGGACGGGGGCCGCGCGGATCACCCCGGACGGAGTGACGGCCGTCGGCGGCATGCACTCCAGCCCTGTCGCGGTCAACCCGTCGACCGAGTACAGGTTCGCGATGATGGCCTACGCCGAGGTCGGGACCCTATCGACGAACATCGCGGCGGACTGGCAGACCGGCGGGGGCGGGACGATCTCGACGAGCTTCGGTCCGATGGTCACGCTGGTCCCGGGGGTATGGACTCCGCTCTCCGTGACATTCACGTCGCCGGCCACCGCAGGCCAGGTCGTGATGCGCGCACGGTATGTCGGCACCCCGCCCTCCTCCTCAACCTGGAAGTGCGCGACCTTCACCATCGCCCCGGAGACGACAGCGAGCGGGATCGGTGCCTACCAGCGGTTGGCCCTGGCCCCGGGCGACCGGGGCGTAGACGGTCGGGCCGAGTCGTGGTCGGTCGGCACCGAGGTGGACCTTTGGGAGCCGAGGGTATCCCCGCTGTAAACGCATACTTGTGAGGCCGGAAAATCGCATGATCCGCTCCCGGCATGCGCTACATCGTGGCATTCCCGCCGATCGCCCTCGGCCTACTCCTTGCCATTCTCGGAGTGGCCACCCTGCACGCCCCCGCGCCCGAGCCGCTTGTTCTCCACTGGCGGCCAGCGACGGCAGCGGAGGATCGCCAGTGGCAGCTTGACCAGCTGGCGGCCGAGATGCAGTGGCAGCGGGAAACGGCGCGATAGTCCGGACTATCCGACCCCGGCCCCCATTTAATAGGGGCCGGGGTCGATCCGTATTTAGCGCCGCATGAACACGCCCGGAGTGCGCGGAGTACTTGTGCCATTTCCTATCGCCATGATGGGATTTTATTACCACCGAGACAAGCTCCCCACCCCTAGGAGAATTGAAATGGCACGCACGAAGGCTGGAAAACTCGGACCCTGTCAATGCAGCCGGTTCGAGGTCGGCACCACCACCGACGGCCCGGACGGCATCGAGCCGGACATCACGATCGAGACGACCGGCTGCGACAGGGAAACGCCTCGGCTGTTCGCCCAGGGCCACGATGCGAAGCTCGTCGGGTTTCTGGTCCGGGCTGAGCTGGAGGGCAAGGAGGTCCGCTACGGGCGGGCCGAGGGGGTCGTCATCAGCTCGGACGCCGTGAGCGCCCTCGGGACCATCTCGGACGCCCTCGCTGCGAAGGGTGCCGCGATGCTCGCCAGCCGGAGGGCGAAGGCAGCCACCAAGAAGACCAAGAAGGTCGAGCCGCAGCCCCGGACGGCCGTGATCAAGGTCGGGCGGCACATCATGGCGGGGGCCAGCATCGCCCCGGACGGCACGGCCAGCTACACCACCAAGGCCGGCGAGGCGAAGACCGCCCCCGCCGGGAAGTTCACCGAGATCGAGGAGGACGCGAAATGAACCTGGACTACCTGGAGGACGAGGTCACGTACGCGCTGGGGGTGGCCGCCGACTGGGCGGACGAGGGCCTCGTCTCGCAGGCCGAGGGGGAAATCTCGGTGCTGGCCGTGTCCATCGTGGCCGCCCGCAATCCGGAGCTGTACCCGCCGGTCCGGATCGACGAGGAGGAGGACGAGATCGAGCAGTCGCTCCAGGCGCTGGTAAACGAGGTGCTCGGGCTGGAGATCGACATGAGCTGGTACTACGAGGGCCTGGCGGGCGGGGGCCAGCCTGCGGAGTAGTTCGGGGGAGCCACGCGACGGCCCGGGGTGCGACAGCATCGCCGGGCCGCTCCGTGCAGCGGGGAGGGCCTCCGGACGGGCGGACGGGCCTACTCCGGCGGTGCCGGGGGCGTGGGGGGCTACGGGAAGACTATGAGGCTCAGTCGGGTATGCACGGCGTTTGCGCGGTAGGCCCCGACGGTCGACGAGGGTGCGCTCGACTGGGCCCCCCGAAGCTTGAATGCGTGGGCCCCCGCGACCGGCAGTAGGCCCTGGTAGGTCTGAGTGACCGTGACCCTCGCGTTCGCCGCGACGTTCCCCGCACACCAGACGGCCTGAGGCTGCCCGAGGTCGACCCCGTCTATCTGGATTTGTCCGACGGCGGTGGAGGGTGTCCCGCTGGCTGCCGTGATCAGCGTGAAGTCCATCGTCCAGGTCGCGATGTAGAGGGCGTTGGGGTAGACGGTGTTGAAGCTGATCGAGGCGAGGTCCTGTAGACCGGTGCCCATCGCCGTAGCCGATGCCAGCTCCGCCGTCAGCGAGGCGGTATTGAGCAGATCGGGCACCAACGGGGCCCCAGTGGCTACGACCATCCGCCCAGGAAATCAGGCGATTCCGAGCCCTCTCGAACCGAACTACTCGCCATCCTCGGCCGGGGGCGGGGTGCGGTGTAGCCGGATGTATTCCTCGACGTCGCGCCTCAACCAGATTTGGCCAACCGATAGGACCTGGTACGGCCTCGGGAACTTCGGCGAGAGCTGGATCATCCGGAATCGCGAACGCCCGACCCCGAGCATCTGCAGAATCTCGCCCGCTGCCACCAGCTCGCCCGGCCCACGATCCTCCATGCCAGCGAGGGTAGGCAGGGCCGGACGCGTCAACGTAAACGTTCTCACATGGGTGCACTCGATCGTGTGCACTCGATCGTGCGTGCCTACGTTGACACAGGGGTAATCGCCGGGGTCCGATGGGGATGCCCCGCCCCTGCTGGAGGCCCGAGCCCGGCAGGGGCGGGTGCACACGGACCCGACCCCCTGGAGGTTGACGTGGAACCCGACCCAGAACTCGACCGGCTACGCGAGCGGGTGGTGGAGCTGGAAGCAGCGCTCCGTCTCGTCCGGCGACAACTGTTCGACGCGCGCAGTCGCCTGGCCGCCATCTCACGGATTACCGACGACCTAGGCCGGGCCGAGCGGGCACCCGGAGTGACGTTCGGGTCCGTCAACTCGATCCTGAACAGCGAGCGCCCACCCCTGCGCCGGATAACCCGCTGGTCGCCGGTCCGCTATCGGGGGGTCCAACGGTGAGCCTCCAGCGCCACGCCCCGATCCGCCGGCTGTGGGGATGCGCGGCGTGCGCCCAGCCGTGGCCCTGCGAGGCGGCCAGGGCGAAACTCGTCGAGGAGTACGCCGATGACCCGAAACTGCTCGCGATGGACATGGCGTCTTGCATGGTCGAGGCGGGCATCGACCTGGCCGAGTTGATGCCCGAGCGTCCGGACCCGGTCGCGCTCTACGGCCGGTTCATGGGTTTCGTTCGTCATCTCGCGGTCAACCGGCATCGCAACGCTGGCCATTTCATCGAGTAGCCCCCGGCTGCGTCGTGCCCTCGGCTACGGTCGGGGGCATCGCCGTATGCGCGGAGCTGGCCCCAACTACGGGCGCACCGACGGCACGGTCGCGGTGTGGTGCGGCGCCTGGAACGGCGGGCGACGCAGCAACCGACCGCCCGGCGGCAGCAGCCCGGCGACCGAGTGCAGCGCGGTGACTTCCAGCGCCGCGTCGTCGTCCAGCTCGGGTAGGATCGACGGCAGTCGTTCGGCGAGCATCGTCTTGCCGGCGCCCGGCGGGCCGAGCAGTGCCACGTGGTGCCCGCCGGCCGCGGCGACCTCCAGGGCGCGCCGACCCATCTGCTGCCCGGCGACGTCGGCGAGATCCGGCCCACCGACCACCGGCGTCGGGATGTCCGCCGGTGGTTCGATCAGCGGGGTCCCGTCGCGGACGAAGGCGACGAGCCGGTGCAGGGTGTCCACCGCTCGCACCCGTACGCCGGGGATGACGGCGGCCTCGGCGGCGTTGCCGACCGGGACGATCACCCGCGCGACACCGGCCTGGGCCGCGGCGGCGACCATCGGGAGTACGCCGCGCACCGGCCGGACCGTCCCGTCGAGCCCCAGCTCGCCGAGGACCACCACCCCCTCCAGCGGGAGGAGCGGCAGCTCACCCGAGCCACCCAGCAGCGCTGCGGCGATGGCCAGATCGAAGGCCGAACCGAACTTCGGCAGCGTGGCGGGCAGCAGGTTGAGGGTGATCCGCCGGTTGGGCCAGCGCTGGCCGGAGTTGACCACGGCGGCGCGGACCCGGTCGCGGGCCTCGTGCAGGGCGGTGTCCGGCAGGCCGGAGATCACCACCGCCGGCAGCCCGGCGGCCAGGTCGGCCTCCACCTCGACGAGGTGGCCGGTCACCCCGACCAGCCCCACGCAGAGCACCTTCGCGTAGCTCACGACGCGTCACCGATCCTCCTGGTACGCATGTCAGAACGCGCCCTTGAGGTGGTCGACCTGCGCCGGGCCGGCGTCGGGCAGCCGCACCGACAGCACGTCGAACCGCACCTCCTCGGCGGTCGTGCCGGTCTCGGTCAGCCACCGCGCGGCGAGCCCCCGCAGCCGGCGGGCCTTGGCCGGCACGACCGCCTCGGCCGGGGTGCCAAAGCCCTCACCCCGGCGGGTCTTGACCTCGCAGAAGGCGAGCACGGGCCCGTCCCACGCGATGATGTCGATCTCCCCCGCCGGGCAGCGCCAGTTCCGGGCGATCGGGCGCAGCCCCGCCTCGGTAAGGTGCCGGGCCGCGCACCGCTCGCCGTACGCCCCAACGGCCTGGTTCCGCTTCGTCATGGCCGGCACGGTGCCCGCCGGAGGGCGGTCATCGCGACCCGACAACGGCCCAGCTGTGGACAACGGGTGAGCTGTGGACAATCGGACGATCATGCCCACGGTGTGCTAACGGCGTTCGAGTCCGCTAGGGCGTCGGCCGCGCTCCACCGACGGGACCACCATGATCAGGTGATGAGAAGTAGGTGTCAGAGCCACTGCTGGCCTACTTTTCATCACTTGATCACGGTGTGGGCCCGCGCCCGCGCCACCTCGACGCGACGCCTGCCCCGCGCTGCCGGGGGACCGGTGGCGAGCTGCCGGCCGTGCTGAAATGGCGCGGGCGTGGCCTGTCGCATACGGTGCCTGACGTGGACGGACGACGGAGTTTTCCGGAAGATCAGGAGTCGCGCTGGTACCCCGACGAGCGGGGTCGCGGTTACGGCGAGTCGGAGTGGCGCGGCGCGGGCGAGCCGCGGTACCGGGACGGCGAGATTCCCGAGCAGCGTGGCGCGGAAGACGGCCGCTCCGTCGAGGACACCGGCGTCGGCCGACGCCGCGAGCCGGACTCGGGACGCTTCGGCGCCGTCGACGCGAGCCGCTTCGGCGGTACGCCGGAGTCGGACTCCGGTCGCTTCGGCGCCCTGGACGATCAGACCGGTCGGTTCGGGGCGAGTGAGGCTGATTCGGGGCGTTTCGGCGCGGTCGACCCGTTGGGCGCCGCGCGGCCGGAGGCGGACGGTTACCGGGCCACCCGGTCGCGGCGAGCTGACCGGGACCCCTCGGAGACCTCCGGTGAGCTGCCCGGACGCCGGGCCGCCCGCGAGACGACCACGGCGGGATCTCCGGTGACCGGCGCGGCGCCGGAGACGTCCCGGGACAGTACGTCGACAGCGCCGCCCAGCGTGCTCACTGACCAGGCTCGTCCCGCTCCGCTCGGTGGGTACCCGATCGTCGAGCCGACCCGGGGCGGCGGCGACACGCCGCACCCGCTGGAGATGCCGACCGGCCCGATGCCGGGGATCGGCCCGCGACCCGACCTGTCCCCGGGCGAGCCTCCGGCGTATCCGCCGGCCGCCGACGGCGTCTATCGGACCCGTCGACCGGTGTTGGCCGTACTCTTCGCTCTGCTGGTGTTGGTCTTCGAGGCCCCGGCGCTGCGGGTGTTACTGGCGGGCGTGACCGGTGATCCGGTGGACGCCGGGAACGTGGTGGTGGGTATCGCCCTGGTCGCCGGACTGCCGATCTTCGCGACCGGGCTGTACGGGCTACGAACCGGAGGTCTGGCGCTCGCCGACAACGGTCGGGGCTGGCTTCGCCCACCGACCGCCTACCTGACCGTCGGGCTGGTGCTCTTCGTGGCCGCCGCGCTCGCCGCCGGCTGACCCGCGACCGGCCCCCGGAGCGGCGCCCACGCGCACCCCGGGGCAGCTGAACGGGTGAGGGGCGTACACTGGCCAACTGGCGACCGCCTCGTGCGGTCGACCTCGCGCGCCCTCTTCACGAATCGTCGTGGAGCGACGGCCTCCCTGGTCCCGATCTTGATCGGGTCCACCATGGGTCGGCGACCAGGCGCCAGGACGCCCGGCCACCGGCCGGGCGTGACAACCAGGGACCTTGAAGGAGTACCCCAACCATGGCCGTCGTGACCATGCGTCAGCTGCTGGAGAGCGGTGTCCACTTCGGGCACCAGACCCGGCGCTGGAACCCGAAGATGAAGCGCTTCATCATGACCGAGCGCAACGGCATCTACATCATCGACCTGCGCCAGACCCTCGAGTACATCGAGAAGGCGTACGAGTTCGTGCGTGGGACCGTCGCCGAGGGTGGCAGCATCCTGTTCGTCGGCACCAAGAAGCAGGCCCAGGAGGCGATTGCCGACCAGGCGACCCGGGTCGGCCAGCCGTACGTCAACCACCGCTGGCTCGGTGGCATGCTGACCAACTTCCAGACCGTGTACAAGCGGCTCCAGCGGATGAAGGAGCTGGAGGGCCTGGGTGACCTCAGCGGCACCGCCGCCGGTTACACCAAGAAGGAGACCCTGCAGCTCTCCCGCGAGAAGATCAAGCTGACCCGCACCCTCGGTGGCCTGCGGGACATGCAGAAGCTTCCCGCCGCGGTGTGGATCGTCGACACCAAGAAGGAGCACATCGCCGTCGACGAGGCCCGCAAGCTGGGCATCCCGGTCATCGCGGTGCTGGACACCAACTGTGACCCGGACGAGGTCGACTTCCCGATCCCGGGTAACGACGACGCGATCCGCTCGGCCGAGCTGCTGACCAAGGTCGTCGCCGCCGCCGTCGCGGATGGTCTGATCGCGCGTTCCGGCCGTCGCCGGGGCAACGACGAGAAGCCCGAGGGTGTCGCGAGCGACGAGCCGCTGACCGAGTGGGAGCGCGAGCTGCTCGAGCCGAAGAAGGCCGACGAGTCGGCCGCTCCGGCCGCCCCGGCCGCCGCGGCCGAGCAGCCCGCCGCTGCCGCCGCCGAGCAGCCCGCCACCCCGGAGCAGCCGGCGCAGGCCGCCACCGAGCAGCCGGCCGCCGCCACCGCGGAGTGATCGCACCGTCGCTGCCCCGCCGTCCGTTTTCGCGAACGGCGGGCAGCGACGGTACGCCGGGCACGATCCGCCCGGATCCGGGTAACCGGCACCTCTGACCATCCACACGCCGTCTCAACACCGAAGAGAGAGCCATGTCCCAAATCACCGCCGCGGACGTCAAGAAGCTCCGCGACCTCACCGGCGCCGGCATGATGGACAGCAAGAAGGCGCTGACCGAGGCCGAGGGCGACTTCGACAAGGCCGTCGAGATCCTGCGCGTCAAGGGCGCCAAGGATGTCGGCAAGCGGGCCGGCCGTACGGCCGCGAACGGCCTGGTCGCCCACTCCGGCAAGGCGCTGCTCGAGCTCAACTGCGAGACCGACTTCGTCGCCAAGACCGAGTCGTTCATCGCGCTGGGCCAGCAGCTGGTCGAGCACGGTGAGCGCGCCGGCGTGAACTCCGCCGAGGAGCTGCTCGCCTCCGAGCTCGACGGCAAGGTCATCGCGGACCTGATCCAGGAGCAGTCCGCCAAGATCGGCGAGAAGCTGGTGCTCAACCGGTTCGCCCGGGTCGAGGGCACCACCGCCGTCTACCTGCACCGCAAGGCCCAGGACCTGCCGCCGGCCGTTGGCGTGCTGGTGTCGTACACCGGCAAGACCGACGAGGCCGGCGACGCCGACGCCCGTGGTGTGGCCATGCAGATCGCCGCGATGCGGCCGAAGTACCTCACCCGGGACGAGGTTCCGGCTGAGGTCGTCGAGTCCGAGCGGCGCATCGCCGAGCAGACCGCCCGCGAGGAGAACAAGCCCGAGGCGGCCCTGCCGAAGATCATCGAGGGTCGGGTGAACTCCTTCTTCAAGGACTTCGTCCTGATCGAGCAGTCGTCCGTCTCTGACAACAAGAAGTCGGTGAAGCAGCTGCTGGCCGAGGCCGGCATCGAGGTCACCCGCTTCGTGCGGTTCGAGGTCGGCCAGGCCTGAGCCGCCACCGGGCGCCGCGCGCGCCCGTGGGCAGGAGACATAAACGAGGAGGCCGCCGGTGTACGTGACAGGCACCGCGGCCTCCTCGTCACATAGGGTCGGCAGCGGCAGGTTCGCGGTACGCGCCGCACGGGGCGTGCGCGTGGGGAAGGGCGGGGCGGATGACGCAGGTTGTGAGTGACCGGACGCTGGAGCTGGACGATCCGACGGCACCACCGCCGGGACGTGCCCGCCGGGTGGTGCTGAAGCTCTCCGGCGAGGTCTTCGGTGGCGGCGCGATCGGCGTCGACCCGGACGTCGTCCAGGCCATCGCCCGGCAGATCGCCACAGTGGTCCGCCGCGGCGTGCAGGTTTCCGTGGTGGTTGGCGGCGGCAACTTCTTCCGCGGCGCGGAGCTGCAGAAGCGTGGGATGGACCGGGCCCGTGCCGACTACATGGGCATGCTCGGCACCGTGATGAACTGCCTCGCGCTCCAGGACTTCCTGGAGAAGGAGGGCATCGAGACCCGGGTGCAGAGCGCCATCACGATGGCCCAGGTCGCCGAGCCGTACATCCCGCTGCGGGCCATCCGGCACCTGGAGAAGGGCCGTGTGGTCATCTTCGGCGCCGGCGCGGGGATGCCGTACTTCTCCACCGACACGGTGGCCGCCCAGCGGGCGCTGGAGATCCGGGCCGACGTGGTGCTGATGAGCAAGAACGGCGTGGACGGCGTCTACACCGCCGACCCGCGGATCGACCCCACCGCCAGCAAGCTCGACTCGATCACCTTCTCCGAGGTGCTGCGCCGCAACCTGCGGGTGGCCGACGCGGCGGCGTTCAGCCTCTGTATGGAGAACGGCCTGCCGATGCTGGTCTTCGGCGCGCAGGGTGACGACACCATCATCCGCGCGGTGGGTGGCGACAAGATCGGCACCCTGATCACCGCCTGAGTCCCGCCGACGGCGACGACCGCAGCGGTCTGACGACTTTCCGCAGAGCCCACGACGAGCACAGAAGGAGGCGAGGAGACCGGTGATCGACGACACCCTCCTCGAGGCCGAGGAAAAGATGGAGCGTGCGGTTGAGCACGCCAAGGAGGAGTTCGGCGCCATCCGTACCGGTCGCGCCAACGCCGCCATGTTCTCCAAGGTCATCATCGACTACTACGGCACGCCCACGCCGCTGACGCAGATGGCGTCCATCGCGGTCCCCGAGCCGCGGATGGCCATCATCAAGCCGTACGACAACTCGCAGATCAACGCGATGGAGAAGGCGATCCGCGACTCGGACCTCGGGGTGAACCCGAACAACGAGGGCAACCAACTGCGCATCCTGCTCCCGCAGATGACCGAGGAACGCCGCCGCGACATGATCAAGGTGGCTCGGCACAAGGGCGAGGAGGCCAAGGTGGCGATCCGCAACGTCCGCCGCCGTGGCAAGGAGGAGCTGGACCGGATCGTCAAGGACGGCGAGGCCGGCGAGGACGACGGTCGCCGTGCCGAGAAGGAACTCGACGACCTGACCCAGCGGTACGTGGCCAGCATCGACGACCTGGTGAAGCACAAGGAAACCGAGCTGCTCGAGGTGTGACCCATGCTCCGAGGCCCGTTCCCGACGTCGGGAACGGGCCTCGTTCCATAGGTCAGCAGGGGATCCAGACGGTCCTGGTGCTCTCGGCGAACTGCTCGCCGGTGTTCGAGTCGCGCAGCGAGAAGTGGGCGGTGGCCCGGCCTGCGTGCAGCGCCGGAGCGATCCGGGCGAACGCCATCCCGAGTTCGACGGTGCCGCCGTCGCAGAGGATCTCGCCGGCGCCGTGGCCCCCGGTGGCCCAGAGGGTCGGCAGGCCGTCCTGCACCAGCGAGGCCGACATGAGGACGATGCCGGCCGGGCAGTGCCGGGCGGTGGCGGTGACCCGTGCCGCCGGGTACGTCACTCCCGGCGGCTCAGCGTAGGGAGGCGCGAACGGGAACAGCTCGCTGGTGTGGCGGTCGATGGTGATCCTGGTCCGTGCCGTGGCGGCGGCGGCCGGTGACCCTGCTCCCAGGACCATGGCGGCTACGGTCAACACCGCGAGACCGAACTTGTACATGTGAGTGCCCTTCCCCCGTTCCGTAGCGCGGGCTGGCGCCAGCGCGGAACCAGCCGACCACGCCGAGCGCGTTCGCTCAGTACTCGATCGCGCACCGGACGAGTCGGATCGACGGCTGCGGATTGCCTGCGGCCTGCCGTACCGGATGGGTCTGCGTCGCTGGCCGGCGGCCTGGCGGCAAGGGTGGCGTCCGAAGGCGTGCCTCGTCCGCCGTGCCGATCCGGTGTGTGCAGTAGGCTCGGCAGGATTCCCGGCCACCGGGTGGTGAACACCGGGGATCGACCGACCGTCGGGGCGGTCAATCGGAGGAACATCGCACGTGTAGGGGATGCTTGTGGTCTTGCGTCATGTGGTGGGTCTCGTGTCGCCTCGCGGTGCGTGATGTCCCACCCCGACCCCTACGGTAGCGAGCCTCGCGGCTGGGACCGGCCGGAGCGCCCGGTGGCGCTGCCCTGGCCGGAGCAGGAGCTGGAGGCCGGCCAGTGGCGCCGCCGTCCGGCCGCCGGCCCTGAGCTGTACGCCGACCCGCACGCCCGACCGTACGCCGACCCGCACGCCGCGGACCCGTACGACGAGCGTGGCCGCCCGGTCCGACCGGACGATCGTTTCGACGACCGCGACCGGCACGATCGTTTCGAGGACCTCGACCGGCACGTGGACGACCGCAACCAGCCCGACCGGTACGACGACCGGGGTCGCGGTGACCGGTACCCGGACCGACCTCCCGCCGCCGGCGACGGGCCGCCCCGGTACGACGGCCCGGACCGTGGGCGCTTCGACGAGCCGAGCCATCCGGCCCGCCTCGACGACCCGGGGTACCCGACCGAGCAGCTCGCGCCCGTCCGGGCGGAGGTGGCGCCGGACGAGGCTCCGACGACCGGTCGACGGCCGAAGGGCCGGCGTCGGGCCAGCCTCGACCGACCGGCCACCCAGCAGTTGGGCAACGGCCGGGCCGGGCGCAACCTTCCCGCGGCGATCGGGGTCGGGCTCGGCCTCGGCGCGCTGATCGTGGTGCCGCTGGCGTTCTACCCGTTGGCGTTCCTGCCGGTGATCGCCGCCGCGGTCGCCGTCGGCATGTGGGAGATGGCCCGCGCGGTCCGGCGCAGCGGTGCGCACCCGCCGCTGGTTCCGCTGATCGGCGGTGGCGTGTTGACAGTGGGTCTGGCCTGGTACGCCGGTCCGGACGCGCTCAGCCTGGGGCTGCTGGTCACGGTGCTGGGCACCATGATCTGGCGGTTGGGTGACGGGCCGGCCGGCTTCCAGCGGGATCTCACCGCGGCCACCCTGATCGCCGTCTACGTGCCGTTCCTCGCCGGTTTCGCGGCGTTGCTGGCGGCGGCCCCCGACGACGGCCCGCTGCGCATCCTGGCCACGCTGATCGGGGTGGTCCTCTCCGACACCGGTGGATACGCCGCCGGTGTCTCCTTCGGCCGTCACCCGATGGCCCCGTCGATCAGCCCGAAGAAGTCCTGGGAGGGCTTCGCCGGCTCGGTCACCGCGGCGGCCCTGGGCAGCGCGTTGCTGCTGTGGCTGATGTTCGAGGTGGCCCCCTGGTGGGGTGCGCTGTTCGGGGTGGCCGTCTCCTGCGCGGCGGTCCTCGGCGACCTGGCCGAGTCGATGATCAAGCGGGATCTCGGCGTGAAGGACATGAGTAACCTGCTGCCCGGCCACGGCGGTCTGATGGACCGACTGGACTCGATCCTGTTCGCGGTGCCGACGGCCTACCTGCTGTTGGCGGTCCTCGTGCCGGTGGTGAGCTGAGGTATGAATCACGGCTCCCTGGCCATCCGGCGCCGGCGGTCGCAGCCCGTTCGACACCTCCGGACCGGCATCCGCCGCGGACGGCGTGACACACTGGACCAGCTATGACGAGCCTGCCCCTGATCCCCGCCATCTCGGTCGCCCCCGCCGCGCGCCGGGCCTCCATGCCTCCTCAGCACCTCGCTGACCTGGACCTGGCCGGCCGCCAGGCGTTGGTCACCGGGCTGGGGGAGCCGGCCTTCCGCGCCAAGCAGATCTCCAACCACTACTTCGGGCGGTTGGTCCGCGACCCGCAGGCGATGACCGATCTTCCGGCGGCGACCCGGGAGCGGCTGGCCGACCAGTTGCTGCCGACGTTGCTCAACCCGGTTCGCGAGCTGGCCTGCGATGACGGCGCGACCCGCAAGGCGCTCTGGCGGCTGCACGACGGTGCGCTGGTGGAGAGCGTGCTGATGGGCTACCCGGACCGGGTGACCGTCTGCATCTCCAGCCAGGCGGGTTGCGGCATGGCCTGTCCGTTCTGCGCGACCGGCCAGGCCGGGCTGACCCGCAACCTGTCGACGGCGGAGATCGTCGACCAGGCGGTGTACATGGCCGGGGTGGCTGCCTCCGGCGTGGTCGCGGGTTCCCCGCCGAGGCTGTCGCGTGTCGTCTTCATGGGCATGGGCGAGCCGCTGGCCAACTACAACCGGGTGATCGCGGCGATCCGTCGGCTGGTCAGCCCGGCCCCGGAGGGGCTCGGCCTGTCCCAGCGGCACATCACCGTTTCCACGGTCGGCCTGGTTCCGGCCATCCGCCGACTGGCCAGCGAAGACCTCTCAGTGACCCTTGCGTTGTCGTTGCATGCGCCCGATGATGATCTGCGCGACGAACTCGTGCCGGTAAACCAGCGCTGGAAGGTAGCCGAGGTGCTGGACGCAGCGTGGGACTACGCCGCCCGGACGGGCCGTCGCGTGTCGATCGAGTACGCGATGATCAAGGACGTGAACGACCAGCCGTGGCGAGCCGACCTGCTCGGACGGCTGCTGGCCGGCAAATTGGCGCACGTGAACCTCATTCCGCTCAATCCGACGCCGGGCAGCCGCTGGGACGCGAGCCCGAAGCCGGTCGAGCGGGAGTTCGTCCGGCGGTTGCGCGATGCCGGGGTGTCCACCACAGTTCGGGACACCCGAGGTCGCGAGATCGACGGCGCGTGTGGCCAGCTCGCCGCAGCCGAGGACAACGACACCTTCACCGACCGCGCCGGAGAGGCACCGGCGTGACCGGGCGTGGCGAACGAGACCAGGAGACATAGTGGCGAGTCAGGGTCAGCGTTTCCGGCGCAAGGCGCTCCGCCGGGGATACAAGGTCGACGAGGTGGATGCCTTCCTCGACCGGGTCGAGGCGACGCTCGACGGCCGACAGGTCGGCGCCCCGGTGGCCTCCCAGGAGGTTCACGACGTCGTCTTCCGGGTCCGCTTCAACGGCTACGACGAGTGGCAGGTCGACCTGCACCTGGATCGGGTCGAGCGGCAGCTGGCCGAGCTGGAGGAGCGCAACAACGCCGGGCGCGGTGCCGACCCCCGGATGGGTGACCGGATGGGCCCACCGGACCGGATGGGTCCGCCGATGCGTGACGACCGGGGCATGGTTCCGCAGCCGATGCCGCCGCGGCCGATGCCCGCGCAGGCCGGCCCGCCCTACGGTCGCTACGACGAGCCGACAGGTGCCTTCGCCGGCGGGTACGACGCCCCTCGCGGCGGTGGTTACGACGCGCCACGTGGTCCTGGCGGCCCCCCGATGGGTCCCGGTGGCCCGATGGGCCCCGGCCCGATGGGTGGCCACGGCATGCCGCAGCGTGGCCTGCCCGCCGGCCCCAGTGGGTACGGCCCGGACGACCAGCGCTCACCCGGTGGGTACGGGCCGGACGACCAGCGCTCACCCGGTGGGTACGGCCCCGACGACCAGCGGGCGCCCGGCGGTTATCCGCCGCCGGAGGAGCCGCGCTTCGACGGCTTCGAGGCCGGGCGGCACGGTCGCGCCGACATGACGGCCGAGATCCGGATGCCGGAGCGGGACCTGCGCGACATGCGCCGTGGTCCGGCCGGTCCGCCTCCGTTGCCGCAGCAGGGCATGGGTGGTCCGCCGATGGCCGGCCCGCCCGCGGTGGCCGGCCCGCCGATGGGTGGCCCGCCCATGGGGGGTCCCCCGATGGGTGGTCCGCCGATGGCCGGTCCGCCCGGCAGCGACCTGTACCGGGTGGACCAGATCCGCCGTAGCTTCCAGGTGCGCCGGTTCGGCAGCGGGTACGACCCCGACCAGGTGGACCGGTTCTTCGACACACTGCTCGGCGGCATGCAGCGCCGCAACCCGATGCCTGTCGACCCGAAGGACCTGGACACGCTCCGGTTCGGCCTGGTGCCGGGTGGCTACTTCGAGGCCGAGGTCGACGCCGCGCTCAAGGACGTACAGGACATCCTCTTCGGGCGCTGACCTCGACGCGTACGGACGAGGGCCCGTCCCCCGGGTGGGGGCGGGCCCTCGGCGTACGTCGGCCGGTCGTCCGGCGGTGGGTCGGATCAGGAGCGCAGACCACTGCGCCGCAGCACGATGTCGCCGATCACGATGATCAGCAGCAGCGCGGCCAGGCCGATCAGCCAGATGTCCTCGACCTTGCCCTCGTGGTTGCCGCAGATCATCGCCAGCAGCGCCAGTGCGGACAGCACAGCGCCGATCTGCCCGGCCTTGCGGTGCCCGGGCTTGTGCTGGTCTGGCGACGTTACCGGCTCGCTTCCTGCCACTGTCGGTCCTTCCCTCGCGATCGGATCTTTGGTTAGTCTGGCACGCCTCGTGCGCGACACGGTGGGGTGGGGGTTTCCTGGCCATCGGCCCTCCCCAGCCGGGCTGGATGGCACTACCGGCGTCGCGGGGCGGTGGTCAGACTCGCTCCGGTAGCGTTTGGCGTACACCTGATTGTCTGTTTGAGGGGGACTGTGCGGTGCGAGTGACCGGAACCGGGCACGCCAGCATGCGGATCGACACGGCCGCGGGCAGCATCCTGTGCGACCCGTGGGTCAACCCGGCCTACTTCGCGTCGTGGTTTCCTTTTCCGGACAATTCCCTGCTTGACTGGGAGAGTCTGGGGCAGGTCGACTACCTGTACGTGTCCCACCTGCACCGGGACCACTTCGACGCGAAGCACCTGCGGGACTTCGTCTCCAAGGACGCGACGGTCCTGCTCCCCGAGTTCCCCACCTCGGAGATGGAGGACGAGTTCCGTGCGTTGGGCTTCACCAAGTTCCTGAAGGCGCCCAACGAGCAGGTGGTGGAGCTGCCCGGCGGCTTGAAGATCATGATTCAGGCGCTGACCAGCCCGACCGACGGACCGATCGGCGACTCGTCGCTCTGGGTCGAGCACGACGGGGTGCGGTTGCTCAACCAGAACGACGCCCGCCCCACCGACCTGACCGTCTTCGCCGAGCTGGGGCACGTGCACGCGCACCTGCTCCAGTTCTCGGGCGCGATCTGGTACCCGATGGTCTACGAGCTGCCGCAGGCGGCGAAGACCGCGTTCGGCAAGCAGAAGCGTGACCGGCAGTTCGACCGGACATGGCGCTACATCGACGACCTGAAGGCGTCGCACGTCTTCCCGATCGCCGGCCCGCCGTGCTTCCTCGACGACGCCCTGTGGCAGTTCAACGACATCCACGGCGACGAGGGCAACATCTTCCCCGACCAGTCCGTCTTCCTGTCCGAGTACGCCAAGGTCGGCGGCACCAACGGGATCGTGCTGCTGCCGGGCAGCGTCGCCGAGGTCACCACCGAGGGCGCGAGCACCACCCATCCGGTGCCGGTGGAGGAGTTCTTCGCGAACAAGGTCGCGCACCTGGAAGAGATGCGGGAGCGCAAGCGCCCGATCATCGAGGCGGAGAAGGCGTCCTGGCGGCACCCCGAGGTGGACGTGCTCGGCGAGATGAAGCGTCGGATCGAGCCGCTGCTCGACGAGTCGATCTACCTGGCCAAGGGGGTCGGGGGTCCGGTCCGTTTCGACCTGGTCGGCACTGACGACTCGGGCGGCGAGACGATTGAATCCATCGTTGTGGACTTCCCGGGCAAGGAGGTCCGGCCGTACGCGGACGAGAAGGTGCGCTACCGCTTCCGGATGGAGCGGTCGCTGATCGAGCACCTGCTCTTCATCGACGAGGTGGACTGGGTCAACTCGCTCTTCCTGTCCTGCCGATTCTCGGCGGCCCGGATCGGCCAGTACAACGAGTTCGTCTACGCGTTCTTCAAGTGCCTCTCCGAGGAGCGGCTCCAGTACGCCGAGGGCTGGTACGACGAGCACGAGCGCAGCACCGACGCCGAGGACATCACGTTGGGCGACTGGGTGGTGCAGCGGCGGTGCCCGCACCTGAAGGCGGATCTGACCCGCTTCGGCATCGTCGACGGTGACCAGCTCACCTGCCAGCTGCACGGCTGGAAGTTCGACCTGCCCTCTGGCCGCTGCCTGACCAGTGTCGGCCACAAGGTGCGAGCCCACCGAGTAGACGCAGAAACCCCCGCCCCCGCAGGCGAGGCAGTGATCTGACCCGCCCTCGTCGATCATGAAGTTACTGTCACGACACGCCGCCACGGCGGGCAATAACTTCATGATCAACGGGGGGTAGGGCCGGGGTTGGGGTGGGGGTCAGCGGCCTAGGTCGGTGAGGATTCGGCTCGCGGCGTTGTGGCCGGCTGCGCCGATGACGCTGCCGGCCGGGTGGCAGCCGGCGCTGCCGGCGTACACGCCGTCGATGCCTGTGGCGTAGGGCATCCGGTCGGTGAACGAGACGGTGTTGTCGACGTGGTGGATGTGCCCCCCGGTGATGCCGAAGTGCTCCTCGATGCCGGGCGGCGGCAGCGGCACCGCGTCGGCGATCAGGTCGGCGGTGCCGGGGGCGTACCGCTCGACGATCCCGATGAGCCGATCGACGTAGCCGGGCAGCTCCGCGTCCCAGGTCGTGCCGGCCAGCTCGTAGGGGACGGACTGGACGAAGAGCGCCGACGAGTGGTGCCCGGCCGCGTCGGAGAGCGACGGATCGACTGTGGTGTGCAGGTACCACTCGATGGTGGGCTCCGCCGGCAGTAGCCCAGCCTGCACGTCCGCCCACATCGCCCGCAGCGCGGTCATCGGCGACGCCGCCGCCCCGCCGACCAGCGACGCCGACCCGGGCAGCAGGTGGATGGTCGAGCCGAACGGGCTCGGCGTACCGTCCGGCAGGCAGGAGAACCGCGGCAGCCCGGTGAGCGCCAGGTTCAGCTTGAGGGTGGTGCCGGGCCGGCGGACCGCCGCCATCCGTTCGCCGAGCCGCGCCGGGAGCGCGCCGTCGGGCAACAGGTCCATCAGCCGGTACGGGTCACACGCGCCGAGCACCACAGGGGCGGCGACCTCTCGACCGTCGGCCAGCACCACTCCGCTCGCCGCGCCGCCGTCCAGTGTCACCGCTCGCACCGGCGTACCGGTCCGGATTGTCGCTCCGGCGGCGCGCGCGGCCTCGGCGAACGTCCGGGAGACAGTGCCCATCCCACCCTCGGCGATCATCCAGGTGCCGCCGGAGCCGGGGAGTCGGCACATGTTGTGGACGAGGAAGTTGTGGCCGGTGCCGGGGTCGTCCGGGCCGGCGTTGAGCCCGGACAGGCCGTCGGTGACCGCGTACATGCTGACCAGCAGCTCGGAGCGGAACTCGAACCGGGCGAGGTAGTCGGCGACGGAGCCCTGCACGAGGTCGACGAAGACCTGGCGCAGCGCCGGGCGGACGTGCCGCTCGGCGGTCTCCTGGACGCTCAGCGGCTCCGCCAACCAGGCCGGGGCGAGGTCTTCCCGCAGCGCGGCCAGCTCGGCCTGCATGGCGTCGTCGGCGGCCACGTCGGCGGGGGAGAAGAACTCGGCGAGCTGCGCCCGGGTGGCGGCGGTGTCACTGCCGAAGAGCAGGTACGGCGAGCCGAGGCCGCCCGGGGTGGGGAGGAAGTAGTGCGGGTCGCGGCGCAGCACCGGGATCCGTACGTCGAGCGTGGCGAGCAGCTCCGGGGGCATCAGCCCGAGCAGGTACGAGCCGGTGGAGTGGCGCAGCCCCGGCACCTTCGGGAACGGGTTCTCGGTACGGGTCGCGCCGCCGATCACGTCGGCGGCCTCCAACACGAGGACGTCCAGGCCGGCACGGGCCAGCAGGACCGCGGAGACCAGACCGTTGTGCCCCGCACCGACGATCACGACGTCGACGCGGGCCGGAATCTCACTGCTCATGCCGCGGCAGCCTAGTCCGCCCCGCCGGACCGGTCACCAGTTCCGCGCACGTCCTCGGTGATCACTGGTAGGTGGAGGGTGAAGGTGGAGCCTTGGGCGGGGGTGCTGGTGGCGCTGACCGTGCCGCCGTGGGCCTCGGTGAGCTTGCGCACGATGGCGAGGCCCAGGCCGCTGCCGCCGGTCTGCCGACTCCGGGACTTCTCGGCCCGCCAGAAGCGGTCGAAGACCCGGGGCAGATCCTCGGCGCTGATACCGCTGCCGGTGTCGGTTACGGAGACGACGACCCCGGTGTGGGTCGCGCCGGCGCTGATCGTCACGCGCCCGCCCGGCGGGGTGTGTCGTACCGCGTTGGCGACCAGGTTGCCGACGGCCTGGCGGAGCCGCACCGGGTCGGCGTCCACCTGCGGGTCGGCCTCCGCGCGTACCGTGATGGTGACGCCGACCCGGTCGGCCTGGGCCCGGTGCGCCTCCGCGACCTGGGCGAGCAGGTCGGTGAGGTAGACCTGTTCGCGGTGCAGCCGCAGCGCGCCCGCGTCGGCCTCGGCCAGGTCCTGCAGGTCGGTGATCACGTGCTGGAGCACTGTCGCCTCCTCCAGCAGTGAGGAGAGCAGCCGGCGGTCGGGGGCCGCGACGCCGTCCTCGACCGCCTCGAGCCAGCCCCGGATGTTGCTCACCGGCGTACGCATCTCGTGGGCGATGTCGCTGACCATGGCCCGCCGCAGCTGCTCCAGCCGTTCCCGCCGTTCGGCCATGTCGTTGAAGACCTCGGCCAGCCGGGCGATCTCGTCGCGGCCGGTCACCCGGACCCGGGCGGAGCCGTCGCCGTCGCGCATCCGCTGGGCCGCCCCGGTCAGGGCGTGCAGCGGGCGGGTCAGCCGGATGCCGGCGAGGACTGTGAACCCGATCGTCACCAGCAGGACGAGACCGGCGACCGCGACGATGCGGGTCTGGTTGGCGGGGGAGAGGTCGAAGGTGGTCGAGGGGCGACCGCCCGGGTCGGTGACGAAGAGGGTCGCGGCCGGGGCGACGTACGGGAGGAGTTGCTCGCGTCGACTGGTGCCGACGCAGGCGCTGACCGCACGGTTGTGCTCCTGGTCGACGCCGGCCGAGCTGCGGGAGTCGGGTGCGCTGGCCGCCGGCTGCCTCGTCCAGGTCCAGTCCAGGTCGACCTGCACGGCGGGCAGGCGCCGCCGCGCCAGGCAGGTGTTCACCAGGGCGTTGAGCTGGGCGAGTGCCTTGCCCTCGGTGGCCGTACGGGTCGCGAGATCCTCTCTCAACTGGCCGCAGGCGGCACTGTCGGCGAGGTCGGTGCCGGGGGTCTCGATCCGTGGGCGGCCGGTGGGCCCGTCCACGACCGTGGCGTCGATCTGCGCCCGCAGCCGTAGACACTGGACGGCCTTGGCCGCCTTGTCGCGCAGCGCGGCGTGCTCCTCGGGCGGGAGCAGGTACGGCCCGGTGGTGCGCGGGTCGATGCGGCTGGTGCCGCCGTCACCGCTGGTCGGCGGGGTGGTTCCGGGCATCAGGGCGTTGTCGACGGCGAGCGCGTCGACTGTCGCGGACGACGTCGTCGGCAACGGGCCCGCGCCGGGTGCCGAGTCCGCGATCGGCGCACCGGTGTCGGTGGTCAGGGCGATCCGCCGGCCGACGTCCCGCGCGAGCGGCCGAACGGCGGCGTCGACCCCGTCCCAGTTCGGGTGGGTCGCCGCGTACGCGAGCACCGTGTCGTAGATGCGCGCGTCGTCGGCGAGCGCCTGGCCCTGCTCCTGCCGGATCGCTCCGGTGGTGGTGCGGACGGCCAGCCACGCGGTCGCCGCGATCGAGCCGACGGCGATGAGGACGGCCAGTGCCAGCAGCCGGAGCAGCAGGCTGCGGCGCAGCGGAACCTCACGCGACACGGGGTGACTCTTCGACCAACTTGTATCCGACCCCGTACACGGTCACCAGCCGGGCCGGCTTGCGCGGGTTCGGCTCGATCTTCCGGCGGAGGTTCATGACGTGCACGTCGACGGTCCGGTTGGTGATGTACCTGTCGAACCCGTGCAGGTAGCCCAGGAGCTGATCCCGGGTGAACGCGCGGGCGGGCTGGGCGGCCATCGCCTGGAGCAGCTGGAACTCGCCAGGTGTGCAGTCGACGAGGCGTCCGTCGCTGCGTACCTCGTGGCGCACCGGGTCGACGTGCACGGCGCCGACCCGCAGCACCGGGTCCGCCTGCGTCCGCTGGCCCCGGCGTAACAGGCTGCGGGCCCGGGCGACAAGCTCACGCGGGCTGTACGGCTTCGTCATGTAGTCGTCGGCGCCCAGGTCGAGGCCGAGCAGCAGGTCGTCCTCGGTCGACCGGGCGGTCAGCATGAGCACCGGCAGGTCGGACTCCCGGCGCAGGATGCGACAGACGTCCAGGCCGTCGACCTTCGGCATCATCACGTCGAGAACCAGCAGCGCCGGGGGCCGCTGACGGATCTGCTCCAGGGCGGCCCGCCCGTCGGCCACCACGACCACCTCGTGCCCCTCGCGTTCCAGATACCGGCGCGCCAACTCGGCCTGCTTCTGGTCGTCCTCGGCTACCAGCACGTACGCACACACGGCAGCGACTGTACGTGGCCACGGCCGGGTCCGGCAGTGCCGCTGAGCTGGGGCTACCGGATGACGACCGGTTCCTTACAGGTCTTTGACACCTGGGCGTGAAGCTCCACACCATGACCAACTCAACCCATCGGGTCGCGGCCGGGCTCGCCGCGTTCACAGTCCTCGCCGTCGCCCTCAGCGGCTGCGGCGGCGGTACGTCCAGCGCCGACAAGGGCACCGCCGGCGGTGACGTCGCGTCGCTCACCACCCCGTCCGCCCCGGCGAGCGCCACCCCCGCCGGGGGTGCCGCCAACGGTCGGCCGCAGCTACGCCTGGACATGACCGACGAGGAGGAGGAGCGGCTCTGGGGGGCGTACAACATCTGCCTGCATGACAACGGCGTGAAGCTGAACGACGGCCGGTCACAACCCGGCCCGGTGGGGGACGGTACGGGCCTGTCCCTCGACCAGAGCGGGGAGCCGAAGGCGGCGTACGTGGCGTGCGCGAACAAGCTGCCGCTCCAGCCGCCGGAGCTGGACCGGGAGAAGAACCCGAACTACGTGAGCCAGTGGAACGACTACGTCCAGTGCCTGCGTGGACGCGGAATGAAGATCCACTCGTTGCCGGACGGCTCCGGCTGGACCTACGACGACGGGGTCGCCGACCCGGCCGGCGGACTTGAGGGTCCCGCTCTGGACACTGCCGAGAGGGAATGCACGATGGAGATCTTCGGTGCCAAGAAGTAGTCCGACAGACGATCGTGGTCGGCGGACGACCCGGCGTACCGCGATCGTGGTGGCGACGGTGACCCTGGTGATCGCCGTGGGTGCCGGCGTCGGGGTGCTGGCGCTGCGGCGTCACGCGGGCGATGACGTTGCGAGCACCCCGCCGTCGGTGACCACGACCACCGTGACCCGGGCCGACCTGTCGGACACCCGCTCGCTCAACGGCACGCTCGGCTTCGGCCCGGAACGGGTGGTGAAGGGCGCCGGCGAGGGTGTCGTCACCCGGCTGCCGAAGGTGGGCGACACGGTGGCCCGGGGCAAGCCGCTCTACCGGGTCAACGACCGACCCGTGCCGGTGCTGTTCGGCGGGACCCCGCTCTTCCGCACGCTCGACAAACCCGGACTGGTGGGCAGCGACGTACGGATCGTGTCGGACAACCTGAAGGCGCTGGGCTACCACACCGGCTCGCAGCCGTCCCGAGGCACCGACGGCACGAAGATCGGCACGGGTCAGGCAGTGCTCACCGGAAGCCTCGTCGCCGCGATCAAGAAGTGGCAGAAGGCCGTCGGCCTGGAGCCCACCGGCACGATCGGGGTCGGGCAGGTCGCGGTGCTGAGCGGGCCGGCCCGGGTCAGCGCGGTGAAGGCGCTGCCCGGTGACCCGGTCGCCGGTGAGCTGCTGGCCGTCACCGAGAAGGTCAAACTGGTCACCGTGCCGGTCGGGGCCACCGAGGTCGGTGCCACCGAGGTCGGTGCCGCAGTGGTCGTCGCCCTGCCCGACAGCTCCGAGATCCCGGCCAAAGTCGCCTCGATCTCCCAGACGGTGCGTGGCGGTGGCCCGGACGGCGGCACCGGGCAGGGCAGCCCCCCGACGGTGGACGTCCTCGTCGCCCCGACCCGGGCGGCGGACGTGGCCAAGCTGGACGCGGCCGCGGTGCAGGTCCGGTTCACCACCGCCGTCCACAAGAACGTGCTGGCGGTGCCGGTCGGCGCGCTGGTGGCGCTCCGTGAGGGCGGGCATGCGCTGCAACTGCCCGACGGTGGGTTGGTGGCCGTGGAGACCGGGATGTTCGCCAGGGGTCTGGTCGAGATCAGCGGCACCGGCGTGACCGAGGGCCTCGACGTGGTGACGGCATCGTGATCGCCGAGCCGGTGCTGAACGTCGAGGGGGTCAGTAGGACGTACCCCGGCGGGGTGACCGCCCTGGACGACGTCTCACTGACCGTGCGCGCTGGCGAGATGCTCGCCATCGTCGGACCATCCGGGTCCGGCAAGTCCACGCTGCTGAACATCATGGGCACCCTCGACCTGCCGACCAGCGGCCGCGTACGCGTCGCCGGGCAGGAGGTCACCGCCCTCTCCGACCGTCGGCTCTCCGCGCTGCGGGGTCGCTGGCTCGGTTTCGTCTTCCAGCAGTTCCATCTCACCGACGGGTTGGACGCCGCCGAGAACGTCGCCACCGGCCTGCTCTACGCCGGGGTGCCCCGCCGTCGCCGCCGCCGCACCGCGATCGAGGCGCTGGCCCGGGTCGGCCTGGCGCACCGGGTCGACCACCTGCCGCAGCAGCTCTCCGGCGGGGAGCGGCAGCGGGTGGCGATAGCGCGGGCCCTCGTCAACGAGCCCGCGCTGGTGCTGGCCGACGAGCCGACCGGCGCCCTCGACACTGTCAACGGGGAGGCGGTGCTGGCCCTGCTCACGAACCTCAACGCGGAGGGCACCACCATCGCCGTGATCACCCACGACCGCGATCTTGCCGCCCGTACGCCTCGACAGGTGGAGATCCGCGACGGCCGGATCGTCGCCGACACCGTCACCGGGGGCGGGGCATGAGCATGAGCCCGTCCCGGCTCGCCCCGACCGACGTACTCCGGCTCGGTCTGCTCGGGGTGACCACGCGTCGGATGCGGGCCGTCCTCTCCGCTCTGGGCATCTCCATCGGCATCGCCACGTTGGTCGTCGTGGTGGGAATCCCCGCGTCCAGCCAGCGCGACCTGATGGACCAGCTCTCCGCCCTCGGCACCAACCTGCTGCGGGCCGAGCCCGTACCGGACCAGGATCCGCCCGCCCTCCTGCCCGAGGACGCCGCCGCCATGGTGGCGCGGATCGGCCCTGTCGACACGGCGAGCGCGGTCGCGAACACCCACACCGCGGTGCGCCGCAACGACCTGCTGGACAGGTACGACACGTCCGGGCTCAGCGTGCTCGCGTCCCGGCCGGACCTGTTGGGAACGGTCAACGGCCGGATCCGCAGCGGTCGGGCCCTCGACGCCGGGACGGCCCGGCTCCCGACCGCCGTCCTCGGCCACGTCGCGGCGAGCCGGCTCGGCTACGCCACTGTGGACCCGCGGCAACCACCCCAGGTGTTCATCGGCGAGCGCTGGTTCACGGTGATCGGCATCCTGGACCCGTTGCCGCTGTCCCCGGATCTCGACCGGTCGGTGCTGGTCGGGTGGGACGCCGCCAAGGCCATGCTCGGCTTCGACGGTCACCCCACTGTCGTCTACCTGCGGGCCAGGGAGGACGCGTTGGAGGACGTCCGTGCCGTGTTGCCGGCCACCCTCAACCCGCAGTTGCCCGGGCTGGTCCAGGTCAGCCGCCCCTCCGACGCGCTCGCCGCGAAACGGGCCACGGAGAACAGCTTCTCCGCGCTGTTCCTCGGGTTGGCGGCGGTCGCCCTGCTGGTCGGCGGGATCGGCGTGGCCAACACGATGGTCATCTCGGTGCTGGAGCGCCGTCGGGAGATCGGCCTACGCCGGGCGCTCGGCGCGAACCGTGGCCAGATCCGGGTGCAGTTCCTCACCGAGTCGGTGCTGCTCAGCGTGCTCGGCGGTGCCGCCGGGGCGGCTCTCGGGGTGCTCGCCACGGTCGGCTACGCCACCTACCAGGGCTGGCCGCCCACGATCCCACCGACCGCGGTGCTAGGCGGAATCACCGGCGCACTCCTGGTGGGCGTGGTAGCCGGCGTCTACCCGTCCATCCGAGCCGCCCGCCTAACCCCCACCGAAGCCCTCAACACCCCCTAACGGCCCCTGGATCGCCCCCGCCCGCGTTGATCATGAAGTTTACTGCCGCGACACGCCGCTGCGAGTGGCAATAACTTCATGATCAACCGGGCTCAGGGGTGGGGGTGGGGGTGGGGATGGG
>NZ_JAGPXW010000049.1:0-33208 GCF_018070365.1 Micromonospora sp. D93 | reverse complement strand
GCCAAAGGAATCCCAACCAGCCAGCAAAAACTGACCAGTCCGGGGTATAAATCATAATTGGCACTGGCTTTACAAGCACCCTGTTGAGTTCTCAAAGAACAACCACACACCGACCAGAAGCCCCACCTCAGTGGAACCCCAACCGGGGCTATCCGTACCGTGTCCCCGTCGCTCTCGCGCCGAGCACTTTTACTACGTTACCTCACCGTCTTCGCCGTGTCAAACCGTGTGTCCCGGTCTGTCATGCTTCGTACGGGTCAGCGCCGGCGCACTCACGCAGCAGCGAACCGCTGCGTCAGGTCGTCGGATTCGGCAAGCCGGCCGCTGCGATCTCCCGCAGTCTCGCCCGGTTCCCTGCCGGTCGTGAACCTTACCCGGTCGGCTTCGCCGCACCAAATCCGCCTCGCGGCCGATCCAGCAAGCCCCGCCCGGTCCGCGTCTCCCAGGAGCGAACCCCTGCTTGACCCGGTTGCCATCCCGTTTCGGTGCTCCAGGACCTTCGTCCCGTTTGCCCCGTTCCGCGCTGGCAGAGAGAAAGTTACGCGTCTGCGGGTTTGATCGTCAAATCCACGGGTAGCGGCGCGCGTCACATTCGCCCGTCCGAACGGTTCTCGCAGGTCAGACCCGCTCCGGCAGGAACGGGGGCTCGGCGCCTACCAGCGGTACGGGCACCGACGGCCTGATCCCAGAGCGGCGGCGGGCGATCACGACGTCCGTCGGGCGGCGAGCCAGGCCCGGACCCCGAGGACGCCCGCTGTGGTGCCGATTGCCAGGGACGCGGCGATCAGCAGCGCGTGCACCCACAGGAAGCTGGTGGCTGCTCCGTCGGCGACCGTGCCGGATGCCCAGGACCGCGGGTCCTGCCAGATGGCCACCGCGAACCTTGGCCAGATCACCCAGGTCCAGACGCCGACTCCGACCAGGAAGAGACTCCACCCTCGCGACAGCACCATGGCAGCCGAGTATGCCAGCGCACCTGCTCAGCGGACGCCAGCGCGCTGCCACACCTCGCCAGAAGCACCGCCGCTCAGAGCGCAGGCTGTTTCCGTCGGCAGCGGGATGGGCATTGCGAGGGGGGACAGCTGAGGACCGTCCCCTGGAGGTGCCCCATGCAACCCTCGATCTTCAACCCCTGGGCCTGGCGTGACCCGTCCGCCCTGGCCGGTGGTTATACGCAGACCACGCCCTCGGTCACCCCGCCGGATGATCAGGAGGGTGGGCACGACGGCCCGGACGCCGCCGGCCCGGGCACACCCGTCGACCTGGTGGGCTATCAGGTGCAGGCGAGCGACGGGCGCATCGGCACGATCGACGAGACGAGCGACGAGGCGGACGCCGGGCACCTGGTGGTGGACACCGGGCCGTGGATCTTCGGCCAGAAGGTGTTGCTGCCGGCCGGAACGGTGGACCGGGTGGATCACGAGGAACGCGTCGTGTACGTCGACCGGACCCGCCAGCAGATCAAGGACGCGCCACCGTTCGATCCGGTTTCGGCCGACCAGGAGTACCGGGAGCGCGTGGGCGCCTACTACGCCGACAGCTACCTCCCCCCTCCCGGTGCCATCCCGCGGGTAATCTGAGGCCGTGGTCCGGACGGGCAACTACGCACCGGAGGCGGTCGACCTGGTCGACGGCCTCCCCTTCGGTGCCGTGTCCGAGATCCCAACCAGCTCCGGCGATGGCCGTGAGCAACTTCTGAACGTCCTCCGTGCCGGTGGTCTGCGGTTTCGCGCCGGCGCGCGATGGCGGGCGACTCGCTGAGTCGATCCCCGCTGACCGAGCAGGGCTGAGCCAGCCCTGCTCGGCGCGCGCCCACGCGTGACCCACCTTCGGATACGAGAGGCACCACCATGTCCGTCGCACGAATGCTCACCGGTGACCGGCCCACCGGCCGCCTGCACCTCGGCCACTACGTCGGCAGCATCGCCAACCGGGTGAAGCTGCACCGACGCTACGAGAGTTTCTTCATCATCGCCGACCTGCACATGCTCACCACTCGCAACCGCCGTGAGGACGTCGACCAGGTTGCCGGCAACGCCCGCGAGATGGTGACCGACATCCTCGCCGCCGGGGTCGACTCGGAGCGGGCCACCTTCTACCTCCAGTCGGCCATCCCCGAGGTCGGCGACCTCAACACCCTCCTCCAGAACCTGGTGACCGTCCCCCGGCTGGAGCGGGTGCCCTCGCTCAAGGACATGGCCCGTGACGCCGGCAAGGAGGAGATGCCGTACGGGCTGCTGGGTTATCCGGTGCTCCAGGCCGCGGACATCCTCTGCGTCAAGGGCGAGGTGGTTCCGGTCGGCCGGGACAACGCCGCGCACGTCGAGGTGACCAGGGAGATCGCCCGGCGGTTCAACCACCTGTACGGCCCCGTGTTCCCGGTGCCCGAGTTGATCCCGGCGGACACACCGAGCCTGGTGGGGACCGACGGCGCCGCCAAGATGAGCAAGAGCCGGGGCAACTCGATCGCGCTCTCCGACGACGCGGCGACTGTGCGTCGCAAGGTGCTCGGCATGTACACCGACCCGAACCGGGTGCGGGCCGACGTGCCGGGCACTGTGGAGGGCAACCCGGTGTTCGCGTACCACGAGGTTTTCAATCCTGACCGCGACGAGGTGGCCGACCTGGCCCGGCGTTACCGGGCCGGGCGGGTGGGCGACGTGGAGGTCAAGGAACGGCTGGTCGTCGCGCTGGAGGGGTTCCTGGCGCCGATCCGGCAGCGCCGGGCCGAGATCGAAGCCGACCGGGGCCTGGTCGACCGACTGATCGTCGAGGGCACGGAACGGACCCGTCAGGAGGTACGCCAGACGGTGCTCGAGGTACGCCGGGCGATGGGGTTGACCGGCGCGTACCAGCAGGTGCGGCGGCGGGCTGAGCGGAGCCGGCGCCGGGCGGAGCCGGCGCCGGGCGGACGCCTCGACCTGAGGCCGGGGCGCCCGGTCGGCGATGTGACGCCGGGTCCGCTGCGACACCACCGGGCCTCCAGCGGTGCCGGGTGCCGCTCGGCCACAAGAAACCTGACCGGCCGTGTCGATATCCCCGGCCCCCGTGCGTCGTCATGCTGTACGGCGACACGCCGCACCGAGAGGAGCCGAAACGTGAAGTACATGCTGCTGTTCATGAGCCCCATGGTCGACGGGGAGGTCGTCGACAACGGGTGCAGCTTCGAGGACTGGGTCCGCTACGACCGGGAGATGAAGGACGCCGGAGTCTGGGTATCCGGGCATCCGCTACAGGACCTGACCACCTGCACGACAGTCCAGGTCGGCCCCGGCGGCGAGCGCACGATCACCGACGGGCCGTTCGCCGAGACCCGTGAACTCCTCGGCGGGTACGACGTCATCGACGTGCCGGACCTCGACGCCGCGCTGGAGTGGGCCGCCCGCAGCCCCGGGGCCATCGGCACCGGGTCGGTCCAGGTCCGTCCGATCTTCGAGATCGACGTGCAGGTCTGACCGTGCCGGGTGAAAAGGCAGCGGTCGGGTCGTCGGTGGAGGCGGTGTTCCGGGAGGAACGCGGCCGACTGCTCGCCTCGCTGGTGCGCCGCTTCGGCGACCTCGACCTGGCCGAAGAGGTCGCCTCGGAGGCCATCGAGGCGGCACTGACGCACTGGCCGACCGACGGCGTCCCGAGTCGGCCGGGCGCCTGGCTGCTCACCACGGCTCGCCGTCGAGCCGTGGACCGGCTGCGCCGCGACCGGGTGCTGGCGACCCGACTCGCCGTACTCCGGGCAGAGGCCGAGCGGGCCGATCACGCGCCGCCCGCCGACGCGGACCGTGACCTGCCCGACGACCGATTGGCGCTCTTCTTCACCTGCGCGCACCCGGCCCTGGCCGCGCAGGACCGCGGCGCCCTCACGCTGCGGTTCCTGGCCGGCCTCACCACGGCCGAGGTCGCGCGGGCCTTCCTGGTGCCGACCGCCACCATGGCCCAGCGACTCGTCCGGGCCAAGCGGAAGATCCGTGACGCACGCATCCCGTTCCGGGTGCCGGGCCCCGACGAGTTGCCCGGTCGTCTGCCCACCGTGCTCCAGGCCGTCTACTCGGTCTTCACCGAGGGGTACGCGGCCAGCTCCGGCCCGGATCTGCAACGGATCGACCTGGCCGAGGAGGCCATCCGGCTGGGCCGGATCCTGCGCCGGCTGCTGCCCGCCGAACGGGAGGTCGCCGGGCTGCTCGGCCTGATGTTGCTGGTCCACGCCCGACGCGACGCGCGTACCGGACCGGACGGCGCCATGATCCTCCTCGACGACCAGGATCGCGGACGCTGGGACAGTCAAATGATCGAGGAGGGGTGCGGCCTGGTGGTGGTCGCGCTGACCGGCCGAGCGCCCGGCCCGTACGGCCTGCAGGCCGCCATCGCCGCGCTGCACGACGAGGCCGCCGACGTGGCCAGCACCGACTGGCCGCAGGTGGTGGCGCTCTACGACGTGCTGCTCGGCCTGGTGCCCTCACCGATCGTCGCGCTCAACCGGGCCGCCGCGGTGGCCATGCGGGACGGGCCGGAGGCCGGGCTCGCGCTGCTCGACGGGTTGGCCGACGATCCGCGCCTGCGCGGCCACCATCCCTATCCGGCGGCGCGGGCCGACCTGCTGCGCAGGCTCGGACGGTACGACGAGGCCGCGGCCGCGTACCGCAGCGCGTTGACGCTTGTCGGCACCGAACCGGAGCGCGCGTACCTGCTCGAACAGCTGAAGACCGTCACGGGCGGGTGAGCTGTACCCTTCCCCGGGTGAGTCTGCCTCTGCCTCCCGGCCCGTTCGCTGCGTACCTGTTCGACTGCGACGGCACTATCGTCGACTCGATGCCGCTGCACTACCTGGCCTGGCAGCAGGCCCTGCAGGAGTGGGGCTGCGAGTTCCCGGAGGACCTCTTCTACGCCTGGGGCGGCCGGCCCACCGCCGACATCATCGTCGCCCTGAACGAGCAGCAGGGTCTGGCCATGCCGGTGGCGACAGTCGTCGAACGCCGGGAGAGCTACTACCAGGAGTTGCTGCCGCAACTCGCGGCCGTGCCCGAGGTGCTGGCGCACATCCACGACGCGCACCGGCGGGTCCCGTTCGCCGTCGTCTCCGGCAGCACCCGCGCGTCGGTCACCGCCTCCCTGGACGCGCTCGGCCTGCTGGACCGGTTCGACGTGCTGGTCTGCGCCGACGACTACACCCGGGCCAAGCCCGACCCGCAGGCGTTCCTGCTCGCGGCGGAGCAGCTCGGCGTACCCCCGGAGTCCTGCCTGGTCTTCGAGGACACCGACCTGGGCATCCAGGCCGCGACGGCGGCCGGCATGGCTTCGGTACGCGTGCCGCAACAGCGCACGCCGTGACGTCTCAGGCGACCGTCAGCAGGAGCTTGCCGGCGTAGGACGTCTGTAGGCGCTTGTGCGCGTCCCGCACCTTGCCCAGCGGGAACTTCTCCGCGACGTGCACCACGAACGGCCCAGCCTCGATGAGTTCGTTGAGGCGCTGCAACTGTCGAGGGTTCGATTCGCCGTCGTACGCGCGGACCGTGACCCCCGGCCGTTCCTGCGGCTCCGGCTGCACCCCGTGGGCGAACGCGACCACCCCGCCATCGGCCAGCGCCTCGGTGAGCCGGTCCAGCGTTCCGCCGCCGGCCATCGCCAGGATGGCGTTCACCCCGCCCGGCGCGGCATCCCGGATCGTGGCCAGCACGTCGGTCATGTCGCCGTGGCCGTCGAGGGACACGTCGGCTCCGAGCCGGGCCACCAGCGCGACGCCGTCCGCCCCGGATGCCACAGCGATCACGTTCAGCCCCTGCCGCTTCGCCAGCTGCACCGCCAGGTGGCCCTGACCACCGCTCGCACCGAAGATCAGCAGCCAGGCGCCGGCCGACAGGCTGATCGCGTCGAGCCCGGCCAGCGCGGTCAGCGCGTCGGTGGGCATGGCGCCGGCGTGCTCGGCTGGCACACCGTCGGGTACCTTCGCCGCGTACTCCGCCTTGACCGACGCGTACTCGGCGTAGAAGCCGCCCTTCGGGCGGGCCGTGGCGGAGACGTAGACCAGGTCGCCCACCTTCAGGCTGGTCACGTTGCCGCCGGCCGCGATGACCGTTCCGGCGCCGTCGGAGCCGGGCACGATCGGGAGCGCCGAGCCCTCCGGCACCAGCACACCCTGCCGCTCGTACGCGTCCCACACCCCGACGCCGGCGCTCAAGACCTTGATCAGCACCTCGTCGTCGGCGGCCTGCGGGATCGGCAGTTGCCGCAGGGTGATCACCTCCGGGCCGCCGAACTCATCCAAGGCCGCGGCCTGCATCCGCTCTGGCACATCCCCGTCAACCATGTGGATTCCCTCTCCGTGCCGGCGTCACCGTCGCAGCATGCCGGCTGGGGGACAGTCGTGGTCCGGAGCTGAGCGTCGTTCACCCACAAGGACGAACGCCCAGGCTCGGCAGGCGTAGCCGGGGCGGGCACGAGAATGTCCGCGTGCCGTTGACCGGAGCCGCGATCAGGAGGTCTGCGGCTCCGGGCCACGAAGTGCCTGCTCGACGGCGTCGCGTACGCGGGCGTCCTCGCGTGCCTTGCTCTGCGCCCGGTTGCGGCGCCGGTACAGGTACGCCCCGACGAGCACGGCGATCAGCACGACGAGCACCAGCACCAGCATCCAGGGCAGGGCCCAGCCGTGCGCGGTGACCTGGACCGGCTTGAGCGAGGTGGTGGAGCCCGAGGCGTCGGTGAGCAGGGGTGTCACTGTCGCGGTCGCGGCCAGCGAGATGGCGGGAGCCACCCCACGTACGGGCACCGTCACGTTCCAACTCTCGCCCGGAAGCAGCGCCGGCGGCGCGGCGACGTCCTGGGCCCGTACCCGCAGCAGGCCGAACGGGCCCGAGACGGTCACCGCCTGCTTACCGGACAGGGCCGCGTTGCCGACGTTGTGGACCTTGTAGGTGATGGTGGCATCACCCTTGCTGAACGGGTTGGTCGGTCCGGCGTACGTCACGTGCAGGTTCTCGATCGCGAGGTTCGGCTTCAGCTCGCCGCCCACCCGCAACTTGATCCGGATGCCGAGGCGCCTGTCGACGTTGATCCCCTCAGCCTGGTCGGCCTGGGTCAGCGTGGTCAGGATGCCACCGACGTAGTCCCCGGGCGTGGCGTTCTCCGGGACGCTGACCTTGAACGGAACCTGGGCGGTCTTTCCGGGCTGGATCACGACGCTGCCGGCGTTCGGCTTCACCCAGGCGCCGATCGCGACGGACTTCTTGTCCTTGGTGAGCAGGTCGAGCTGGCCGGCGTCGGTGGTGAAGCCGTCGGCCGCGTACACGGAGAGGGTCAGCGGCGCCGGGCCGCGGTTGGCCACGACCATGGCGTCCTCGACGGAACCACCCGGGTTGACGTTGTAGCTGTAGCTGGACCGGGCTTCGCCGTAGCCGTTGGAGGCCGTCCGGACGGTCCAGGCGACGTTACCGTCCGCGGCCAGGGCGGGGCCGGCACCGACGCCGACGGCCGCGACGACGGCGAGCAGGGAGAGCGCGGTGGTACGGAGGGCTGTCTTCCAGCGAGTTACGGACGGTTGCATCTCAAGTCCTTGTGGTGATCTTGGTAGTGGGTGAACCGGTGGCGGGGTAGGCCCCGAAGGTGCCTACCCCGCCGAATGGAACAGTCCGGTCAGCTGCTCAGAGCAGTGATCGTGAGGGTGGTGCGGTAGCTGCCCTTCGCGATGCTGTCCGGGATCTTCAGGTCCAGGTCAGCGCCGAGCTTGGCGCCGCCGCGCGGGTGACCCTGCGCGGCCGCGGCGAGCCCGCTGGAGACCGAGAGGCCCTTGCCCTGGTCGTCGAGCGACGACAGGACCGGGGCACCGGCCTCGGCGCCCGCGCCGGCGTCGAGCACGTACGGGTTCCAACCGAGGTAGGAGCCGGAGAACGTCTTGTCGGCGTCCTGGAAGTCGCCGACGTTGGCCGAGATCGACCACGGTGCGAGCGACCGGCGGCTGTCCGACACGAGGATCGGGTTGATCTTGCCGTTGGCCTGGAAGTAGGTGCCGTTGCGCTCCTGCGCGGTACCCAGGTCGACCAGACCGTTGTAGCCGTCGATCGTCCAGCCGAACTCGCCCGGAGCCGGGTTCGGCACGTTGACCTGGATGGCCTGACCGTCACCGTGGTACGGGTGCACCGTCACCTTGTCGGTGATCGAGCCGACCGGCTGACCGTCCGGGGTGTTGACGCAGGAGAGGCCCTTCTCGACGGCCGCGTTCGGCGCCGCGCAGGTCCCACTGCGAACGTTCGCCAGGACCAGCTTGTCGCCGCGCACCTGCACCTTGACGTAGCTGCGGACGTGCTCCTGGTTCTGCGACGAGTTGTACCAGTACTTGTTCGGGTCCAGCGGGTCCGGGCCGTTGCCACGGATGCCGGTGCCGGTGCTGTCCGGCTTCTTGATGTCGTAGTACTTCGAGCCGGAGGCCGAGTTGGCCGTCACGTAGATGACGCCGCCCGGGCCGGGGAAAACCTCGGCAGCACCAGGCTGCTCGGCCGGGTTCTCCTTCTGACCGTTCTTGATCGAGTAGCTGCGCGAGTAGCTGTGGTCGTGACCCTGGAGCACCATGTCGACGCCGAGGTTGGAGAACGCGGTGGTGAAGTCCTCCCGCCGCTGCTTGTTGTCGGTGTCGGTCGCGTGGCTGGCCGGCGAGTAGATGGAGTGGTGGTAGACAAGCACCTTCCACTTGGCCTCGGAGCCGTGCTTGTTGATGACGTCGGTGACGTACGCGACGTGCGCCGCGTCGCCGCCGGCGGAGCCGTCCGCCGGGTTGGCGTAGCTGTTGCTGTTCAGGTCGATGAACAGCACATCCTTGTGGATGAACCAGTAGTCGCCGCCTGACCGGGTCGCCTGGTCCCCGTTGTAGTACTGGGCCGAGCGGTCGGTGTTCGGGGTGAAGTGGTGCTGCTCGTAGGACTTGCCGCCGACGTCGTGGTTACCGATGGTGGCGACGAGGGGGACCTGACGCAGCTGGTCGGGGGCCAGGAACGAGGTCCACTGACCCTCGTCGTTGGCGCTCTCGACGTGGTCGCCGGCGGACACCAGCAGCTCGGCGTTCGGGTTGGCCGCGGTGGCGACCTTCAGGGTGTCCTCCCAGCCGGCCTGGTCCTTCAGCCGGTCACCGGAGGAGCCGATCTGCGGGTCGCCGAAGAACAGGAAGTCGTAGTCGCCCTCGAAGTCCTGCGTCTTGAAGGCGTACGCCGGAGACCAGCTGCCCTCCGCGCCGACCCGGTACGAGTACGCCGTGTTCTCGCGCAGGTTGCTGATCGTGGCGTGCCGGTTGAACCCGGTGGTGGAGGTGTTCGCCGCACCAACGGCGTCGAAGCTGACCGCTCCGGCCGGGAACTCGCCGTTGACGATCTCGGCGGTCGGGGCGAGCTGGATCTTCTGCGCGGTGTCGGCGGAGGAGTACCAGCTCACGATGCGCTGGGTCTCGTTGGCGCCGACGCCGAGGACCACACCGGTGATCGTGGTGGACTCGGCAGCGCTCGCGGTGGCCGTCAGGCCGCTGCCGAGGGCCGCGCCCAGACCGAGGAACCCGGCTGCGACCCCGGCGACCAGGCGCCGCCGCACGAGCGCGGAGGCCCGTGTCGAGGTGCTCAATGTCATCGACATTGTTCCCTTTTCAAATAGAGAAATGGATTGTGCCTTCACCCGACGCTGGGGAAGCAATTCCACGCTTTCGCCGCCCGATGAACCAACCGTGAACGTGATCTTGCGAAAGACTGCACTTCACGAACTACTTAGCCCTACTCATGATCCAGAAATACGCTGCACAAACCAGATCAACCCCATAATGGACACGCCCGCAGAAACGGCCCCGGTCGCCCAGAGGCCGGCTTTCGGTGCACGACGACGCAGCACGAACAGCAGCGGGAAGATGATCGCGATAATCGTCAACTGAACGACCTCGATGCCGATGTTGAACACCAGCAGCGACCACAGCAGGGTCCACGACCACGCCTCGTCGATGCCCAGCGCGCCCGCGAAGCCCAGGCCGTGCACGAGGCCGAAGCAGAACACCACGCCGAGGCGGATCCAGCCGGCCCGGTCGAGGCTGAAGTGCCCGCGCCCGGCCGTCTCCAGGTCGGTCGCGTGCTCGCCGCGCCGCCAGATCCCCCACAGGTGCCAGCCGGCGACCACCGCGATCGACAACGCGATGATCGGTTCCACGATCGCCCCCGGCACCTCGACCAGGCCGAGCGCGGCGAGCATGAACGTCACCGAGTGCGCCAGGGTGAAGCTGGTGGCCGCGAGCACGATCTCCCGAAGCCGCCGCGACCCGGCGATGAGCGCCAGCAGGAACAGGATGTGGTCGATCCCGGTCAGCAGATGCTCGGCGCCGAGGAGGAAGAACTCGCCGAACCGCTCGTACCAGGCCTGCGCGGTCGAAAAGGACGGGTTGGCGGCGTCGAGCACCGCGCTGCCCGAACGGCCGTCGATCTCGTAGGTGACGATCGTCTTCGTGCCCTTGACGTACCCCTCACCGTCCGGGAAGAGGCCACTGCGCACCACGTGCTCGTCGGCCCGCTCGGGGCAGGTCCAGTCGAGCAGCAGGTCCGCGTACGGCACGCCCTCGCGCTCGCCGATCGTCGCGTCACCCACCTGGGTCGGCCGGCAGGCGGCACCCCGGGAACTCACCGAGAACCGGTCGGAGACGTACCCGAGGACCGCCGTCGCGTGGCTCTTCAGTGCGGCGGCCTGGGCAGCGGTGTCGCCCGCCTCGAACGCGGCGGTACCCGCCCGGAAGAGCGGGTCGTCGTCACCGGCATCCGCGGCGGACACGACGAGGAGGTCGTATTCGAGCTCCACCCCGGTCCGAATGTGACCCTCATCTCCCGCTGCAATTTTCGTGTACACAGTCGACGAGAAGCCGTGCGCGGACGCCGGCGCGGCGCCCAGAAACGGAACAACCGCTGCGGCGAAACCGACAGCGGCGACGATAACGGTACGGCGGATGCGGCCTGACATTCGACTCCCTCGGTTGGCCAGTGCACGTTGCATGGCGTGGGTGAACACCAACCCGCACACCGGCGAACCGCCGGAGAACAAAGTCCTCGAACGGCCGCCCACCAATTACCGGTGACCGGAACTGAGATAGGAATACGAAGAAGTACGCGCACTTTCCACCACCATCCGGAGGACGATCACCTTGCGCCCCCCGCTTCGGGCCGTTGCCATGCTGGCCGCGACCGCCGCGCTGGTCACCGCCTGCAACTCCAGCGACGACTGGTCCGAGCCACGTCCGGCGCCCAGTGCCATCGGCACGCTCGGCCCGGGGTTCGTCGACCCCTCCGCGAAGCCCGCTCCCGAGGCGACAATCACGCCGCAGCCGGGCTCGTGGGCCGACGTCCACCCGCCGAAGGACTACCGGGTCGTCCTGCTGACCAGCGGTGCGGACAACCCGACCAAGGCCCTCGTGACGGCGGTCGAGGAGTGGGCCGACGACGAGCACGTCGACCTCAGGACGATCGTCGTCGGCAACGCGCACGACGCCGTTCCCAGCATCGCCAAGGCGATGGAGATGGGCCCGGACCTCATCGTCAGCGCGGGCAACGACCTCATCGACGGGCTCGCGCTGGTCACCCCCAACCACCTGGACGAGAAGTTCCTCGTGGTCGGCGCGGAACTGGCCGAGCCCACCCACAACGTGACAGCTGTCGACTGGGACGGCGCGTCGTTCCGCGGTGAGGGGCTCGGCATGTCCTCGACGTACGACCCGAACTCGTTCACCGCGGACCGTTGTGCGGCGGCCGTCCGGGCGGGCGTGGCCGCCGTCCTCAACGACCTGACCGGGATCGTGGTCTGGCTCTGACGCGGAGGCCCGCACGGCCCGGTGCGGAGGCTTGCGACCTCCGCACCGGGCCGGAGAGTCACGCGGCCGAGCAGGTGGGGACCATCCCCGCACCGGTGCCGGTGCCCTGGTAGCCGAACTCGGTCGACTGCCCGGCCGCGACGGCGCCGTTGTAGGCCACGTTGGTGAACCGGACCGTGCCGGTGTCGCCGCTCCGGTTGGCGCTCCAGACGCTTGTGATGCCGGCACCCGCCGGCAGTGTCATGGTGACCGTCCAGCCATTCACCGGCGCGGTGCCGGCGGTCACCCGCACCGTGGCGACGAAGCCGCCCGTCCACTGGTTGACCGACACCGCCGCCGCGCAGCCAGCACCGCCCGGAGGCGGCGTGGTGGGCGGGGGCGTGGTCGGAGGCGGCGTGGTGGGCGGGGGCGTGGTGGGCGGGGGCGTGGTCGGAGGCGGCGTGGTCGGGCCGTCAGCCAGGACCGGCGTCGGCCAGTCCCGCCAGTCGGCCAACCGGCCGAGCGCCCTGCTGGAAATCCGGATCACACCCGGCTCGTTGCCCGTCTTCAGCAGGAACTTCCGGATGTTGTTCTGCAACGGGGTACGCCACTCCGAGCGGTTGGCGCAGTGGCTGCCGTCCTGCACGTCGGACCAGTAGGTGATGTTGTCACCGGCGCCGAGCGCCTTGTAGACCTCCGCGCCGCCCAGGGCCGCCACGCTCGCCGATCGGGGCCCAAGGTTGGCGATGTGCGGATTGTCCATGATGAACAGTCCGCGCGGCGCCACCATGGCGACCATCTCGTGCGTGTCCACCGGGAGCCGGTTCGGGCTGCCGGTGAAGGAGCCGAACGCGTCGCCCAACCAGGGCTGCTCCCCGTACGCGCTGCTCAGGCTCTGCGCGCCCTCACCGGGAATGCCGCGGAAGATGGGTACGCCCGCGCTGCCCGACTCGATCGGCATGGTCAGGGCGATGCGCTGGTCGAACACACCGACCGCGAAGGCGCCTTTGCCGTAGCGGGAGCAACCGGTGACGCCCATCGCGTCCGCCTTGAGGATCCTGCCGTCGGACTGCTCGATGACGTCGATGATCCGGCTCACGCCCCAGCCCCAGGCGGCGAGCAGTCCCGTGCTGCTCGACGAGCCGTAGATGCTGTAGAACGCGCCCTGCTTGTTGTTCCGAGGGGTGCCCTCGCGCCCGACAGCCAGCGGGTCGTAGCTGATCACGGCAGCGCCGGCGGCCTTGATGGTGGCCGTGTCCGCGCCGAACCCGCCGACGACCACGACGGCTGGGAAGGGACCGGTGCCGCTGGGCAGCTCGACCCGCGCCGAGAAGCTGGAAGTCCTGCCGTTGTGTGACACGTTGACTGTGACGTTGCTGTTGGACACCGTCCCCGTGACGGTCGCGGGCTTGGCGGGCTTGTCGCCGAAGACGAACTTCTCCGCCAATTCCTTGATCTCCGCCCGGCGACAGCGCCAGTCGGACTTCGAGGTGATGGTTTGGCCGTTCAGCTTCTTGAAGGGGTCGGGGAGCTTGGCGTTTGTGGGCAGCGAGCCCAGGTCCGGCAGACCGGACACCGCGCAGTCGGCGCCTTCGTCCTCCACTGCCGCGGCCAGCGGGCCCACGGCCGCTTGGGCGTTAATGGTTCGTGTTACTACCGATACCGATCCGGCGACCGTGAGCGCTGCTACCGCAAGCGCGACGATCACCGAACGGGTCCTAGAGCGGCCCGAGCTGATGATCACGGGGCTCTCCTTCCGAGTGGTGATGGAAAGGAAAGAACGAAACGTAATCGAAGATCACGAATGCCAGCCAGGTAAAGCTTGGGCGCTTCGATCGTCAGATGTCAATATTTTGCCGAAACTTTCGACACCTCCCGCCCCCTCAGGTGAGTCTTCGACCCCGCCGCCGGGCATCCCCGCCCGCAGGAGCGTGGGTGGGAGCACGGGTCGCCCCGCACCAGGTATCGGAAAGGTTTCGACAATCAACGCGGGGCAGGTCCGCGATCCTGGAACTCGTACGTGGTGGTGAGGCCCTCGGACAGGTCGCGGACCAGCACCCGCGGCGGGCCGGATTCGTGTCGCTGCGACTGACGGCCACCGACACCGCCGGCAACACGGTCACGCAGACGATCCAGCGGGCCTATCGGATCACCTGACGCCCGACCCGGGTCGGGGCGGGCTGCCGGAGCCGCCGCCCCGACGCCCGTCCCGGCGCGGTGACCGAGGACACGGTGCACCGACTCCGCGGAGAGGGTGGAATCAGTGGTGTGAGCAGAGAAGGCACCGGCGAGTGACGTCGTGAGGTCCACCTTTTCGACTGGCGATCCGAGTTCGTCCAGCGCTGGCACGACGCCCGCGGCGAACGAACCGATTCGGTCGACGGCCGCCCATCGGCAGCGCTGGGCGGTGGAGACCATGGCTGTCGCACCCGACGACCGGGTGCTGGAGATCGGCTGCGGTCGGGGAGCTGCCGTCTCCCTGGTCGCCGACCAACTCACCACCGGCCGGATCGTCGCCATCGACCGCGCCGCGACGATGGTGCGACTCGCGACCCAACGGAACCTGAGCCACGTCGAGGCCGGCCGAGCCGAGATCCGGCGTGCCGGGTTCGAGTCCGCCGACCTTCCGACTGACCACTTCAGCAAGATCTTCGCGGTGAACGTCAGCCTCTTCTGGTTGGGCGACGCGGCGCAGCAGGTCGCTCGGATGCGCAGCCTGCTGGCGCCGGGAGGGCGGCTCTACGTCTTCGGCGAGCGACCCACCGATGCGCACGCCACCGCGAACCTCACCGCGGCCGAACTGCTGCTCGAAGCCCACGGTTTCGCCACGACCACATCCAGCGCCACTCGTGGTCAGGGCCGGGTGCTGACCTGTGTCACCGGCACGCCTGTCGAATGATCTCGGGCGTGACCACACCGGCGAAAATGAGCCGGGCGGGCTCGGCGTGACGCCGAGCCCGCCCGTTCCGGGTCAGTCGAGCTTGATCAAATCGTGTCAGCGCTGCAGGGTCAGCAGACCCGGCCGGTACGGCAGGAGGCCGTAGTCCACGCCGTCAGAGCTGGGGGAACGGCCCTGGTACAGCAACTGCAGGTTGCAGGCGTCGACGGTCATGGTCTGGTCGGCGTTGGTGCGCAGCAGCTCACCGTGGCTGATGTCGTTGGTCCAGGTAGCGCCGCTGTTGATCTTTCCGGCGAACGGGTTGCTCTGGGACGCGGCCTGCGGCGTCCACGAACCGTTCAGGCTGGTGGCCGTGAACGAACGGAAGTAGCGGCCCGTCGAGCCGATCGCCTCGACGATCATGAGGTACTTGTTCAGGCCCTGCAGCTTGTAGACCTGAACGGCCTCGAACAGGTTGTTCGTCGTGTCGCTCATGATGGTCGTGTAGCTGCTGCCGAAGTTGCCCGGGAAGTTCCCGATCGGCATGCTGGCCCGGTAGATCTTGCCGTTGTCGCCGGCGAAGAAGAGGTACATGTTCGTACCGTCACCGATGACCGTCTGATCGATCGGACCGGTACCGGAGCCGGTGATACTTCCGGTGAACAGCGGCTGCGCCGCGGACCAGCCGTTCGGGTTGGTGGGGTTGGTCGAGGTCCGGTAGGAGAACGCCGTGCCACCCCACTGGTAGGTGAGCACCCAGATGTTCTTCGGCGCGAAGTAGAAGAGCGACGGCGCGACAGTCCCGGAGTTCATCGTGTTCTGGCTGGCCGAGGCCATCTGCGAGTAGTTCGTGAAGAGGCTGAAGTTCATCGAGCCCCAGCTGCTCCCGAAGTCGTGCGTGGTGGCGTAGACCAGTTGCTGGCCGTTGTAGGGGGCGACCGTGAAGTCCTTCAGGGACACCCAACCCGACTTCGGGTTCGCCAACACCCCGGTGGAGGACCACCGGTACGTCGAGGGAAGGTCACACGTGCCACCCGGCGGCGGGGTCGTCGGCGGCGGCGTGGTGGGGTCGGTCCCGCCGCCGACGCGGACGAACTGCCACTGCTGGTTGGCGCCGTTCCAGTCGTCGTACTGCACGATGTTTCCGCCGTCGGCGGTCGAGGCGCCCTGCACCTCCATCACCTTGTTGCTGTTCCGGTTGATCAACCGGACGTAGCCGCTGTCCGAGTCGGCCAGCCGGAACTGCTGGTTGGTGCCGTTGAGGTCACTCCACTGCACGATGCTGCCGCCGTTGGCGGTCGAGAAGCCCGACACGTCCAGCACCTTGCCGGACAGCCGCGACTTCACCCGGTAGTAGCCACCACCGGAGTCGACGAACTGCCACTGCTGCTGGTTGCCGTTGTTGCGGGCCCACTGGGTGATCCGGGCGCCGTCATTCGTGGCCAGGTTGTAGACGTCCAGGGCCTTGCCGCTGTTGCGGTTGACCAACACGTACCACGCGTTCGTGTCGACCGACGCCGCGGCGGCGGGTGACGACACCACCGCTACGGCGGCGCCACCGACCATCAGAGCCGCCGCGCTGGCGGCGACAAGGCGGGGCAACCACCAACGTCGCCGTCGCGACGGCGTTGCGATCGATGGAGACCTATCGAGGGCAGACATGATCCTCCTCCAGTGACCAAGAGCCGAACGGCCTGCCCGAGGGTGGGCGTACCGCGACGCGTGGCCGAGCGCGCAGGCGTCAGAAAGTTAGCGTTAACAAGACGCCGGCGAGCTGTGGCGCACGCCTGATTCGAGATCGACGAGGCAGGGCTTGCCCGGAAAGCCGAGGTGTCGTCGTCCTTAGGCATCGACTGTGAGCGATAACATGCCGTTCGTCAAGACGTAACTTGCTGGGAACATCAGCCGCTGACGGGCCACGGATCTTGGCGCCGGGCGTCTTCAACGGACTTCCCGCAGGCATCGCCCCGGATCCCCGGCGCAGACCACAGTTGCGCCCTTGAGGAGGCACCGCGCGCGCGTTAACATCGACGTTTGCGCATTGCTCGCGGTGCCGACGAACTCAGCCCGGCGCGTCCACAGAGTGAAGCGCCGCCGACGTCAACAGCCGGTCCCTCGGACCACTTCCGTCGCCTTCAGGCGACGGGGTACGCCCGAGTCAGACCGCGCCTCGGTCGACCAGACTGAACGTGGTGTCGAGCGGGGCGTCGCCGAGAAACTCGACGAAGATCTCCCTCTTGGTCGGGCTCCACTGCACCGGGCCGTACTCCTCGTTGACGATGGAGTAGGAGGCGCGCCCCTTGTCGTCCCTGCCCTCACGGAAGATCGTGAACAGGGTTGCCTTGGTTGGCCGACAGTCGGCTCCCACCAGCGACTTGTACCCCTTCGAATCGACCTTGACCCCGAGGCACGGTCGGTGGGCGATCTCCGGGTTGGTGGACTTGATCATGTAGTCGACACCTACCGGTTCGAGCACGAAGAGCGCATCCTTGCCGGTTCCGTTCCCGACCTCGACTTCACCGTCCGAGGGCAGCGACAGGTCACCGTCGATCTCCACCACGTGCAGCAGGAATCGCCGCTGACCGGCCAGCATGCCCTGGGTCGGGTCCACGCTTGCCGACGGTGACGCGGTCGGCGTACCCGATGCGGGCGTGGACGCGGTGACCGGCGGTGCGCTCGTCACCGGGCTACCACTCGGCGTCGAGCCGGCCGAGTCCGGTTTGGACTGCCCACGCAGCAGTTGCGGGCCGAACAGGAAAGCGGGCACCAGCACCGCGATCACCGCAGCCGTCGCCCCCAGCGCGGTGAGCCATCCCCGCCTGCGCGAGGCCGCCCGACCGGCCGTGGCCAGACCCGGTGACATCGCCGGCTGGCCCTGCCCATCACCACCGGCAGCGGGCGACGCACTCCCCGTCGGCGTCGCGCCCAGGAGTTGGGTCGGCCCGCCGGCACCCACCGGAGTCGCTGCGGTCAACAACGCGTCGAGCAACTCCCGAGCGGTCGGCCGAGCAGCGGGATCCTTCTCCAACGTCCGGGAGACCAACTCCCGCAACGGCCCGCCGAGCCCGGTCAGGTCCGGCGGTTGCGTGAGGATCCGCATCGCGGTGGCGGTAGCGGAATCACCCCCGAACGGGCTGCGGCCGGTCGCGGCGTGGGCGACCAGGGCACCCCAGGCGAAAATGTCCGCGGCCGGGCCCACCGGACGGCCGGACGTCGTATCGAACCGCTCCGGAGCCATGTAAGAGACGGTCCCGACCATGTGATTGGTTCGGGTGTGCTGGCTCGTCGCCTCGAACGCGCGGGCGATGCCGAAGTCGATGACCTTGATTCCACCCGGTGCGACCAGGACGTTCGCCGGCTTCAGATCACGGTGGATCACCCCGGCACCGTGGATGGCAGTGAGCGCGGTGGCCACCCCGACCGCGATGCTGTGCAGCTGCGCCGCCCCCAGCGGCCCCTGTTCCCGGACCACCTGGGCCAGACTGGGGCCGTCGACGTACTCCACCACCAGGTACGGCGGGTCATGGTCCGGGTCCGCGTCCAGGACCTCGGCCGTGCAGAACGGCGGAACCTGGCGGGCGCGGTTCACCTCACTACGGAACCGCCCCCGGAACTCCTCGTCGTGCGAGAGCTCCGGACGGACGACCTTGACCGCCACCCGCCGCCCTTGCGGCGAGCGGGCCAGGAAGACAGTGCCCATGCCACCGTCGCCGAGCCGGTCGAGCACCTCGTACCCACCGAGGCGTGCCGGGTCACCGGGACGCAACCCGACGCTCACGCCGCGACCACCGCGCGAACCGTTCCGCCTGTCACCCGTTCCCCTTAGGTCACTCCGATGCCGGCCGCAGCCTATCGTCTGCTCACCGAGCCCCGTCGATGCCGTCCACGAGTGGGGCCACGACCGGAGCTTCGGACAGGTTCCACCACGCCGCGCTGCCGGCCAGCTCGGGCCCGGTGGTCGGATCATCTGCGATCCGACCACCCGGCGCGACCGCGCGAGCTATCGGCGGCTCCACTGCTGGTTGGCCTGGCCGGTGCAGGTCCAGAGAACAAGCTTCGTACCGTTGCCGGTGCCCACGTTGTAGGGGTCCAGGCAGAGGCCGGACTGCACACCGGTGATGGTGCCGTTGGCGTTGACGTTCCACTGCTGGTTCGTTCCGCCGTGGCAGTCGTAGATGGTGACCAGGGTGCCCGGGGAGGTGCCATAGCCTGCGGCGTCGAGGCACTTGTTGCCGTACACGGTCAGCGCCTTGCCGCTCGTGTAGGTCCACTGCTGATTGGTGCGGCCGTGACAGTCCCACAGCTGCACCTGGGTGCCGTTGGTCGTCGAAGAGCCGGGGACGTCGACGCAGCGACCGGACAGGGTGCCCACGATCGCGTTTGTCTGCCCACCACCGCTGCCCGGGTCGCCGATGCTGCCGGGCACCGACTGCAACGCGCTGTACCAGCGGGCAGCCATCTTGTCGTAGCCGCCGGACGTGGGGTGGACACCGTCGATCAGGTCGGCGGTGGTGAGGGCGCTGTGCATGTCGACCAGGCGTACCCGCTTGCCGGCGTTCACCTTGCTCTGCACGATGCCCGGGATCGCCGCGTTGAAGGTACGGGCGGCCGCTTCCTGGTTGCTGTTGGAGAGCGGGATGATCTGCGCGACGAACACTTCCGCGTTCGGCGCTGTGGTGGTGATCCGGTCGATCAGGGTGGAGAGCCTGTTCGGCGCGGTGCTCACGTTGTAGTTCTGCAGGATGTCGTTGGTGCCGATGTGCAGCAGGACCGTCTGCGGACGTTGGGTGTTCAGCCAGCCGACGATGTTGGCGTCGATCTGGTCGATGCGCCAGCCGGGATGCCCCTGGTGGTCGTGGTCACCCAGGCTGGCAGGCCCGTTGAACTGCGACCCGACGAAGTCCACTGTGTATCGACCGTTGACGAGGCGCTGCCAGAGCCCGATGCGGTACCCGCCCGGCACCTGGGTGCCCTCGGTGATGGAGTCGCCGAGAGGCATCACCCGCACCCCACCGTTGGATTCCGCGTTGGCCGGACCGGCCGAGGTCAGCACCCCGGCGAGGACGACACCGAGTGCGGCGGTCGCCGCGAGCCATCTTGCCCTCGTACGCATAGATTTCTCCCCTGCGGTGGTAGTGCTGACCGAGGAGTCAAGCCGTCGCGACCGCCGCGACATCGGCATGACGATGCCGTCGCAGCACTGGGACGGATTGTTAACGCTAACAGCGATTCTTGTAAATTCTTGTCGCTCACCCGGCCTACGTCAAGCGACCGGTAGGGGCAGATGAGCATGGTGATTCCGTCGGGACGGCAGTGGCACGCACCCCGAATGTAGGCTTTTTTCACCTAACACCGTTTATGCGAGGAACGCTCGACTACGTTCACCTTGGCGGCGACAACCGATTTGTCGCCTTCTGCACCGACTGCGACGTGCGGAGCCATGGTGTACGAGAAGGGCTAGGTAGCTCGATGTCCAACTATCTACACCCGAACATGAGCGAAGTAGCGGCAGGTCAGGCCCCTCTGCCGAAGAGGCGACGGGTGCGCTGGCTCGTCGCCGGCGTGGCCGGGTTGACCGGAGTGGTCGGCCTGGCCGCCTTCACCCCGGCCGGGGTGAGCGGGGCGACCGGGAAGAGCGACGGCAACACCGGTACGCAACTCCTCGCCGACGGCAGCCGGGGCGGCGGTGACGACCACGGAGGCCAGGACCCGGGCGGCCGCGACGGCAAGGACCACAAGAAGGACAACGACCGTCGGGACAGCAGGGACGACGACTTCCGGTCCGTACCCTGCAACGCCGACGAGCTGATCGCGGCGATCGTCCGCGCGAACGCCGGCTCCGGGGCGAAACTCCGGCTCGCCGAGAAGTGCACCTACACGCTCACCAGGTCCGCACCCCAGCCACCCGTGCCCTTCGGTGCGGTCGGCCTACCGATCATCACCCAGCAGGTCGTGATCGACGGGAACGGGTCCACAATCGTCCGCGCGGCCAACGCCACCCCGTTCCGGATCCTCGAAGTCGGAGCCGGCGGCGACCTGACGCTGCGCGACGCGACAATCAAGGGCGGCCAAGCCGACGGCGGGCTTGGCGCCGGCGGCGGTGGCATCCGGGTCGACATCGGCGGCAGGGCCACCATCGAGAACACCGACGTGGTCTACAACCACACCAACGGCACGGGCGGGGGTATCGCCAACTTCGGCGTCACGAAGATCCTCGGCGGGAACGACCACGACAAGGACAAGAAGAAGGACGGCGGCAGCAACATCAGCAACAACAGCGCCCTGTACGACGGCGGAGGCGTCCACAACAACGGCAACCTCACCGTGCAGAACACCCGGTTGAGCTACAACAACACGATCGGGGTCTTCAGCATCACGCCTATCGGCGGTGCGGGTGGCGGGCTGTCCAACAGCAGCGTCGCCGTCCTCGACAAGGTCCACCTGGACAACAACACCGCGGGCTTCCGCGGCGGTGGTATCCGCGGCGGCATCAACTCCACCACCGAGGCCAAGAACATCGAAGTCAACGACAACCGAGCCGGCAGCGAGGGCGGCGGAATCTTCACCGACGGCGTCTTCCACCTCAAGCACGGCAAGATCCACCACAACGAAGCCGGCCAACGCGGCGGCGGCGTCTTCAACCAGATCGGCCAGTTCGTGGCCGAAGAGACCCGGATCAGCGAGAACATCGCCAGCACGAACAGCACCATCGAACACGGCGGTGGCGTCTACAACGGCAGCGGCACCGTCGTACTGCGGCGCAGCCACGTCGACCGGAACCGGGCCATCGGCTCCAACTCCCAGGGCGGCGGCATCTACAACAACAGCACGCTCACCCTCACCGAAAGCAAGGTCACCGACAACATCTCCATCCTGGCACCCGGCGGGATCTTCAACGATGGCGGCCAGGTCACCGTCGACCAGAAGACGGCCATCAGCGGCAACCGGCCCACGAACTGCACACCCAGTTCGCCCCCGGTGCCCAACTGCTTCGGCTGATCATCCGATCGCCCGCACAGTCGGGTAGCGACAGGTAGACATCCGGTCCCGCACAGGTTCGATCACGACGATCGGACCTGCGGCGGGACCGGATGCCGCCTGGGGGACGATTCTCCGGGTTGCCGGCTCAGGTCTCGATGATGTTGTTGTTCTCGTCGATGCCGTGGTTGCGCCAGTAGACGTCCCACTCGTCGTCGACGTGCTGCGGAACCTTGCCCTCCGGGTAGCGGACGTACGGCGGGGTCGGCTCCTGCCCGTCCGGGAAGCAGGCGCTGCCTCCCTGCCCTCCCACCGCGATGGCCGGATACTCGCCGCCGGCGCAGATGCTCTCCTGGAACGAGCAACCGGTGGTGGCCAGCAGCCCACCCAGGCCGACCGCCGCCAGGGCGATCATGATTCGCGTTCGCATGGGAGAGATTCTGGTCGCCCCGGCCGCGCCTGCCATCCGCACGCGTACTCACCTCGCAATGTCGGGACCAGCCATTCCTCGGCTAGGGCTGGACGTCGTTGGAAAGATTGATCCGGATCTCCGTGTTGCGGTATCCGGCGCGACCGAAAGCGGCCGCCATAGGCGCGTTGCCCATGTCGGTGGTGGCGGTGATGCGCGACTCCCCGTTGGTCGCGTGAAGGCGGGTGATCTCGGCGAGCACCTCGTCCACGTAGCCGCGCCCGCGGAACTCCGGCACCACCCCGAGATAGCCGACGTTCACGTTGTACGGAGTCGCGGAGGGAATCGCCATGCCCGCCACCTCGCCCTCGCGCGTGTAGGCGATCCGCCACCACTCCCGCTTGCCCGGCGCCCCGAGATAAAAGTCCATCTCCTCGCGCACGGTCGCGTCCACGCCCTTGGCGGCCAGGTTCGCACGGGTCTGGGCATCCAGGCTGCCCTCGGCGATTCTCCTGAACACCGCGAGGAACTCCTCGTCGGAGGCCTCGGTGAACCGCAGCCTGCCGGCCGCAGGGGGCAACCCGTCGGCGGGTGCCCACTCGAACTGCAGCCGCTCCACCTCGCGGGTGAGGCCCGCCGCATGCGCCGCCGCCCGCCGCCACTGCACGGCCTCCAAGGTGGCCGGATCGTCACGCCAGCCACCGGCAACCTTGATCATGTACTCCACCGGCTCCGGGAACCCGGCCAGCGCTGCCCTGATCAGCTCGGCGGCGACGGCGGCACGGTCACCCACGGCTGGATCCACATCGAGGCAGTCGAGCGCGACGGGATGCGGGCTGCCCTTCGGCCCCCACCACAATGCCCGTCCCACGACCTGGCCGTCGTGCTCGGCGATCCATGTCCATTCCGGCCGGTACATGTCCTCGGCCAGTTCGGCCAGGTAACGGTCGGCGGGGATCCACCCAACGGGCTCGGTCACGATCCACGGGGTCACGCGGTCGAGGTCCGCGGGGGCGGTAGCGCGGTAGGAGATCACGTGCAGAGGCTAGCGAAGCTCAGCATTATGAGGCTGCGGAGGCGCTGTCCATCGGTCGTACTCCTGTGTTCGAGCTGATGCGCCCCCGCCTCCTCGACGATTCGGACCGGCTCCCGCACGGAACTCCGGTCGTACTTCTTGCGCTTCTGGAGGTTGTCGGTCCTGATTGTCGACGTCGATAGCCTCAGGAGGGAACCTCGGCCGCGTGTCAGCGACCGCCCGACTGGCTGCGGGCCGGCGCCGGGTCCTTCGGGGCGAACCCACGATCCAGGCCTGAATCGTCCGGGTGGCGTAGCTGCACACGGCGCAGCAGTTGGGCGTTGAGCGCGACCACGATGGTGGAGGCGGACATCAGCACCGCGGCGACCGCAGGGCTCAGGCTCACTCCGGCCCAGGCCAGAGCCCCGGCGGCCAAGGGCAGGGCGACGACGTTGTAGCCGGCGGCCCAGGCCAGATTTTGGATCATCTTGCGGTACGACGCGCGCGAGAGCCGGATGACTCCGGTGACCCCGCGCGGGTCGGAGGAGGCGAGCACGACGCCCGCGGATTCGATCGCGACGTCGGTGCCGGCGCCGATGGCGATGCCGACGTCGGCGCGGGCCAGCGCGGGAGCGTCGTTCACGCCATCACCGACCATCGCCACCCGCAGGCCCCGGCGTTGCAGCTCGCCGACCGCCTCGTCCTTGTCGGCGGGCAGCACCTCGGCGAACACCTCGTCCTCACCGGGCCGGAAGCCCAGGTCGGCGGCGACCGCCTCGGCCACCGGTCGCGCGTCCCCGGTGATCATCACGATCTTGCGGATGCCCTGCTGACGTAGGTCGGCGATGGCTTGGCGCGCCTCGGGGCGGATCTGGTCTTCGAGGGCGAGGGCGCCGATGACGCGTGCCTGCTCGCCGTCGAGCCGCAGCAGGTGTAGTACCGCCGCTCCCCGCCGGGACCACTCGGCCCGGTGCTCGTCGAGGTCGCCGGGCGCCGTGGCGTCGAGTTCGCGCAACAGGGCCGGTCCGCCGACGGCGTAACTGATGCCGTCGACGTCGGCGCGCACCCCGCGACCGGTCAGCGCCCGGAAACCGGTCGCGGTACGTCGGGTGCCCTCCTGGGCAGCTGCGGTGACGATGGCCCGTGCGAGGGGGTGTTCGCTGTCGGCCTCCACCGCCGCCGCGACGGCCAGTACGTCGGTCTCGCTGACGCCGCCGGTGGCGGCGACACCGGCGACGACGTGCTCGCCGCGGGTCAGTGTGCCGGTCTTGTCGAACAGCACCGTGTCGATGCTGCGCATCCGCTCCAGGGCCAGACGGTCCTTGACCAGGATGCCGCCCTTCGCGGCCACAGCGGTCGACAGGGCGATCACCAGCGGGATGGCCAGGCCCAGCGCGTGCGGGCAGGCGATCACCAGCACCGTGACGGTGCGGACGACGGCCTCGTCGAGGTTGCCGATCAGTGTCCAGATCAGCAGCGTCGCGGCGGCGGTGACGGTGGCGATGTAGAACAGCCAGGCCGCGAACCGGTCAGCGAGGACCTGCGCCCTGCCGCTGGACTGCTGGGCCTGCGCGACCAGGCGTTGGATGCCGGCCAGGGCGGTGTCCTCGCCGACAGCTTCGACGCGCACCCGGATGGCCGCGTCGGTGGCCACCGTGCCAGCCACCACCCGGTCGCCGCGCTCGCGGCCGACCGGCCGGGACTCGCCGGTGATCATCGACTCGTCCAGCTCCGCGCGGCCGTCGGTGATGCGCCCGTCCGCCGGCACCCGCCCACCGGGGCGCACCAGGACCACATCGCCGACGTGCAGGTCGTTGACCCGCACTCGTTCGGGCTGACCGTCGCCGTCGAGGCGTTCGGCGTCGTCGGGCAGCAGCGCGGCCAGGGCCGACAGGGCGCCCTGGGCCTGCCCGATGGCCTTCATCTCCTGCCAGTGCCCGAGCAGCATGATGGTGACCAGAGCCGCCAGCTCCCACCAGAAGTCCAGGTCGAACGCGCCCAACGCGGTCGCCGCCGAGGCCACGTACGCGACGGTGATGGCCATCGCGATCAGCAGCATCATCCCCGGCGCCCGGTCACGGACCTCCCGCACCGCGCCTTGCAGGAACGGCCACCCGCCGTAGACGAACACCACAGTGCCCAGCACCGGGCCCACCCAGTCGACACCCGGAAAGTCCAGCCGATAGCCGAACCAGTCCATCACCATGGGACTGGTCACCACGATCGGCACCGTCAAGACCAGACTTAGCCAGAACTTGCGACGGAACATCTCCGGGTCGTGCCCGGCGTGCTTGTCATGCCCGCCATGGCCGCCGTGCCGGTCCACGGTCTCACCCAGGGTCCGCATCCGGTGGTGCTCGTCCTCGTGCGACATCCTCATCGCCTCCTCACCCTCAACATACCCCCGGGGGGTATGTCGGTCCAGGCGTGTCGATGTTCCGCACGTCACCCACGCCAGGCCAGCATTTGTCAGCGACGCGGGGCAGGAGAGAACAGTTGGCGACTTCGCCACTAAAGGAGCAGCGGCCGGCGTCGCGCCAGACGTGATCGCCGACCAAGAGCGTCGGTGCGACACGGTCTATGCGTCGCCGCCAGCCTCGCGCGACGGGTGGCGGTCGCCTCGCAGCCGGTGCGCCGCCAGAGCACTCGGGCAACGGGGCGGCGACGGGGCGAGCTTCCGGAGACCGACTGGCTGGACGAAGAGTTCCCGGCGAGCTACCGCCTCGCCCCGAGCGTCCAGCTCGTACCCCTCGATCCAGAGCCACCCGTCGTACGTGATCCGGTCTTCCAGTACGCGGATGAGGCGGAAGAGGAACGGCCGGGAGAACTGGACGCTGGCCGCCTGCGTGACGTGGAGGAGGTCACCACTTCTGAATGGGGGCACGATCCACCGCCCGTCGCCAAGCCAAGATCCGCGCTCGGGCTACCGCAACCCTCGGGCACCAGCCGTCCGGGTGACACCGGGCGCACTTCTGCAAGCGGTGGAAGTCGATCACCGTCCAGGAAAGCTCCACCACGAACGGCACGCGGGTCACCGCTCCCCCTCCGTACGCGGCTGGGGAAGCTCCGCATAGAGGCGACGCCCGGAGTTCCGGCGCGGGGGGATCTCTCGGGCGCCTGCCGGTCTGAGGACTCCGAAGCGGTCCGGGTAGACGGCCACAGGCCCGGTTCGGTCGAGGGGTGGAGCGGGACGGCGAAACGGCCAGAGCTTCACGAGGTGCCTCCTACCTGGGCAAAGATCTGACCTCGAAGCTAGTCGAACTTGTACATCTCGTATAGCCAGTACAGCCCGTGTAATACGTCTAGTCCGTACCCGACGGCTTAGCCGTGTGGTCCGTCCATAAGGTTCCGGTCATGGTTGACGAGATGAGCCCGGTAGCGCTCTACATCCAGCTCGCCGATCTCCTCGCCAAGAAGATCGAGTCCGGGAAGCTCAAGCCCCGTCAGCCCCTCCCCTCCGAGGCCCACCTCCAGCAGGAGTACGGCGTGGCGCGGGGAACGGTCCGTGCGGCTATCCGCCTGCTGCGCGAGCGGGGTCTCGTCGTGACGCTGCCGGCTCGTGGAACGTTCGTCGCCGAGAAGCCGTAGCCCCTACCCCTCCCGGACTACCCGGGAGACGGGACAGCCCCGGAGGCGCAGGCCTCGCGGGGCGAGTTGATCTTGGCCATGCACGGAGAGTAAGAAGGCGTTCACAGTCCTGGCTAGACAAGAAGAAGCCCCCTGCCGGCTGTTATGCCTGACAGAGGGCTGTCTGTGCGCCCGAAGGGACTCGAACCCCTAACCTTCTGATCCGTAGTCCAAAGCTCCGAACACACACCTCTACAACGAGCACTGTAGCTAAAACTCGTCCGGCCGCAAGCCTTCCAGTCCATTCGAGTCCAAGTGCGTCCTTCCAGGTCCGCGCCCCGCACGGGCAGCCAATCCGCTGTTATCGATATATAAACGGGGGTCGCGTTTCCTGGTGGGTTCGGTTGCGTAGCGCTAAATCCACGTCAGTCCCCCGTCGGCCGAGCAGCCACCGAGCAGCCACGATCGCCGCGGACCAAGCCGTCGCCGGGTCCGCCGCCACCGTTCGAGCGGATGCCGTCACCTGCACGTGCCGCCGGCAACGTCGGCTCGAAGGGCTTTGCTCGCACCGAACACATCACCATGCACCGCTAGATGCCGCGCTTGTCAGTCCAGTCCGGATCCTCCTGGTCGGGCTCAATCTGAGATCCTGTCTTCGCTGACGGGATTCCATTGGCGCGAAGAACCCGTCGATCTCCTGCCACATGCTCGCCGGCCAGTACCGGCGGCGGACCGCACCGGTGTCGCTGAGCTGGCCGAGTTGTTCCACCGCGTTAGGTGTTGCCGATCTCGTTGAGCAGCGTCGAGGATGCCTGCCCGGTGCCCGGCCCGAGCCGGTCGAGCGCGCCAAGGTCCAAGACTGCTTCGGCCGGCACTGAGGATGCGACGGCAGGCATCCGGCTTAGAGAGTCTGCCTGCCGGCAAATCGCGATGGGTCGCTCCGGCGATACGGTACGAGCCACGGCACGCTAATGCCGGAACCGCGAAGGAGACGCAACGCCAGAGGCTCAAACTTCGGGTACGGAGTAGGTGAATTCCTTGCCTCCGCGCTCGGCGACTCCGCGCCGCCGGACGAGCGCTCGGGCCGCGACGAGGCGTTTGAGACGGTTGTTCGCATTAGGTGCGGTGATGCCCAGTCGTTCAGCGATCGTCGTCGCGGTGAAGGTCCCAAGGGCCCTGGCGAGCTTGAAGGTGTCCGAGAGAACTTCCGACGCCGCCAGCAGAACAAGGTCATCACCGAGTCGCTCCAGCGCGATAAGTTCGCGGCGTTCGAAGGCGATGACGATCGTCTCGCGGGTGTCGTTGTTGAGTCCGATCACGAGCACGGAGGCCGGCCCGTCGTCCTGCGTGGCGAGGGTGGAGTAGTACTTGCGGAGGAACTCGTCGGTGAAGCTGACGGTCATCGCCTCCACGTCGGCGAAGTTGATGACAAGAAGGCTGGTGCCAGGCGGGATGCGTTCTTCTAGGTCGTGAAGCACTTTCCTGCCGCGTTCCCTGGTTGACAGGAACGCCAGTTCTTGTCCGACGTCGTAAGTGACGGTCGTAGCGGGATTCGGTTTCACCTGACTGATTGAAACACGTTACGGCCCGTTACGGAACTCGGACGCGGAGCCAGGCCCACGTGCCGTGCACCGGTTCGGCGACGCGGCTGCAGATCGAGATGGGGTCCGAGCGGAGCTTCGCGGTAGCGACGGCGTCTCCGCTGCGGAGCATGAGTTCACCTCCCTTGTTGCCGCCTAGGATGGCCTGCCGCCACAGGTTCGGTAGTCCGTGGCCTCGCCCTTCGGCGCGTCTAATGCCGCCATTTAGTGCGAGCTCGAGAGCCGGGGGTCCTTCCAGATCCTGGTTGGTGGCGCCAGAAAGGACCTTCTGGATCCCGGCGCCGGAGTCGCAGACGGCGAACTCGAAGCCAGGTGTACGGCTCAGGGTGCCGCTGTAGAGCTGGGCGGCGGTGAAGGCACCGGTCTTGCTGAGGCCGTGCGTGGTGGCGTTGCTGAGTAGCTCAGCGAGGCTGCGGAAGGCCGCCCTTCCCGCGTCCGGTCCAAGCCGCGCCTTTACCAGTTGGCCGAGTGCCTTGCTGATGTCTTCGATGTTGGTAGGCGTGACCTTGGCAACCTCGAGGAGTTTGTCGGAGTGGTCGCGCCGCCCCTGGGGTGGGACTGACCCGTCGATCTCGGCGAAGGGCTTGAGTAGCTCAACAACGTTCATCCGCACGAGATATGACGCGATCTTCGGGTCGTGAGGAACGAGCAGGTGGACGTCACGGCCGTCGGCAGCGGCGACGGTCCCCATCGAGACGATGGCGGCGAGCTCGAGCGGGCTGACCCACCGCAGTCCTCGCGCGTCGAGCACCAGGTTTCCCGTGTCGCCGTGAAAGTCAGCCCTCAGCTCTGGGCGTCGGAGGGGGTTCCGGCCGGCCAACTCGATACGCACACGCCAAGCATGACAGCTGGAACGGAACCTGCACGCCCTCGGGACGCCGGAGTGGACCAGGGGGCCGCTTCGGGGTTGCGCCGGACACGATCACCTGTTTCACTGGTCTCAGTGAAACCGAAATCTCGGGGACAGCTGGTGCCCTACCGGCGGCCTCCGAGACCGCGGAGCCCGTCGACACGGCCCCGCTGAAGCAGAGGAGCAGACGTGAGGATCCACAAGTTCACGGCCGGCGAGGCCGTCGCCCAGACCCGCGAGGTCGAGCCCGATGTGCGGCTCGGTGACCTTCTCGTCCTCGAGGATGACGAGAAGGTGTTCGCAGTCGACGACGAGGCCGAGCTCGACGTGACCGTGACGGTCGAGGCGGCTCTGGCCGGGCGGCCGGGTCACCTCGCTACTTCGGCCTGCCGCCAGATCGCCGTGACGGTCGGGTACGCCGGCGCCGACAAGGTGGTCAAGGTCCACCCCGCCATCCGGCTGCGTCAGGTCCGCAAGCGGGCGATCGCGGCGTTCGGAATCAGCCAGGCCGCCGCGGCCGATCTGGTCCTGCGGCTCCCCGGCGAGACTGAGGACCTGGACCTGAACACGCCGGTCACCACCATCGTTCCGAGGCGCACCTGCAGCGCCATGGTCGACTTGGTCCACACGGTCCGGCCGCAGGGATGAGCACGGCGTCCGAGCCCGGCGTCGACCCGAATCTGCGACGTCTGCGCCGGCATCTGTCGGCCGCCGACGTCGAGGCCGGTGTCGACGCCGGGTCCTGGCGCATCGTCGACCTCACCTGGCCGTTCCTGACGGTGGCCATCGCGGTCGGCGAGGACGCGGAGCTGGGCATGCGACTCAACGTCCAGGACTACCCGCTCCAAGCGCCGGCGGGGCAGCCCTGGAACATCGTCGCGGACGCGCCGCTGCCCGTGGCCGAGTGGCCGATCTCCGGACGCAACCCGGAGATCTTCCGCCCAGACTGGTCGCCAGGGAACAACAACGCGCCGTACCTGGCCTGCGACCGAGCTGGGATCACGAGTCACTCGAACTGGGCCAGTGAACGCCCGGAGCGGTCCTGGAACGTGAACCGCACGATCGGCTTCTACCTGCGCGAGCTGCACCGGGAGCTGTCCTGCGCGACGATGCCCCAGAACGGAGTTGCCCGGTGACCGCCCGTCTGACGATCGCACCGGACCTGTTCGGCGTCCTGCTCGCCGGGCTGGCCGAGCGGGGGCAGGGACACCGTGAGAGCGGCGCGTTCCTGCTCACCGACCGGGCCCATCCCGAGAACGAGCTGCCCCAGCCGGTCACCGCGATCGCGTTCTACGACGACCTCGATCCGGACTGCCTCACCGGGCGGATCGACTTCCACGCCGCCGGCTACACCGCGCTTCAAAACCTCTGCCGCCGTGACGGGCTGCGCGTGGTCGGCGACATCCACACCCACCCGGCCCACCGTGTTCAGCAGAGCCGCCTTGACGCTGCGCACCCCATGGTCGCCCGGGACGGCCACGTCGCGCTGATCGCCCCGCACTTCGCGGCCGGCGTCACCGACGTGTCTCCGCTCGGGGTCCACCTGCGTGTGAACGACGACTGGGCGTCCTTCTACAGAGAACAAGCCGCCGAGCTCCTGCTCGTGCCCGAACGGCACTCGGCCGCTGAACTCAGACCGTGGTGGCGCCGGCTGTTGTCCCGCTTCCGCCGTCCGCAACTTCAGGAGAGACGATGACCATCCCGATCACCGACACCTTCAACCGCACCGCCCTGCTGGCAGTACACGAGGGAACCCAGGCGACCGTCAACGCCGCACTCGACGCGCACGTCGCGACGGGATTGGCCATCGTCGCGGACGGCATGGCCTCGGACGTGCGGGGCCAGGCGGCGCTGTGCACGGCCGTAGCGACGGCAGTCCGCGCGTTCGGCCAGGTCATTGTGATCACTGACGGCCATGTGCAACTGACCGCAGGGCCGCACCGAGGGCACACCATCGTGCAGATGACCGACCGGGAAGGCGCCCGGCACGCCGAGGACCTGACCGACGTCCCGGCTGACTGGCCCGTGCTGTACCTCGGCAACGCTGCGCTTCCGGCACCCGACGGCGGCGTCCGACTCCGAGCCAGGTGGAGCGGTTGGACCGCTCAGGTCCACCCGGCCGACACGCAGACCGGCCACGCCGTCGAGGGCAACGTGCTGGCCGCGATCGCCGCCGGGGCCCTCGGTGTGCACGAGGCCTTCGGCGCGACCCGGAACCGCCCGGGCAGCGACGCCGGCTGGCGCACCATCACCGTCAACCTCTGGCAGCCGGGGACCAACGCCGACGGGCCTGAACTGACCCACGCACCGGCAGCCTGGTGGATCGTCGGCCTCGGTCACCTCGGCCAGGCCTACGCCTGGGTGATGTCCTGGCTCACCTACGCCGACCCGTCCCGGGTCGAAGTGGTCCTGCAGGACACCCAGCGAGTAGTGGATGCCAACCACAGCACCGGGCTTCTCACCCCCGTGAAGCCGGAGCCGGTCCGCAAGACCCGTCTGGCCGCGGCAGTCCTCGAGCGGGCCGGTTACGACGTCGTCATCGTCGACCGACGACTCGATCACACCAGCCGCGTCCAGGACGAGGACCACCACGTCGCGCTGCTCGGCGTCGACAACCTCGCCCCTCGCAGACTCATCTCCGGAGTCGGCTGGAAGCTCGCCATCGACGCCGGACTCGGCGTCGGACCAGCCGACTTCAACGCCCTGCTCCTGCGCCGATTCCCCGCTCAGGTCCCCAGCGACCAAGTCCGCGGCTGGAAGGAGGGCGTTTCGCAGCAACGACGTGTCGTCACGGCCGCCCTCGCCGACCTTGAGCGACGCGATCCCTGCGGATCGGTACAACTCGCCGGGACCGCCGTCGGCGCCGCCTTCGTCGGCGTCGTCACCGCATGCCTCGGCGTCGCCCAAGGCGCCCGCGCCGCCCTGCTCGGAGACGGCTTCGACGTGATCAACCTGCACCTGCAGACCGACGACGTCGATCTCGCACCAGCAACTCGCAATGTCGAGGTGTTGGGGGGGCCGCCTCTTGCCCATCAGTGACCGGTGCCCGGCCATTTCTCGGGACGGCCGCGGGTGAAGGAGGTTAGGACAGGGTGGCGAGGTGGCACTCAGCGGCGAGGGCGGCGGCGCAGTCGGTGCCGGCGGCGGTGATGGGCGGGTCTAGCCTGCCCACTGACCCCGCAACCCAACAGAGCCTCAGGGCTCAACGGTCAGGCCGGACGGTCCGCCTGTCACGTCTCGCAGTTGGCCGAGGAACTCGTGCGTGGCCTTCGTGTGTGGGTGTTCCGCACCGAGGGCAATGGTCCGTCCGGTGAGTGTGTTCTGCAGCCACCCAACGGCGTCATCCAGGTAACCGGCGTACGCGAGCCACTCTCCGAAGTTGTGCATGCTGTTTAGCGTTGCTGGAGCATATTGGCCGAGGACACGTTCGCTGTCATCGATGAGATCCATCCAGGCGTTTGCCGCCTCGTCCGCGTCCATCTCGAGAGACACGCCGAGCAGATAGTTATTACGCGCGGTCAATGTTTGCGGATGATCCGAGCCCATCACCCGCACATGGTCAGCCCGCACGGTCTCAAGCTCTTCAGCCGCTTCCCGGACCTCTCCGGCCGCTTGGAGTGCTTGGGCGAGGTTGCTTCGAGTCGCGAGTGTGTCGGGATCGTCGGGACCGAGCTTATGCAAGCGTGAGTTGAGCACACGTCGTAGCAGTGGGATGGCCGCCCGCGGGTTACCGCATTCCATGATCCAGCGAGCGTGCAAACCCTGCGCGGTGAGGGTGTCCCGATGGTCCGGGCCGGAAATTTCGAGCAGGTCGGCGGCCAGTTGGGCGAACATCGCACGGGCCTTCTCGTACTCCCCGGCCTCCCCGTACATTCCCGCAAGGTGCCCCCGTGCGTCGAGCGTGTGGATGTTTCGCGGTCCGAAAATCCGCTCGCAGTCGACCAAAATTTGCTTCATCTCTTGGATGCCTCGGGCGAGGGCGCCGGCGCTAGCTCGGCAGACGACTAGTACGGCAGCCGCCGTTTGAGATGTTGCTGGTGGGGCCGGGTGGACGAGGTGCGGCCACCGCGTGATCGTCTGTCTGTTGTGGACAAACTTTCGGATCTGGCGGTGGCCGCGTGCCCCAGCGTA